>NZ_FNSK01000001.1:300000-380000 GCF_900105075.1 Rhodobacter sp. 24-YEA-8
TCCAGCCTTGCCCGCATCTCGCGCAGGACCGGCAGGACGGCGCGCACCCGGTCCTGGCCAAGTGCCTCGACCACTTCGGCAATCATCGGCGTCACCGCCTGGACGGCGGCATCGCGGGCGGCGCGTCCGGCGGGGCTGATCGCCACGAATTTCCGGCGCGCGTCATCCCAGTCGGGGCGGATATGGATATGCCCGGCCCATTCCAGCCGCGACAGCGTGTTGGTCATCGCGCCACGCGTTACATGGAAGGCGCGCGCGAGCTGCGCCGGGCTGCGTTCATCCTGCACCCGCGCGAGGTGGTTCAGCACCGAGAACTGCGAGAGTTCCATGCCCTTGGGCAGTGCTTTCGAGATGCGGTTGCGCGCCAGTTGATCGGTCATGAACAATTCGCCAAACAGCGCGACGGCAATGTCTTCGGTGCGATCCTGGCTCATAGGGGTGTATCCGGCCCGCTGAAATCGCGATCATGGGTCAGCGCCGGAACCCGGCCCCTTGCGCGCGCGATCTCGGAAAGGTCGAGATCGGCCAGGGTGACGCCGGGCTCGGTGCCGCCATCGGCAATCACCTCGCCCCAGGGCGCGATGGCAAGCGAATGGCCCCAGGTGCGCCTCCCCCGGCCATGCGCCTCGCGGTGAAATCCGGTCTGGGCAGGGGCGAGAACGAAACAGCCATTTTCAATGGCGCGGGCGCGCAGCAGGGTCTCCCAATGGGCGCGCCCGGTGGTGTCGTTGAAGGCCGCCGGCACGGTCAGGATCTCTGCGCCACCTTTTGCGAGGCGACGGAAGAGATGCGGGAACCGGAGGTCATAACAGACCGCCATGCCGACCTTGCCGAAGGGCGTTTCCGCCACCACCGCGCGGTCGCCGGGCCGATAGCCCGCGCTTTCACGGTAAATCTCGGTTTCCGAGACATTGACGTCGAACATATGAATTTTGTCGTAACGCGCGAGGATGTCGCCATCCGGCCCGATCAGGAAAGAGCGGTTCGCGAACCGCCCATCAGCATCCCCGGTCAACAGCCCCAGCGAGCCGATCAGCAGATGTTTCCCCGCCGCCGCTGCGGCTTCGCGCAGAGCACTGAGTGTCGGGTCGTCGGCCTCATGGTGGTAGACGCGGCTCTGGTGATCGCGCGATGAGGACAGGCAATTGGTCATCTCGGGCGTCAGGATGAAATCCGCGCCCGAGGCCACCGCTGTGCGAATCATGCCCTGGACCGAGGTGAGATTCTCAGCCGGGTCATCCGTCACATTCAGCTGGATCAGAGCCGCGCGCATCAGCCGGCCAGCAGGGGATCAAGCCTGCCCTCATGCTCCAGCGCATGCAGATCGTCCGAGCCGCCGACATGGGTGTCGCCGATGAAAATCTGCGGAACCGAGCGCCGCCCGCCGGCGCGATTGGTCATCGCGATCCGCAGATCGGGGTCACGGCTGACGTCAATCTCGGTAAAGGCCACGCCCTTTTTCGTCAGAAGCCGCTTTGCCGCGAGGCAATAGGGGCAGGTAGGGGTGGTGTAGATCTCGACTTTACGCATGGCTGGTCCCTTATTCCGGATGGAACTATAGGGATTTAACCATTGCGTGCAACGCGTGCGAGGGCGAGAACAGATACCGGCCCTGCGCCTGCTGCATGACAGGCGGCAGTGGCTGCGGAAAATGTCGCACCCGAGGTCATCACATCATCGACCAGCAGCACCGGACGCCCCCGGATCCGCGCGGCCTTGCGCGGTGAAATGCGGATCGCGCCGTCCAGCGCGGCAAAGCGCGCCTCGCGTGAGCGGCCCTCCTGGCTGCCGGTGGCGCGCGGGCGGGTCAAGAGGTCGGGCAGATGGGCGAGCCCGGTCAGCCGGGCCAGCTCCTGCGACAAAAGCGCGGCCTGGTTATATTGCCGCCGAAAGAGCCGCCAGCGGTGCAGCGGCACCGGGGCGATAACCATGCCCTCGGCCAGCAGGGGCCGGGCGGCGCGCGCAAGCCACTCGCCCATGGGGCGCGCCAGATCCAGCCGGTCGCCATGTTTCAGCGCCAGCACGAGGCAGCGCCCGACCGCCTTGTACAGCATCGCCGCGCGCCCGGCCGCCCAGGGGCGGGGGGCGGCATGGCACTCCTCGCAAAGGTGGCCCCCGCCGCCAGCTGCCCCGGAAGCATCCGGATCTGCGGGCACTTCCAGGCCGCAGGTGCTGCAGCAGGCGCCGGTGATAAACGGCGTGTCACGCCAGCAGCAGCCACAAAGCCCGAAATCCGACGAGACCAGCCCGCCGCAGGCAATGCATTGCGGCGGAAACACCGCGCGGATCAGCCCGAGCCCCAGTGTTTTCGCAAGCAAAGCAGGCCGGCCGGACGGCGCCCCGATCACCTTATCTTCGCTTGCATCTTTGCCTGCGCCCCCTATTTTCCGCCATCATGTCCGCACCTGTCCTGACCGATCGCCACGCCCTTTCGCTGCACCGCCGCCGCGCGGTCGCCTCGCCTGATCCGGCCTTCTTTCTGCTTGAAGAAGCTGCCGATGAGATCAAGGAAAGACTGCTTTCGGTTAACAGGAGGTTTACGGCGCCGGTTCTGATCAGCGGTTTCCCGGATTTCTGGGCCGATGCGCTGCCGGATCTGCCGCAATCCCCGGATCTGCCGCTGCTGGACCTGGCCCCCGGCAGCCAGGATGCCGTAATCCATGCAATGAGCCTGCATTGGGCGGATGATCCGGTCGGGCAGATGGTGCAGGGGTTTCGCGCCCTGAAACCCGACGGGCTGTTCCTCGCCCTTTTGTTCGGCGGCCAGACCCTGCATGAGCTGCGCGCCTGTCTCGCCGAGGCCGAGGCCGAAATAAGCGGCGGTCTCTCGCCCCGGATCCTGCCGATGGCCGAGATCCGCGATCTGGGTGCGCTGTTGCAACGCGCCGGATTCGCGCTGCCGGTGGCGGACAGTTTCACCCGCAAAGTAGCCTATCGTGACATTTTCCACCTGATGTCGGATCTGCGCGCCATGGGCGAGACCAATGCGCTGGCAGCCCGGTTGCGCCGCCCGACCTCGCGCGCGCTCTTCCTCAGGGCGGGCGAGATCTACCGGCAGAATTTCCCGGCGGCCGGCGACCGCATCGAGGCCACATTCGAGGTGATCTGCCTGACCGGCTGGACCCCGCATGAAAGCCAACAAAAGCCTTTGCGCCCCGGATCGGCACGCGCGCGGCTGGCGGATGCGCTTCATGCGACGGAACACCGCTTGCCCTGAGGCGGCCTGGCGCTTGACCCCACACGTCAAGCCTGTATCCCGGATCCGCAACCAGAAGAGGGAGCGGCAGGCATGACTGACGCGAGAATCAGCGCGGCGAACGGGCTTCCCGAAGGGCATCCGGTGACGGGCAGCAAGAAGATCGGCGTGCTGATCGCCAATCTCGGCACGCCTGACGGCTATGATTACTGGTCGATGCGCCGCTATCTGAACGAGTTCCTGTCAGACAAGCGGGTGATCGATATCCCGGACTGGAAATGGCAGCCGCTGTTGCAGGCGGTGATCCTGTCGAAACGTCCTTTCACCTCGGGGGCGAATTACAAGCTGATCTGGAACGAAGACCTGAACGAATCGCCCCTTATGACGATCACCAAGGCGCAGACCGCGGCGCTGGCGGCGTCGCTGAAGGCGCAGTTCGGCGACCGGGTCGAGGTCGATTTCTGCATGCGTTACGGCAAGCCCTCGACAGAAGAAAAGCTGAAAGCGCTGATCGCGAAGGGCTGCACGAAGATCGCCTTCCTGCCGCTTTATCCGCAATATGCGGGTGCGACGGTGGCAACGGCGAATGACCAGCTTTTCCGCGCATTGATGCAGGAAAAGCGCCAGCCCTCGGTCCGGATCGTACCGGAATATTACGACAACCCGGCCTATATCACGGCGCTGGCGGGGTCCGTCACCCGGGCCTATGCGGGGCTTGATCACCGCCCCGACCTGCTGGTCGCAAGCTATCACGGGATGCCGAAGCGCTATGTCGAAGAGGGTGACCCCTATTTCTGCCAGTGCCGCAAGACCTCGCGTCTGCTGCGTGAAAAGCTCGGCTGGGAGGCTGCAGAGCTGCATACCTCGTTCCAGTCGGTTTTCGGCACCGAGGAATGGCTGCGCCCCTATACGGTCGAATATGTGGCCGAGCTGGCGAAACAGGGGAAAAAGCGGATCGCGGTGATCGCACCGGCTTTTTCGGCCGATTGCATCGAGACGCTGGAAGAGATCCAGGGCGAGATTCAGGAGGCCTTCCTGCATGCCGGCGGTGAGCGCTTCACCTATATTCCCTGCCTCAATGACGATCCGGCCCATATCGAGGCCCTGACCGGCATCATCGCGGCGAATCTGGCCGGCTGGGTCTGAGCCGGCGCGGCAACTTCCGGGCCGTTCTGCGGGGTGATTCTGACGGCTACTTCCGGCAGGGCGGTCTGGGTTCACCCTGCCTTTCATTGGCGCATCTGTCGCCGGGAGCCGACACAGGCAGAAGGCAGGGGCATTCACGCATCGGCACAAATGAAAAGGGACGGCAGAAACTCTGCCGTCCCTTTCCATGAATTGCTTCAGTGATCAGCTTGCGGCAGCTGCTGCGATCACAACGAGCACCAGCAGCGGAACAAGGATGCCGCCCGAGGACGACGTCGTTTGCTTCACGACTTCCGGCTCCATATGGGGTTCAACAACACCACCTGCGAAAGCCGACGAAGCGGCAACCGAGAGAGCAGCGGCAAGCGCGATTTTTTTCATCTTAGAATCTCCAGTTACAGCATGCCGTGGTATTGCAGAGGTCACGACATGCACCCAAGTGTCCTCGTATCCGTTTGTTAATCAGGAGCCCCTGGAAAATGCAATTCGCTGTAAGCGGGTGCTGTATGTAGGGCTAAAGTGTCGTCAAATTAGCAACACTTGTGTGCCAATTTGCGCCATATCGTAAAGTTCCTGCACGTGTTCATTATACATGCCGATGCAGCCATTGGACGATTTCCGCCCGATCTTGCGCGTGTCATGCGTGCCGTGGATCCGGTAATAGGTCCAGCTCAGATACATTGCGCGGGTTCCAAGCGGATTGTCCGCAGCGCCGCCTTCAACCACATCCGGCCATTCCGGATTGCGCTCTTTCATCGAGGGCGTCGGGCGCCAGGACGGATTGACGACTTTTTGCACCACTTCGGTCCGGCCCAGACGGGTCAGATCATCCGAGAGCGGCACCGAGGTCGGGTACAGCCGGTAGACCGACTGGTCTTCCGACCAGAAATGCAGCGCCCGCGAGGTGATATCGACGAGAATCGCCCCTTTGCGGGTGTTGTCGAAATAGCCCCGCCAGTCCAGCATCCGGAAGCTGGAGGCATTGTTGCGCGGAGTATCCTGGGCCATTGCCGGCGTCAGCCCGGTGCCGAAAGTGGCGGCTCCGAAGGCAGAGGCGCCAAGTGCGGCGGCCCCCAACGCGGCGGCATTGCCAAGCACCCTGCGGCGATTCAGGTGGTCAGCGGACATTTCGTTACTCCTGGAATGGGTATTTTTGTGCGGAACCTAGTGTTTTCCGGCGTCATGCGCAAATCAAACGGTTGTAACTTTCGTGCATGGTGGCGACCTGCGCTGTGCAAAGGCGCGAAAGCGGGCCGGGGCGATGTCTGCAGGCCCCCGTGCATCTTGACCCGGGGCCGCCCGGCGCCTGCGTCACGCGTAGCATTTGCGCCTGCGCCGCAGAACGGATAAAAGGGGTAAAACACCGAAACGGGCAGTAGTTGGTGAGAACATGAACAGACGAGCATTCCTGGCCCTGGGGCCGGCACTTTTGCTGGCGGCATGTGTGGGGGCGGGAACCGAACCGGTGCAGCTTGGTGCGGATGGCAAGCCGTTGCCGCGCATCTATCGCATCACCCCGGCCATTGCCGAACAGATCCCTTATCGCTTCCTCGACAGCGTCAATACGATGCGGCGGGCAAAGGGTGCGCAGCCTCTGGCCTTCAGCGCGGCGCTGAATGCGGCGGCAGAGACCCATTCGCGCGATATGTCGGTGCAGAACCGCCCCTGGCATTTCGGCTCTGACGGCTCTTCGCCGCTGACGCGGGTGCAGCGCGCGGGCTATAACGGGCGGCTTCTGGGCGAGAATATCTCGGAGACCTATCAGACAGAGCTGGAGACGCTCTCGGTCTGGATGGCGGCCAAGGATCAGCGCGATGTGATCCTCGATCCGAATGCGCGCGAGGCGGGCTTCGCCTGGTATCAGGAAGAGGGCGGAAAGATCTGGTGGACGCTGGTAACAGGCGGCTGATCCGGCCGCGGAACCCCGGCGAAAGCAAATGACCAAAGCAAAACGGGCGGCCTGTGCAGGGCCGCCCGTTTTGCTTTGTCTGTTGGCTATGGGGGGAAATTCAGGGCAGGATGTGGATCGGTGTGCCCAGATTGACCATGGAATAGACCTCTTCGATCTGATCATCGGTCACGGCGATACAGCCCTCTGTCCAGTCCCGCACCGAGACTTTGTTGCGCGGCCCGCCATGGATGAAGATCTCGCCGCCGGGTTTCTTATTCTGCAAAAGCGCGAATTCCTTGTCGATGACATTGGGATAATTCACGTAAAGCGACAGATGGTAGCGCGAGTTCGGGTTCTTGAAGGTCATGTAATAGGTGCCTTCGGGCGTCTTGCCGTCCCCTTCGAACTGCTTGTGGCCGACCGGAGCAAAGCCGAGGCCCACATCATATTTCTTCAGCACTTTTTCATTGTGCAGAAGATACATGATTCGGTCGGTCTTTTTGATGACGACCGAAGTGACCTCCGGGCCCTTATAGGTCCGGAATTTGGTATCCTTCTTGCCGCAGGCTGCCAGCGTCACCGCAAGCGCCAGGATAATAAGAAGTCTGAATGCCCGCATGGAGTGTTTCCGCTCGCCTGTTTTTTTACCGGATAGCGGAATCACCTTGCTGAGGCCAGCATTCCCGTCGCCATCCGGTCTCACGGATGCGTTATTTTCAACGCGAAAAACGGGCTGCCAGTTCGATATGGACCGACCAGCGGAACTGGTCGACGACCTGAACATGGTCGAGCCGGTAGCCGGCCTGGATCAGGATCTTTGCGTCGCGCGCAAAGGTGACGGGGTTGCAGGACACCATCGCGATCACCGGCACCTCTGACGCCGCAAGCCTCTGACATTGCGCCTCGGCTCCGGCACGGGGCGGGTCGATCATGACCGCGTCAAAGCCCTTCAGCTCATCGGTCTCAAGCGGGCGGCGGAACAGATCGCGGGTCTCGGTGGTGATCTTTTTCAGCCCCGGCGTGTTGCGCGCGGCTTTTTCAAGCGCGCCTGTAAGGGCAGGGTGGCCCTCCACCGCATGGACCGACGCCTCTGCCGCCAGCGGCAGGGCGAAAGTACCAAGCCCGCAGAACAGATCCGCAATACGCTTCGCGCCCCCGACGGCGGTTTTCACCGCGCTGACCAGTGCCGCCTCGCCCTGGAATGTCGCCTGCAAAAAGGCGCCGGGGGGGAATTCGACCCGCGCCGTGCCCAGCCGGATCACCGGCGCCTCGCGTTGCGAGATGATCTCTTTATCCCAGGTCAGCCGCGCGATGGAGAACCGCTCGGCAAGCCGAGCAAGCTCCATCTGCGCCGGGCCGTCCAGCTTTTTGCCGCCGGTCACAACCACATCCGGCCCCGCGAGGCTTTGCGTTACCTGAAGCTGGATCTCGGATGTGCGCGAGCCCCCGAACTGCACCAGCGCCTCCAGCGCGGGCAGGGTGGCCATCAGGTCGGGATGCAGCAGCTTGCAGCCCGGCATCGCGATGATCAGTTCCTGGCCTTTGGCGTGAAACCCCAGCTGCACACCGCCTTTGGTGCGCCGCCCCGACAGGGTCGCGCGTCGCCTTGTGGCCGGTGGCGAGGTCACAACCCCGGGCAAAAGCGGCGCCTCGATCCCCTGGAGACGCAGCGACTGGGCGACCACATCGCGTTTCCAGCCGGCCACGAATTCGTCCGAGGCATGTTGCAGCTGACAGCCACCGCAGCTTTTCGCATGCTGGCAGGGCGGTTTTACCCGCGCAGGCGACGGCGTCACGATCCGCGCGCCGGTCATACGGTCGCCCTGCAATATGCCTTCGACCTCTTCGCCGGGCAGCATCCCGGCAACAAACACCGCACCATCCGGGCCGGACGCAATCGCGTCGCCCAGATGCCCCAGCCGGTCAATGACCAGCCGAACCGTTTCACCCATTCGCTTCTTCCTGTTCGGTGACGATGAAGCCGCCCGACTGGCGTTTCCAGTACCGCGCATAGCGCCCGTCCTGTGCCAGCAGCGCCTCATGGCTGCCTTCTTCGACAATCTCGCCCTTTTCCATCACGATGATGCGATCCATCGCCGCGATGGTCGAAAGCCGATGCGCGATGGCAAGCACGGTCTTGCCCTGCATCACGCGTTCCAGCGCCTCCTGGATCGAGGCCTCGACCTCGCTGTCAAGCGCCGATGTCGCCTCATCCAGCACCAGAATGGGCGCGTTTTTCAAAAATGCCCGCGCCAGTGCGATGCGCTGCCGCTGGCCGCCGGAAAGCTTGACACCGCGCTCGCCAAGGAAGGCGTCATAGCCCCGGCGCCCCTGGTGATCGACCATGGAGGAGACGAAGTCATGAGCCTCGGCGGCCCGCGCAGCCGCCTCGATCTCGGCCTGCGAGGCTTCGGGATTGCCATAAGCGATATTGTCGCGCGCGGATCGGTTGAAGGTCGCGGTCTCTTGCGTGACCATACCGATCTGACGGCGCAGGCTTTCCTGCGTCACACCGCGCAGATCATGGCCGTCAATGGTGACCGAGCCCTTTTCCGGGTCGTAAAGCCTGAGCAACAGCGAAACCAAAGTCGATTTCCCGGCGCCCGAAGCACCGACAATGCCGATCTTCTCGCCCGCCATGATGGTCAGGCGGATGTCGCGCACCCCGCCCCGGCCTTTCTCATCGGTGCGACCATAGGCAAAGGTCACGTCATTATAGCCGATCTCGCCGCGAATCTGCGGCAGCTGCGCCGCATCTTCAGCATCGGCCAGCGTATGGGGGACAGAGAGGGTCTTCATCCCGTCCTCGACCTCGCCGACCGAAGTATAGATCCCCATCAGCGTGAACGAGACCCAGCCCGACATCTGCGCGATGCGGATCGCGACCGCGCCGGCGGCAGCGATATCGCCGGCAGTGGCCAGCCCTGCCTGCCATTGCAAGAGCGTGCCCCCGATCAGCAGGACCGGCAAAAGCCCTGACAGCGCCATCAGCGAAAAGCGAAACCAGGTCGAGATCTCGCCGAATTCAAGCGAGGCTTCGCGGAAGCTTTCCATCGCTTTCAGCGCGACCTCATCTTCGAACCTGTGATGGGCGAACAGCTTGACCGTTTTGATATTGGTAATGGTGTCGACCACCTGGCCCGAGACCATGGCGCGGGTCGCGGCGCGGGCGGCAGAATTTTTGCGCACCCTTGGCATGAAGAAGCGGATCATCAGCACGTAGAAGATCAGCCAGCCCAGAAGCGCCAGCGCGACCAGCGGGTCAATCGCCAGCAGGAAAATCGCCGACCCGATCACCGAGGCGAGCGCGAAACAGACGGTGTTGATGATCTCGGTCGCGGTATCGGTGACGGCGCGGGCGGCCTGCATCTGCTTGGTGGCGATGCGCCCCGCGAAATCATTGTCAAAGAAGGTGACCGGCTGGCCAAGCGTCCAGCGATGCAGTCGCGACAAGACCAGCGGCATCACATTCGGCCCGATCACCACCGAGTTCGAGGCCGATGACAGGCCGAACGCCATCGGTCGCAGCACGAGGTAGAAGATCAGGAAGATCAGCAAAAGCCCCATATGGGCCTGGAAAAACGCCTCCGGCCCGGCATTGACCGCCGCATCCACCACCCAGCCGAGGATCACGGCACTGACCACCTCGGTCGCGCCGGCAATCGAAGAAATCACGCCTGCGACGATCATCCATGGCCAAGCGCCGCGCAGGCACCAGCGCATGAAGGCGCCCAGGTTTTGCGGCGGCGGCCCATCCGCCGGGCGAAATGCGTCGATCCGTGCTCCGAGCCAGGCGAAAATGCTCATTGCGGCTGATCCTCAGACTGGTCTTCAAGGCCGATGAAGCCACCAGACTGCCGCGCCCAGAACCGGGCATAAAGCCCGTTCTGGGCCAGCAATTCGGCATGGCTGCCCTGTTCGGCCACGCGGCCATCATCCAGGACGACAATGCGGTCCATCTCGGCGATGGTGGAAAGCCGGTGCGCAATCGCGATCACGGTTTTCCCCTGCATCACGCCGTAAAGCGCGGCCTGGATCGCGGCTTCCGCCTCGCTGTCCAGTGCCGAAGTGGCCTCGTCGAGGATCAGGATCGGGGCGTCTTTCAGGATCACCCGCGCCAGAGCCACCCGCTGCCGCTGACCGCCAGAAAGCTTTACGCCACGCTCGCCGACATGGGCGTCATAGCCGCGGCGCCCGGAGGGATCTTCCAGGGTCAGGATGAACTCATGCGCATCGGCGCGTCTGGCGGCCGCGATCATCTCGTCTTCTGTCGCATCCGGCCGACCATAAAGGATATTGTCGCGGACCGAGCGGTGCATCAGCGAACTGTCCTGCTGCACCATGCCGATCAACCGGCGCAAGGAATCCTGGGTGACTTTGGTCACATCCTGGCCGTCGATCAGCACCTCGCCGCCTTCGGGGTCGTAGAACCGCAGGATCAGCTTCACCAGCGAGGATTTCCCCGCACCTGACCGCCCGACCACACCGATTTTCTCGCCCGGACGGATCACCAGATCGATGCCCTGGATGCCGCCCGCCTCGCGCCCATAATGGTGGCGCAGGCCTTTCAGCTCGATCAGCCCCTCGCGATAGTCCAGCGGTTTCGCGCCGGTCGCATCGGTCAGCTGAATGGGCTGGGTGATGGTCTGCATCCCCTCCTGCACCACGCCCAGAGCCTGGACGAGGCCGGAAAACGCCCACATGATCCAGAAGGTCATGTTGTTCAGCCGCAGAACCAGCGCCGAAGCTGCGGCCACGGTTCCGGTCGAGGCCTGGCCCTGAACCCAGAGCCAGACCGCCCAGCCGATGATCGCGATGATCAGGAACCCGTTCAGAAGCGTCAGCGCGAGATCCATCCTGGTGATGATCCGCATTTCCTTCTGGAAGGTTGTACGGGCGTTTTCGATCGCCTCTTTCGCATAGAGGATTTCGCGGTCGTGATGTGCGAAGAGCTTGACGGAATGGATGTTGGAATAGGCATCGACCACCCGCGCGGTCACGGCGGAACGCGCATCCGAGCTTGCCATCGCGGCCGGTCCGGCGCGGCGGATCGTCCAGCGCACCAGCGCCATGTAAAGCGCGAACCACAGGACCAGCGGCACCAGAAGGCGCGGATCGGCCTCGGCCAGCATAAGCCCCGCACCAACCACCGTGACGGCGGCAAAGGCCACCGCGTCAAAGGTCTGGAACACCGCGTCACCGGCGGCGGGCGGGGTTTGCATGATGCGGTTGGCGATGCGGCCGGCGAAGTCGCTCTCGAACCAGCCGACGGGCTGGCGCAGGACATGGCGATGGGCGCGCCAGCGGATCATGGTGCCGAAATTCGGCAGGATCGTATTGTGCAGCAGCGCCACGCTGCCGACCTGGATCATCGGGCGTACCACCAGGACCGCCAGCGCGATCAGCGCGACTTCCAGGCCGTGCTCGGCGAAAAAGGCGGCAGGGCCCGACGTCACCATCAGGTCAATCAGCCGCCCGAGATACCAGATCAGCGCCACTTCGATGAAGGCCGAGGCCACCGACAGGGTGCCGGTGACCGCAAAGACCTTGCGGAAGGGGCGGATATAGTCCCTCAGCCAGGGCCAGAGCTTGCGCGGCGGGGTATCCGTTTCGGAATAGGCGGTATACGGGTCGACGAGACCCTCGAAAAAGCGAAACATTTCAGCACCCGGAATTGTCCGGGGTGTCTATACGGTTTTGCGGTAAAAGGAAACTGCGGCTCAGGGCAGAGCCAGCAGTGCGTCTCTGCCGAGGGTCAGATCCGAGGCGAGCCAGGCCTCTTTCAGCACTGCCAGCCGCCGGCCAAGCGCAGGGCCGCTGAAATCCGTCATCAGGTCTGCAGCGGTGACGGGGAAAGGGGCGGCGGCACCGCGCGCGACCGCGTCTTCCCAACCCGGCGGCGGCGGACTTTCGATCAGCGCCGCGCGGGCGAGGATGGCATCGGTGGCCGTTTCGCTGCCGAGGACATGACCCAGTCGCGCAGGGGCGCCGCCTTCCAGGGTGGCGTCGCGCAGGCGGGTGATCTCTGCGCTTTCGGCGCGTGAAAGGCGCAGGGTCTCGGGCAGGCTCTCGCCGACCATGACCGCAAGGCGGCGGGTCCAGCGCGGGGTACGGCCCGCCTCGAAATGGACCAGCACTGCGATCTGGCGCGCATCCGCCCCTGGCAGCGTGGCCGCAAGGACGCCTGCGGCCTGCATCGCCGCCAGCGCAGGCGCCGGGTCGGGGGCCGCGAGGAGCTTTTTCAGTTCGGCGCCGACCCTTTCGCGTGACAGCGTGCCGATCCCGTCGGCAAGCGCCGCGCAGGCGCCGAGGCTGTCCGGGTCCGGGCCTTCATCCGGGTCGCCATACCAGGCGTAAAAGCGGAAGAAGCGCAGAATGCGCAGGTAATCCTCGCGGATCCGCGCCTCTGCCGCGCCGACAAAGCGGATATGGCGGGCCAGGGCATCTGCGAGGCCGGTGCCCAAAGGGTCGGTCACGGTGCCATCTGCCCGGGCGTAGAGCGCGTTCATGGTGAAGTCGCGCCGCATGGCATCGTCTTCGATCCGGTCGGAAAAAGCCACCACGGCGCGGCGGCCATCGGTTTCGACATCGCGCCGCCAGGTGGTGATCTCATAGGGCTCGTCCCCGATGATCACGGTGACTGTGCCATGGTCGATCCCGGTCGGCACGGCGCGAAGCCCTGCCGCGCGGGCGAGCCCGATCACCCGGTCGGGATGCGCATCGGTCGAGATGTCGACATCGGCGACAGGCGCGCCGATCAGCGCATTCCTGACGCAGCCGCCCACTGCCAGGGCCTGATGGCCCGCGGCTTCCAGCAGGTGAAACACCTGCTGGCTTTCGGCGCGGGTGAGCCAGTCGCCGGTAATCTTCATACTGCGGCGCTCTTCATGTTCCGTCCCGCCCGGCAGCGCGCCCGGCAAGGCCGCGCAGGATGCGGGCGGTGGCGCCCCAGATATACCACGGCCCCCAGGGCACTGTGTAATAGCGCCGCCAGTCGCCGCGCCACATCCGCCGCTCGATCGAGTAATGCGGGATCGACAGAAGATGCGCCAGCGGTACGGTGAAAACCTCTGCGACCTCACCGGCCTCGGGGCGCGGGGTAAACGGGGCCGCGATCAGCCCCAGAACCGGGGTGACCTGAAAGCCGGTCACCGTCTCATGGTCCGGCAGGCGGCCAAGGACCTCGACCGCGCCGGGGGCAAGGCCGGTTTCCTCCCATGCCTCGCGCAGGGCGGTGGCCTCGGGGCCGGCATCCCCCTCGTCGGCCTTGCCGCCCGGGAAGGCGATCTGGCCGGGATGGTGTTTCAGCTGCGACGAGCGTTTCGTCAGCATGACCCGCGCACCACCCTGCGCCAGCAGCACCGGGATCAGCACGGCGGCGGGGCGCAGTTTGCGCCCCTCGGGCAGGCGGATGCCTGGATTCAGGTCGTAATCCGAGGATGGCCGGGCGGCCCCTGGCACAGCCAGGAGCTGCCGCAGCGTTTCGGGCGAAGGGTCAGCCGTCATTGCCGGTGGCGCTGGCCGCAGCTGTGCCCTCAAAGCCGAGCGTGGCCGGATCCATCTCGTAATGCGCGCCGCAGAACTGGCAATCGGCGGTGACCCGGCCCTCCGGCGTCGTCATATGGGCGATGTCTTTCTGGCTGTAGATCGAGAGCGTGTTGCGCACCTTTTCTTCCGAACAGGAACAGCCGAACCGCAGCGGCTGAGCATCAAATACCCGGGGCTCTTCCTCATGGAAGAGCCGCACCAGCAGTTCCGTCGGCGCGACATTGGGGCCGATCAGCTCCAGCGTCTCGACAGTGTCGAGAAGGTGATTGGCACGGTTCCAGTCTTCGGCCGGTGCGCCGGAAAGAATATCGGCATGGGTCAGAAGCCCGCCTTCGCCCGAACCCTCTGCCGCCGCCACACCGCCGGTTTGCGGCATATGTTGCAGCATGATGCCGCCCGCGCGCCAGCCGGCCTCACGCCCCGGCTCGTGGCTTTTGCCAAAGCTCAGTGCAAAACGGGTCGGGATCTGTTCGGATTGCGCGAAATAGGTTTCGGCACAGGATCTCAGGCTGCCACCGGCGATGGGCGTAAAGCCCTGATAGGGCAGCATCCCTTCCCCCTGGTCGAGCATGACCGCAAAATACCCTTCGCCGATCAGCGAAAAGGGGTCATCGGTTTGAGAAACCCGGTCAGCGTCATAGCTGGCATAGGCGCGGATGCGGGCGGGTTCGCCCTCGGCGGTCGGGCCGTAATAATCGGTGGCGATCAGCCGGGCCGCACCATTGCCCCGGATCTGCAGCGAGAGCTTCCAGCGGAGTTTGATCGTCTGCCCGATCAGCGCGGTCAGAAGCGCACATTCCGCCACCAGCGCCTCGATGGCGGGCGGGTATCTGTGTTGCGAAAGGACCTGGTCAAGCACCCCGTCCAGCCGCGCCACCCGGCCACGGATGCCACTGAGGTCAAGCTGGAAGGGAAGGACGGTGTCATCCCACGCGATTTTGGAGCCGATCTGGGTCCCGGTTGCCATAGATTTATCCTCGGGCGCGGAATTTGCGCATGTCTTAAGGGCGGAGACCCGGGCAGGGCCTGGGCTCTGCACGCGCATGCCATGAGCCTTGCCCATCAGGGCGGGCTCTGGCAAGGCTGAAGGCAGAACGGCGCCCTGGCCGGGACTGGGTTCGACGGCCTATATAGGCGCGACAGGGCGGGTGACCAAGGGGGGCCGTTTATGGGGCGCTTTGTGGGGATGCGATGATCAGGCGGTATGGCGAGGCGGTGAAACCCGGGCAGCAGTATCGCCGGCGACCAGGGGCCTATGCGGTTCTGTGGCGCGCGGGCCGGATCCTGACCACCTTCCAGCAAAGCCCGGTGCCGGAATTCCAGCTGCCGGGCGGCGGGATAGATCCGGGCGAGAACCCGCTCGCGGCGCTGCATCGCGAGGTCTTTGAGGAGACCGGCTGGAAGATCGATGCGCCGCGACGGATCGGGACCTATCGGCGCTTCACCTTCATGCCGGATTACGACTTCTGGGCCGAGAAGGTCTGCACGGTCTGGCTGGCGCGGCCGGTCCTGCGGCACGGGCCGCCAGGCGAGCCGGGCCATACGGCGGTCTGGCTGACCCCCGGAGAGGCGCTGGAGCTTCTGGGCAGTGAGGGTGACCGCGCCATGCTGGCACGGGTGCTGGCTGGCCGGTGACGGAAGCGGGGGGTATCTCCCTCCGCATCCCCGGTAGTATTTCGATCAGGAGGCAGGGGCGATCAGAGCCCGGCCTCATCCTCGGTCAGCAGGTCTTCCGCGACGAGACGACGGGCGAGGCCTTCCCAGCTTTCGACCTGATGGGTGCGCCAGCCGCGCCTGGCGGCGGCGGTGATATTGTCGGCGCGGTCATCGGCAAAGAGCAGCCGGTCGGGGGCGATGCCGCAATCCGCCTCGACATGGGCGTAGAGCGCGGGGTCCGGTTTCACCAGCCGCAGGCGGCCCGAGATATAGAGCCGGTCGAAATCGGCGAGGAAGCCGTAGCGCAGCAGGGCATGGTCCCAGGAACCGTCGCCGAAATTCGTCAGAGCAAAGACCGGGATGCCTTTGGCGCGCAAAGTGTCGCGCAGCCGGATTGCTCCGGTGATCGGCGGCGAGGCGAGATCGTGCCAGCGATCATGCCAGAGCATGATCTCGGCCGCCCAGGCCGGATGATGTGCGGCGAGATCCTCGATCGAGGCGCGGAAAGGCGCGCCGGCGTCGATCGCGTCATTGACTGCCATGAGGCCGGTCTGAGCAAAAAGCGCGCGGCGGCGGTCCTCGCCGATTTCGCGGTCATAAAAGCCCTCCGGATCCCAGCGGAGCAGCACATTGCCGATGTCGAAGATGACGGCTTCGGGTTTCACGTCTTTTTCCTTTTGCCGATGATCGCCTCGCGCCAGACGATATAGATACCCGAGCCGCAGATCAGCGCGATGCCGCCCCAGGAGGTAAGGTCGGGCCAGGTGCCGAATATGGTGACGCCCCAGAAAATCGCCATCGGCATCCCGGTATAGTCGAAGGGGGCGAGGATGGCGGCTTCGGTGGTGCGATAGGCCTGGGCAACCATAAGCCCGCCGGTCACCACGCAGCAGCCGGTCAGCAAGAGCCAGGGGATATCGGCAAGCGGCGGCCAGATCCAGGGGCGCAACAGAAAGCTCCAGAGTTCATCGCCGGTGTCGAACCGGCCATCACCGCAGATCAGACCCATAAGCGATGACAGGATGATGAAACCCGAGATGACATAGAAGGAAAATGTCATCGCCGTCTCGGTTTCGCGCATCGAGCGGGTCATCAGATTGCCGATTGCATAGAGCAGCGAAGACAGGAGCACGAGGAGGGCGGCGACCTGGATGACCCCGGCGCCGGGGCGCAGGATCAGGATGGTGCCGATCAGGCCGAGGAATACCGCGAACCAGCGTCGCGGCCCGACACGTTCATGCAGCGCAAGGACGGAAAGCGCCGTCACCATCAGCGGGCTCGTATAGGACACCGCCGCCGCATCGGCCATCGGCATCACTGCGAGGCCCGTATAATAGACCGAGTTCGAGATCAGGATGACGAAAACCCGGATCAGGTGGCCCAGTGGCCTTCGGGTGCGCAGCTGGGCAAAGCCGCGCGAGGAGCGCGCGATCAGGAACAGAAGGACCGTCATCCCGATCAGCGAACGGATCAGGATGATCTGATGCAGCGCATAGCCGCTCGAAAGCTGCTTGATCGCCATATCATTGACCGAGTAAAGCGCGGTTCCGCCTGCCGCGAGCAGGATGCCGGTCAGAACCGGCGCGGGGCCGGACGGGCCGGCATGGTGTATGGGCTCAGACATAATGGCAGCAGTTTCAGCCTGCTTTCCCGCCCGCGTCTGTCCTGCCCGCGACATCGGCGCGGCGCATCACGCGATCCAGCGCTTCCAGAAACCGCGAGCGGTCGGCTTTCGAGAAGGCGCGGCCCCCCCCCTGGCGGAACGGATCGGCCGAGCGCAGGTCTGCCATCAGATCGCGGGTGGCCAGAACCGAGCCGATATTGCGCTCATGCAACTCTTCCCCATTGGGTTTGACGACAAAGGCGCCGCCTTCGATCACGCGCGCGGCCAGCGGGATATCCGAGGTCACCACCACATCACCGCGCCCCGCGTGGTCCGCAATCCAGCGATCAGCCTCGTCCAGGCCCTGACCGACATAGACCGAGGAGACCAGCGGATTGGCCGAGGGCCGGATGCCGCCATTCGAAACCAGCACCATCGGCTGGCGCAACCGGGTTGCAACCTGTTCGGCCTCGGCTTTCACCGGGCAGGCATCGGCGTCGATATAAAGCGTCATCGGGCATTCCTGACATGCATTGTCATCTCTGGCCGGCCGGGGAAGCCTCCGGCGGGGATATTTAAGGACAGATGAAACACGGATATTTTCATCTGTCTCTAAATATCCCGGGGGAGAGGCCCTGAAAGGGCCGAGGGGGCAGGGCCCCCCTCTTTGTCTTCAGCCCCTCAGCGCGTCGACATGGAAGGAGATGTGATCTTCGATGAAGGAGGACACGAAGAAATAGCTGTGGTCATAGCCTTTCTGCATCCGGAAGGTGCCGCCCTGGCGGCGTTCTGTCATCGCGGCGGCAAGGGCTTCGGGTTTCAGCAGGTCGATGAACTGATCAGAGGTGCCCTGGTCGATCAGCACCGGCCCGTCAAAGCCACGTTTGCGCATCAGCGCCGAGGCGTCATGCGGCGCCCATGTGCTCTCATCCGCACCGAGATAAGCGGTGAACTGTTTGCGGCCCCAGTCTGACGCCATCGGGTTGCAGATCGGCGAAAAGGCCGAGACCGAGGAAAAGCGGCCCGGGAGGCTCATCGCGATGGTCAGCGCGCCATGGCCGCCCATCGAATGTCCGGTGATCGCCTGAAGGCCTTCCTCCAGCGGGAAGGCGCGGAATACGAGGTCCGGCAGCTCATCCGTCACGTAATCCCACATCCTGTAGTGTCTGGCCCAGGGGCCTTCGGTCGCATTCACATAGAAGCCGGCGCCCTGACCCAGATCATAGGCCTCATCATTGGCGACCGCCTCGCCGCGCGGGCTGGTATCGGGGAAGATCAGCGCGATGCCGGCCTCGGCTGCCCAGCGTTGCGCGCCGGCTTTCACCATCGCATTCTCATGCGTGCAGGTCAGGCCCGAGAGATACCATAACAGCGGCACCGGCCCGTCTTCGGCCCCTTCCGGCAGGAAAAGGCCAAAGGTCATATCGGTCCGCGTGGTCTCCGAGGCATGGCTATAGACGCCCTGCACCCCTCCAAAGCAGCGGTTTTCCGAAATCGTCTTCATGGTCTCTCCTCCTTCGTCTCCGGATGGGGCGGATCCCGGCCCCCTCCGGCTTTGGCGCCACCATGGAGTTATTGCCGCGCCGGAGCAAGGGGCGCGGGCGCACCTAGCCGCCGCCGATCAGCACACCGGCGGCAAAGACCAGTGCGCCGCCCAGCACCACCTGGAAGGCCGCGCGCAGGAATGGTGTCTCCATATAGCGGTTCTGGATCCAGGCGATGGCCCAGAGTTCGAAGAACACCACGATCATCGCAATGGAGGTGGCCAGGTGGAAATTCGGGATCAGATAAGGCAGGGCATGGCCAAGCCCGCCAAGGGCCGTCATCACCCCGGTCGCGATCCCGCGTTTGATCGGGCTGCCGCGCCCCGAGATCCGGCCATCATCGGCCGCGGCCTCGGTAAAGCCCATCGAGATCCCGGCGCCGACCGAGGCGGCCAGCCCCACCAGAAAGGTCGTATGGGTGTTTTGCGTCGCGAAAGCCGTGGCGAAGATCGGCGCGAGGGTCGAGACCGAGCCATCCATCAGCCCGGCAAGGCCTGGCTGCACCCAGGTCAGGATGAACTGGCGCTTTTCCGTCTGGCTCTCGGCCGCACTGGCATCGTCGCTCAGATGGGTTTCTGTCAGCTGATCGGCCGCCCGTTCATGGGCTGATTCCGCCTGGGCCAGATCGCCCAGCAATTTACGCGTTGCCGCATCGGTGATATGGGCGGCGGCGCTTTCATAAAAGGCGCCGGCCTCGCGTTCCATCTTGGCCGCCTCGGCCCGGATTACGTCCAGCGACATCTGCGCCTTCAGCCAGACCGGCCTGCGCATATGGAACCCTGCCACATGTTCGCGCCGGATCAGCGGGATCACCTGGCCGAACCGGCTTGTGAAAAGGTCGATCAGCGCGCGGCGATGGCCGTCTTCCTCAAGCGCCATCCCATCAAACACCGCCGCGCTGGCGGGGTATGCCTCCCGGAGATGGTCGGCGTAATGGCGGTAAATGCGGGCGTCATCTTCTTCTGACGAGATCGCCAGAGCGAGGATCTCTTTCTCCGAGAGGTCCCGGAGCCGGCGGCGGGATGAGAGCGCGGTCAACATCTCGGACCTCCATCACAGCGGCATCACTTAAGCCCCCCGGCACAATCTTCGCGCGACAGGCTGCATAGCGGCCAGCTAGCCTGCTGCGCCGCCGGAAGGCCAGCCGGAAATTCCGGCCCGGGGGCGAATTGACAAGCCTCATGGTTGCCAATGGCCCGACCGGCGGCCATGATGCTGCTGTTATGACATGTATTTCCGACTCCGAGGTCCGCAGAGGCCGAAAATTTGATCAGGTTCAGGAAGGCGCATTGCGTGTTTTCCTGCGCGATGGGTTTGAAGGCGCATCGGTCGATGAGATCGCCCGCGAGGCCGGGGTTTCCAAGGCCACGCTCTATTCCTATTTCCCAGACAAACGCGTGATGTTTGCCGAAGTGTTCAGCGTTGAATGCCAGCGCCAGGCCAGGTTTGCCGAGGCCGATATGACGCAGACCCCCCCGGCGCGCGAGTTTCTGGCCCAGTCCTCGCGGCGGGTGATCCGCTTTGCGCTGTCGGATTTCGGGCGGCAGCTCTTCCGGCTTGTCGTCGGCGAAGTGTCGCGCTTTCCCGAACTTGCGCGGCAGTTCTATGTGAACGGGCCGGGGATCGTCAGGGGGCGGCTGGAGACCCGGCTGCGCGAACTGGCGGCACGCGGCGAGCTGGAAATCGCGGATTTCGACCTTGCGGTGGATCAGTTCGTGCAGCTGGCGAAATCGACGGTGCATGACCGGGCGATGCTGAACCTCGTCGATGACATTCAACCCGAAGAGATCGAGCGCGCGGTCGAGGCCACGGTGGAGATGTTCATGGCGCGCTACGGCGCGAAAGGCTGAGGCGCCTGTCCCCGGGTCGGGTACGCTTTCGGGTCATCAACCCTATGGCCTTAATTCAGCGCAGGGGACGGGCAGACAGAAGAGTGGCCCCTGACGAGATCGGTTCTGCCAGAGGGCAAAGGGGGCGGGTGGTCTCCGGGCGACCCATGGGCCGGTCATAATCGGCAGTCAGGCCCGCCCCGCCGCCGCTGGGCGCGGCGATCTGTCAGCCGCAAAGCGTCCGGGCCGCCATCACCTGAGTTACACAGGGTTGCGCTTACGCAGTATTACAGGCCTGGCCTGGGTGCCGCTCAAGGTGACGGGATCCCGCCCGACTCAAGCAGCACATAATCCTGACCATTCGCATGGCCGTCACCGGCCTGCGTGAACTGATTTGCCCGATAGAACGCAAGTGCCGGGGTGTTCAATGCGACGCATTTGAGACGGTAGCGGGCAGTCGGCCAGCGAGGCAAGGCCCGGAGAAGGGCTGACCCGATGCCACGGCGTGGAAGGTCTGGGTCAACATGCAGGTGATGGATGAAACTGTCGGCTTCCCAGACCGAGATGAAACCCAGAATCCGACTGGCCTCCACAGCGACAAATTTCAACTCATCGACTGTCTGGAGGTCGAAATCCTCGGCACGCAGCGAGGACGGTTCCTCCCAGACGAAGGCCGAGCGTCTGGATCGCAGGAACAGGTCTCGCAAGGCTGGCACGTCTCGGGCGTCGGCAATTCGCGTTATCAGGTTCGCACCCTTTCCTGGGCTGATGGCTGTGTCCGGTCCTTTGATCAGTCAATCCGACCAATGGCACCCGACCCCCGTTAAGGAGCCTGAAGACCCGCCCGGCAATTATGCACGGACGGCAGGCGTGCATCCGCTGCGGCCGAACAGCGAAACGGTCCTCAGGCATTGATATTCTGCAAAGAAATGGCCGGGCGCCTGGCTCAGCCATTCTCCTTGAGGATCTGCCCCGCGAGATAGAGTGAGCCGCAGATCAACACCCGTGCCTCAGGCGCCCGGGCGGCGATCTCGTCAAGTGCAGCCTGGACCGACCCTGCAACCGCGGCAGGGATCCCGGCGGTTGCAGCTGCATCGCGCGTCGCCGTGGCCGGCAGGGTGTTCGGCTCGCCCGGGATCTCGACCGCGATCAGGCGCCGCAGCGCGGGGGCAAGCGGGCGCATATAGCCCGTCACATCCTTGGTGTTGAGCATGCCGCAAATCGCGTAAGTATCGCGCGCGGGCATGCGGGCAAGCGTTGCCGCCACCGCATCGCCGCCTGCCGGATTGTGACCCCCATCAAGCCAGAGCTCGATGCCCGGCGCCGATGCCGCAAGCGGGCCTTGCGTCAGGCGCTGCATCCGGGCGGGCCAGACGGCCTGGGTGACGGCAGCCTCGCAGGCGGCTTCATCCCGGCCCAGAAGGCGCAGCGCGGCAATCGCAGCCCCGGCATTCTGGATCTGATGCGGCCCCGGCAGATTGGGCAAAGGCAGATCCAGCAGGCCGTTTTCGTCCTGATAGACCATGCGGCCGCGCTCTTCGGCGATCTGCCAGTGCTGGCCAAAAGCGAAGACCGGTGCGCCAAGACGGGCGGCCCTGGCTTCGATCACCGCGAGCCCCGCCTCTTCCTGGGGGCCGACCACGACAGGCACACCGCGCTTGATGATCCCGGCTTTCTCGCCGGCGATCTCGGGCAGCGTCTCGCCAAGATATTGCTGATGGTCGACCGAGACCGGCGTGATGATCGTGAGACGCGGCTGTTCCACGACATTGGTGGCGTCGAGCCGCCCGCCAAGCCCGACTTCGAGCAGCGTGAAATCCGCCTGCACCCGCGAAAAAGCGAGCATCGCCGCCACGGTGGTGATCTCGAAAAATGTGATCGGCTCGCCGCCATTGGCGGCAATGCATTCATCCAGCAGCGCCATCAGCGCCGGTTCCGAAATCAGCTCGCCGGCCAGCCGGATCCGCTCGTGGAACCGCGCCAGATGCGGCGAGGTATAGGCATGGACATTCGCACCCGAGGCCTCGAGCCCGGCGCGGATCATCGCCTGGGTGGAGCCCTTGCCATTGGTGCCCGCGAGATGGATCACCGGCGGCAGGCTGCGCTCGGGGTGGCCGAGAGCCGTCAGCAGGCGATGTACGCGGTCAAGCGTCAGGTCGATGATCTTTGGATGAAAGCTCATCATCCGCTCAAGGATCGCATCCGATCCGGTGCTGTCTGGCATGGTCATGTCAGAGCGGCGCGCGCGTGATGGCGGACAGCGCGTCATTCACCGCAAAAGTATGCGCGACAATGCCGGTGATGCCGAATGCCGCGAGCCGGGCCGAATGTTTCACGCGGTACGCCTCTGCCGCGTCAGCCGTGGCGAAGAGGTAGATCCCGCCTGCGCGGCTGTTGTCCTGGTTCTCGGTCCAGATCTTCCACAAAAGCCCCGGCTCTCCGGCGATATCCTGTGCCAGGTCCTCCATTGCCGCAGTCATCCCGGCCCCCCAGGGGCCCGTGAAGGGGAAATCGAACTGAAGAAGTGTGACAGACATCATGAATGCCTTTCCTGGCTCAGCTTTAGGGCGTTTCGGGGGCCGGAGCACTGGTCGCGACCGGGGCCGGCTCGGGGGCGGCAAGATCGGCGCGGATCGCCGGGGGCTGGCCGGTGAGCATGCGCAGGATGGTGATCAGCTCTTCCCGCATGGATTTGCGATGGGTCACGCGGTCAAGCATGCCGTGATCCAGCAGATATTCGGCGCGCTGGAACCCCTCGGGGAGCTTTTCGCGGATGGTCTGTTCAATAACGCGCGGCCCGGCAAAGCAGATCAGTGCATTGGGTTCGGCGATCTGCACATCACCCAGCATCGCGTAAGACGCCGTGACGCCGCCGGTGGTCGGATGGGTGAGGACAACGATATAGGGCAGCCCTGCCTCTTTCAGCATCTGGATCGCCACGGTCGTGCGCGGCATCTGCATAAGGGCAAGGATCCCCTCCTGCATCCGTGCGCCGCCGGCGGCGGAAAAGACCACGAAGGGCTTTTTCATCTGAACCGCGCGCTCGGCACCGGCGATGAAGGCATTGCCGACATACATCGACAGCGATCCGCCGATAAAGGCGAAATCCTGCGCGGCGGCGACGATGGGGGTGCGGCCGATCTCGCCCTCGGCCACCAGCATCGCCTCTTTCTCGCCGGTCGATTTCTGCGCGGCTTTCAGGCGGTCGGGATATTTCTTCTGATCGCGGAAATGCAGCGGATCGGCGATGGGTTCGGGAACCTTCACCTCGGTGAAAATACCACCGTCGAACAGTGCGGTGAAGCGATCCCGCGGGCTGATCGCCATATGGTGATCACAATTCGAGCACACATTGAGATTGGCCTCGAGCTCACGGTGGAACAGCATCGTTCCGCATTCCGGACATTTGGTCCACAGGTTCTCGGGCACCTCGCGCCGCGAGAAGAGCGAGTTGATCTTCGGGCGGACGTAATTGGTGATCCAGTTCATATGCAGGCCTTTCCACCGGGGACGTTTCGGGGGTCTGAGGTTTGGTCTCCGAGATAAGGCCACGGCGCCCTGAATGCAATGCAAAGGCCTGTGGCCGGCGGTGAAGAGGGGGCCAGCCCCCTCGCGGCTTTGCCGCTCACCCCCGGGATATTTAGAGACAGATGAAATTGGTAAGTGAGAGTGGTTTTCAGCTGTCCTTAAATATCCCCGCCGGAGGCATCCGCAGCCGGCAAGAGGCCGCGGGGTTCAGAGTTTGCGCCGCGCCCGCAAGGCGGCTCCGAGCGTGCCATCGTCGAGATGGTCAAGCTCGCCACCGACCGGCACACCCTGGGCAAGGGTCGTGATCTGCGCTGTTGTCACCGTCAGGGCATCGGCGATATAATGCGCGGTGGTTTGTGCATCAATTGTGGCGCTCAGAGCGAGGATCACTTCGGTGATATTTTCATCCGAGACCCGTGCGACGAGGCGCGGAATTCCGAGTTCCTCGGGGCCAAGCCCGTCAAGCGCCGAAAGCGTGCCGCCGAGAACCTGGTAGCGGCCGCGAAACACGCCGGCGCGTTCCAGGGCCCAGAGATCGGCGACATCTTCGACAACGCAAAGTTCTCCCGTCGCGCGGGCGGCATCCTGACAGATCGGGCAGATGTCTGCGGTCGAGATATTGCCGCAACTCTGGCAGTCGCGGGCGTTCAGCGCCACTTCGGCCAGCGATTGCGCCAGTGGGGCCATGACCTGAGCGCGGCGTTTCAGCATGGCCAGCACCGCACGCCGGGCCGAGCGCGGGCCAAGGCCCGGCAACCGCGACATCAGCTGGATCAGTGTTTCGATACCGGTCTCGTCAGAAGTGCGCGTCACTGGGGCGCCGGCATCAGAACGGGAGTTTCATATCGGCCGGCAGCCCGAGCTGTTCGGTCAGGCGGCGCATCTCGTCTGCGGATTTCGTGGCGGCGCGCGACTGCGCATCGCGGATCGCGGCGAGAATCAGATCCTCCAGCACTTCCTTTTCCGAAGGCACCAGGATCGACGGGTCGATATCAAGCCCGGTCACATCGCCCTTGCAGGTCGCGCGCGCCTTCACGAGGCCGGCGCCGCTCTCGCCCACCACCACGCTGTTTGCGAGGCTTTCCTGCAGGTCGGCCATTTTCGTCTGCATTTCCTGGGCGGCTTTCATCATTTTGGCCATATCGCCAATCCCGCCGAGACCACCAAGACCTTTGAACATCGGTTTCTTCCTTTGTGTTTACCGCTGACTGCTGCGCCCGGGGCTGTGTGCAGGGTTATTCCTCGAACGGGTCCCAGTCATCGCCATCGGCCGCTTCGACCTCGGGCAGTGCCTCAAGCGCGGCCTCCGCCTCTGCAGAGCTCGCCGTTCGGATATCGGTGATTTTCGCTTTCGGGAAGGCCGTCAGCACGGCTTTCACCAGCGGGTTTTGCAAAGCGCCGGTTTCGGCCTCGCGCCGTTCCTCTTCGCGGATCTCGGCGATGGTGGGGGCGCCGCCGCTTGCGACCACCGAGACGCCCCAGCGGCTGCGGGTCCAGCCCTGAAGGCGTTGCGAGAGTTTGGCCGCCAGATCGCGCGAAGCACCGGGGGCGGGTTCGAACTCGATCCGGCCGGGCGCATATTGCACGAGCCGCAGCCCGGTCTCGACCTCGACCAGCAGCTGCATATCGCGTTTCTCGCGGATCAGCGCGACGATCTGATCAAAGGAGGTATAGATCACCTCCGGCTGGCCATTCAGCGCGGGCGCCGCCGCCATCATCGCGCCATGGGCCGGGCCGCGCGCCATGGGGGCAAAGCGCATCGCGCCATGCATCGCACCGCTGCCGGCCGGGGCGCCGCCCGCCATGCCACCACCGCCGGGACCACCCGCGGCAGGGCCATCCGAAGACGGGCGCGGCCCGTCATTCAGGCGCCGCATCAGCGTTGCGGGGTCGGGAAGCTCGGCCACATGGGTGAGGCGGATGATCGCCATTTCCGCCGCCATCATCGCATTGGGGGCCTGGCCGACCTCCTCCAGGGCTTTCAGAAGCATCTGCCACATCCGGGTCAGCGCCCGCATCGGCAGCTTTTCGGCCATTTCAAGGCCCCGGCTGCGCTCGTCCGGCGGCACAGTCGGGTCTTCGGCGGTCTGGGGCGTGACCTTGATCACCGAAATCCAGTGTGTGATCTCGGCCAGATCGCGCAGGACGGCCATCGGATCGGCGCCTTCGGCATATTGCTGTGCGAGTTCCGCCAGAGCCTCGGAGGCCTGACCCTTCATCACCATGTCAAAGAGATCCAGCGTGCGGCCGCGATCGGCGAGGCCCAGCATGGCGCGGACGGCGGGCGCGGTCGTCTCGCCCTGGCCATGGCTGATCGCCTGGTCGAGGATCGAAGTCGCGTCGCGGGCAGAGCCCTCGGCTGCGCGGGTGATCAGCGCCAGCGCATCCTCGGAAATGTCAGCACCCTCAGAACCCGCGATGCGGCGCAGGAGGGCCATCATCACCTCGGGTTCGATCCGGCGCAGATCGAACCGCTGGCAGCGCGACAGGACGGTGACCGGAACCTTGCGGATCTCGGTGGTGGCGAAGATGAATTTCACATGGGCGGGCGGCTCTTCCAGCGTCTTCAGGAGCGCGTTGAAGGCGTTGACCGACAGCATGTGTACTTCGTCGATGATGTAGATCTTGTAGCGCGCCGAGGCCGCCCGGTAATGCACCGAATCGATGATCTCGCGGATATCGCCGACGCCGGTATTCGAGGCGGCGTCCATCTCCATCACATCGACATGGCGGCCTTCCGAGATCGAGACGCAATGCTCGCATTTGCCGCAGGGCTCGGTCGTGGGGCCGCCGGTTCCGTCTGGACCGATGCAGTTCAGCCCCTTGGCGATGATACGGGCGGTGGTGGTCTTGCCGGTGCCGCGGATGCCGGTCATCACGAAAGCCTGGGCAATGCGGCCGGCGGCGAAGGCGTTTTTCAGAGTGCGGACCATCGCCTCCTGGCCGACAAGATCGGCGAAGGTCTCGGGGCGGTATTTGCGGGCGAGAACCTTATAGGCCTGCGGCGATTGGTCGGACATCTGGCCTCCTGTGGCTCTGGCTCAATCTAAGCACCGGCGTCGCTTTCGGCAACCGGCTGCCGCTGGCGCCGGAATTCGTGACGAATTCCGGTCCGGTTTCTTGATGAAGAAACCGGCGCCCGTTACGGGCGGGGCGCGGCGGCCCGGCGCAGGCGATCATTGATGGCCTGGCCAAGACCGGTTTCCGGGATCGGCGCAAAGGCGATGCGGCCTTCTGCACCTGCAAGCACATCGGCTTCGCGCAGGATGTGAAAGAGCCGCGCCGCAGCCTCCACGAGATCACCATGCTCGGACAGGGTCAGATCGCCTTTTACCTCGCCGAAGCCTATGAGGATCTCGCCGGTTTCGGCTGCTCTTGCTTCAAGCCGCACCAGCGCGCCCGGCGCGTAATGCGACCCGAGCTGGCCGGGCGCCGTTGGGCGGTCAGGCGCTTTTGGCGTCATATGCGGTGCGATCCGCTGACCCAGCACGGTTTCCAGGGCCTCGACCGGTACGCCGCCGGGTCGCAAAAGCTGTACCCCGTCGCCGAAGCCCAGGATTGTCGATTCCACCCCGACCTCGCAGGCGCCGCCATCCAGCACCGCCGCGATCCGGCCTTCCAGCCCGTCCATCACATGCGAGGCCCTGGTCGGCGAGACCCGGCCCGATGGATTGGCCGAGGGCCCTGCCAGCGGGCCGCCGAAGGCGCGCAGCAGCGCCCGCGCCACCGGATGCGCCGGCACCCGGACCGCAAGCGTTCCCAGCCCCGCCGTCGCCAGCGGCGAGATCCCTGCGCCGGGCCTGAGCGGCAGCACCAGGGTCAGAGGCCCCGGCCAGAAATGTTCCGCCAGCAAAAGCGCCTCTGGCGTGAAGGTCACATAATGCTCTGCCGCCGCCAGATCCGGCAGATGCGCGATCAGCGGGTTGAAAGAGGGCCGCCCCTTGGCCTCGAAAATCCGCGCGACTGTGCTGTCGAGACGCGCATCCCCCCCGAGCCCGTAGACCGTCTCGGAGGGGAAGGCGACCAGTTCGCCCTCGCGCAGGAGCCTGGCTGCGCGGGCGATACCGTGATCGGTGGCAGCAAGGAGTTCGGTCTGGCGCATTCCTGATCCTGGCATGTGACGTCCGGCGATTGTGACGCAGCGTCTGTCTTGCGGGTGAGGGGCATTTGTTATGCTTTTGCGCATATTGGACCTCGACAGATCAGACAAGACCGTTCCCGGGCCCCGGCCCCGGCGCAGCGGCCCGCCGGAGACCAGAATATGAGCCATGCACCCGCAGCGGATCACCGATTTATCCTGGATCACATCATTGATTTTACGGATATTTCCGGGACGGATCGCTTTGCCGAAGCCTCGCCCGACATGGTGAGCGCGATCCTTGATGGTGCGGCGCGGCTTTGCGATGAAGTGGTGGCACCGGTGAACCGCGATGGCGACCTGACACCCGCGCGGCTGGAGAACGGTGTGATGCGCGCCTCGCCCGGCTTTGAGCGCGCCTACCATGCCATTGCCGGGGGCGGTTGGGTCGGGGTCTCGGCCAGTGCGGACTATGGCGGTATGGGGCTGCCGCATGTGCTGGCGACCTGCGTCAACGAGATGCTTGCCGGCGCCTGCCTGTCCTTGCAGCTGAAACCGCTCCTGAGCCAGGGGCAGATCGAAGCGCTGGAACATCACGCTTCGGAGGCGCTGAAAGCGCTGTATCTGCCGAAGCTGATTTCGGGCGAATGGTCGGGCACGATGAACCTGACCGAGCCGCAGGCCGGGTCGGATGTCGGTGCCCTGACCACCCGCGCGGTGCCGGCAGAGGATGGCAGCTACCGGATCAGTGGCCAGAAGATCTTTATCACCTGGGGCGATTCGGATCTGGTGTCGAATATCTGCCATCTGGTGCTGGCGCGGCTGCCGGATGCGGCGCCGGGGGTGAAGGGGATCTCGCTGTTTCTGGTGCCGAAATACCTGCCGGATGCGGCGGGAAATCCGGGGCAGGCGAATAATCTGCGGGTGGTCAGCCTGGAACATAAGCTCGGCATCCATGGCAGCCCGACCTGCGTGATGGAATTCGATCAGGCCACCGGCTGGATGGTGGATGGGCCGGGCAAGGGCATGGCTGCGATGTTCACCATGATGAACAACGCCCGCCTGGGCGTGGGGATGCAGGGGGTCGGCGTGGCCGAGGCGGCGCTGCAAAAGGCCGTGGCCTTCGCGCAGGAGCGGGTGCAGGGCAGGACGCCGGATGGCTCTGCCACGATCATCGGCCATGCCGATATCCGCCGTATGCTGACTGAGGCGCGCGCCAAAATCTTTGCGGCGCGGGCGATCGGCCTCACCTGTGCCAAAGCGATCGATATGGCCAGCGCGACCGGCGATGCTGCCTGGGCGGCGCGGGCAGCGTTCCTGACGCCCATCGCCAAGGCTTTCGGCACCGATATCGGCATCGAGATCGCCGATATGGGGGTGCAGGTTCATGGTGGCATGGGCTTCATCGAGGAAACCGGCGCCGCGCAATATCTGCGCGATGCAAGGATCACCGCGATTTATGAAGGCACCAATGGCATCCAGGCGATGGATCTGGTCGGGCGCAAGCTGGCCGATGGCGGCGCGGTGGCCTTTGAGCTGATCGACGGGATCATCGCCCGCGCCGTCGCGGCGGAGGAACACTGGCCGGAGCTCGCGGCGATCCTCGGCACGGTGGCGAGATCGTTGCGGGGGGCGACCGGCACGCTGCTTGCGATGGAGATGAACGACCGTTTCGCTGGCGCGGTGCCCTATCTGCGCGCTTTCGCGCTGGTGCTGGGGGCGGATGCACATCTGCGGGCCGCGCAGGCCGATCCGGAGCGGCTGCCACTGGCGCGGGTGATGATCACCCGTCTTACAGAGGATGCGCTCTTCCTGCTTTCAGCGGCGCGCCGGCGCGCGGCGGATCTTTACGCGGTACCGGTCGCGATGCTCGGCTGAGCCCTATCCGGCAAGGTGGCGCAGCCCCTGGGTCACATCTGTTCTGACGGCAAGGCGCAGCCCCGGCTCGTCACCGGCTTTCAGCGCCGACAGGATCATCCGGTGATAGGGCGGGGCCTCGCGCCGCCGCAGACGCGCGTAAAGCGCCCGCATCGTCGGGCCAAGCTGCAGCCAGACCGTCTCGCACATTGCGAGCATCGCGGGGGCCTGGGCGCGCAGATACAGGGTACGGTGAAATTCCAGATTGGTCCGGACATAGGCGACCGCATCGTGGCGCGCGACGGCTTCGGTATTGGCGGTGTTGATCGCCGCCAGCCGCTCGATCAGCGCGAAATGCGCGCGGGGCAGGGCGCGGGCGGCCAGTTCCGGCTCCAGCATGGCGCGGATTGCAGCCAGTTCCTCGATCCGCTCGGGTGTCAGCTCCGGCGTGGACACCCGCCCCGAGGAGGACAGCGTCAGCGCGCCCTCGGCCACAAGACGGCGCAACGCCTCGCGCGCGGGCGTCATCGAGACGCCGAAATCCTTCGCGAGCCCGCGCAGTGTCAGCGACTGGCCGGGCGCCAGTTCGCCATGCATCACCTGCTGGCGCAGGACACGGTAAAGCCGCTCATGCGCGGCGGCATTGGGGTCGGGCGGACGGGGGCCGGCAGGAATGATCATGGCGGGCATCGGAACATGCTGGGCAAAGCGGGGTCAACCGGTATCGGAGTGGGAATAAGGGCGGGCATGATGCGTTCAGCCCGCAAAACTGTAGCGGTGCAGCGTCTGGCCGTCGCGTTTCAGCCAGTCGCGCTCGGCCTTCCAGCCGGGGCGGATCTTCGAGACCACCGCCCAGAAATCAGCGGAATGGTTCATCTCGACCAGATGCGCGACCTCATGGGCCGCGACATAGTCAAGCACCTCGCGCGGCGCCATGGCAAGGCGCCAGGAATACATCAGCGTGCCGTCATGGCTGCATGATCCCCAGCGGGACCGTGTGTCGCGCAGAACAAGCCGCGTATAGCTGCGCCCGACAAGGCCCGCGTAATGAGTTGAGCTATAGGCCAGCCGGTCGCGCGCCAGCGCCTTGAGCCAGGCCGCCACTTTTGCACCGGCCTGATCCGGCCGCCCCGGCACGAGGAGGCTGTCGCCTTCGACCCGGACGCCGCGCCCTTCAGACGGAATGAGGCGCATCATCCGCCCCAGAACCGGCAGTTCGGCCCCGTGGGTAACCGGCACCAGCCGCGCCATTGGCATCGAGGCCAGCACATTCCTCAGCCAGCCTTCCTGATCGCGCAGAAAACTCAGCGCGTCGCGGTCTTTTGCGCGCGGCGGCAGCGTCAGCGTCACCTTGCCATCGAGTCGCGAAACACGCAGCGAGAACCGCTTTGCCCGGGCCGAGCGGCGCATATTGATCTCGACCGGCGGCGGTCCGGGCAGCAACAGCATCAAATTCTCGTTCCAGAGGCCAGAATTCACGTGCCGTCCGGCTTGATTCCGCGCTGGTAAAGGCGCATCTGACGGCTTACGCAAAAGGCTTTGACAGCCGCTCCGGCCTGTGGCAAGGGGCAGCGTTCGGATTACCCTGTCATCAGGGCGAAAGTGAAGGGACAACCCATGGCCAAGGAAGACTGGGGCACCAAGCGTCTGTGCCCGACGACCGGAAAACGGTTCTATGACCTGAACCGGACGCCGGTGGTCAGCCCCTATACCGGCGAGGTTGTGGATATCGAATCGGCCCGCCGCAAGCTGGCGGCTGCGGTGATCTCGCGCGTTTCGCCCGAGAAGGACGATGAAGTTCTGGTCGACGATCTCGAAGCCGAAGAAGATCTGCTGGAAACGGCAGAAGGCGGCGATGACGATATCGACGATGATCTGCTTGAAGATGATGCCGATGACAATGTCTCGCTCGACGAGCTGGCCGATGTGGCCGGCAGCGACGAAGAGGGCTGAGACAAGCCTGCAAGGCCTTGCTCAGCATAGCCCCGTGAAACAGGAAAAGACCCGCCTCTGGCGGGTCTTTTTCGTTTCGTCTGGCGGGGGAGGAGGCTCAGGCCGCGCAGATCCCGTCGGGCGCTTTTCCGGGTCCGGGCAGGATCGGCCCGGCGCTGGTCCACCAGGCGGGATTGGAGTGGGCGATCAGCGGCAGGGCGGCACGGGCCGCAGCCTCATCGGCAAAAAGCGCGAAACAGGTGGCGCCCGAGCCGGACATCCGCGCCATCAGCGCGCCGGGAAGGGCTTTGAGCTGGTCAATCACCTCGCCGATCACCGGGGCGAGCTCGCGTGCGGGCTTTTCCAGGTCATTGCGCTGGTCCCGGGCCCAGGCCGCGAGGGTGGCGATATCGGGCCAGGCGGGAAGGCGTGCGGGCAAAGGCGGGTTCTCGCGGCGTGTCAGAGCGCGAAACACTGCCGGAGTGGGGACTTCGACACCAGGATTGACGAGAAGAATGCCCCCTGACGGAAAGCCGGTCAGCGGTTCGATGATTTCGCCGATGCCGCGCATCCTGGCGGGGCCGGGGCTCAGGCAGACCGGTATATCGGCACCAAGCCGGGCCGCGATACGGACAATCTCTGCCGCGTCAGGCCGCGTTCCGGGCGGGACCAATCGCAGGGCGGCGCGGATGGCGGCTGCCGCATCCGAAGATCCGCCGCCAATGCCGGAGGCCGGTGGCAGATGCTTTTCCAGTCGGAACGCCAGGGGCAGCCCCGGGAATATCGCGGCGGCGGCGCGCGAGACAAGGTTTTCGGTGCCACCGGGCAGTGCCGGTCCGAAAGGGCCGGTCAGCTCCAGCGAGGGGGCTGCGGCCGGCGCCGCATCGAGCCAGTCGCCGATACCGGCAAAAATCACCAGGCTGTCCAGCAGGTGATAGCCATCATCCCGCCGCCCGGTGACATGCAGGCAGAGATTGACTTTGGCAGGTGCGAATTCGCGGATGGAATCAATCCTCGGCAGGGGCGTTCTCCGGCAAGCTGCCCTCACTGTCGCCACCGGCATCGGGCGCGTCGGCAGTGCCGTTTTCCGGGGCGGGTGCCGCTGCCGGAGCGGGGGAGGCAGTAGGAGAGGCGGGACGCGCCGGGGGGCGGGCAGCCTCTTCCGCCATGACCGCATCGAGGCCGATATCCAGCTTGCGCCGGATGCGGATTGCATCGGCGGCATCCGGCCCGTAAGACAGTGCCCGGTGCCATTGGAATTCCGCTTCGCGCTTGCGGCCGTTCATCCAGTAGATATCGCCCAGGTGATCGGTGATCTCGGGCTCAAGGGGTTCCAGCAGCGAGGCCTGTTCAATCGGCTGCAATGCCTCCTGATAGCGGCCGAGCATGAAATAGGCCCAGGCGAGACTGTCAAGGATCATGCCCGAATCGGGCGCACCGGCCACGGCCTGTTTGATCATAGCCAGCGCTTCATCAAGGTCCTGGCGCCGTTCCAGCAGGCTGTAGCCGAGATAATTGAGCACTTCCGGCTGGCCCGGATTGATGCGCAGCGCCTCGCGGAAATCGAGATCGGCGCCGGTATGGAGGTTCTGACGTTCCCGCATCGCCCCCCGGCTGAAATAGAGCAGCCAGGCCGCGCGCGGGGGCGGATCGGGCAGAAGGCCGATTGCCACGCTGTAAGCCGCCTCTGATTCGGCCCAGCGTTGTTCATTGCGCAGCATGTCGCCAAGCGCGACCTGGACCACCAGCAGCTTGCCATGGCTGCGGGTCAGCTGTTTCAGCACTTCGATCGCCGCCTCTTTGCGACCGGCGGAATAAAGCGCATTGGCGCGGCCGAGCTGGGCATCATACCAGGACGGGTGTTCGGGCGAGAATTCATCATAGGCTGCTTCAGCCAGATCGTATTCGCCCATCTGGTCGAGCATCGCAGCCCCGAGCAGGATCGCATCGTCATGATCGGGTTTCAGCGCCACGGCGATGCGGCAATTCAGCTGGACAAAAGCGGGCTCGGCCTCGCCGCTGAGCAGGGTGGCCAGCGACCAGAAAACCTCGGCCATGCCCTCGCGCGCGTCTTTCACGGTGTCAAAGGGGATGGTCTCGCCTGCGACAAGCCGGGCGCGCAACACCTCGGCCAGGGGCTCGGGCGTGGTGCCCCAGGTCTTGTCGATCAGCGCGATGGCGTCGTCATTGCGTTCAAGCTGCGACAGGATCTGCACATGCGCCAGCACCCCGCGCCGGTTCAGCCCCAGACCGGGTGCCGACAGCGCCTTGTCGGCGCCCTCGAAATCGCCTGCCAGTGCGAGCGCCAGTGCTTTGTGATAGATGCCATGCGCCTCGAGCCCGCGGCGTTCGGCAATCTCGTCAAATTCGCCCAGAGCCTCGGTCATGCGGCCCTGACCGATATCGGCCCAGGCGCGGGCAAGTCCATCGACCAGCGGGCCAATCGATTTCCCGTCATCCAGCGCCGATCTGATGGCGGCGAAATCGCTGTTCAGACCAGCCTGGCTGATCTGCGCCAGATCGGCGAGCTGGGCGGGCTGGTCGCCCTCTTGCATAAGGGCGTGGCGATGTTCGGCGATGCTCGCCGCATCGGCGATCTTGCCAAGGCTGAGCAGGGCGAAGATCGAGCCGTCCATCAGCAGCCGGTTGTCAGGGTCAACGCTGAGCGCCTGGGTGAACCAGGCGGAGGCGGAGCGGAAATCACCGGCGGTTTCGGCATTGCGGGCGGCAAGGAAAGCGCCTGAATCGACGGGAGTTTCGGTCGTGACATCAGCGGGTTGCGCTGCGGCAGAGGCCTCTTGCGCGACCACCGGTGAAAGCCCCGAAAGGCTGAGACCAAGCGCGGTGGTCAGCGTAAGGAGAGAACGGATCATTGCGGAATACCCCCTGGACTGCCTCTGGCGGAGCCCGTCTGACCTGGCCCACCCCCGCCGGGCTTTTCGGACGCGCCCATGCTGGGACCGAAGCTAACGCCCCGTTTTGCAACACGCAATGCAGGGCGGAGCGGTTCGGGGTGAGGATTGCCTGTCATAGTGGGCTGGCGGGTGAACTCTTCGTGAAACGGTGTTCACGCCATGAGCCGGAAAAAAGAAACCGACTGCCAGGAATTACACCACAGCCTTGCAGGAGGTCCGCATCATGACGGCCCTGTTGTGCAGGCGAGGCTCTTTACAAGTCTGTGCGGCGGATAAGGGGCGGCGGTCAGGCGAGGATTTCGGCTTCGCTGACCGCAGCCCCCGGTCCTTACATATTCGGATAGTTCGGCCCGCCCCCGCCCATCGGCGTGGTCCAGTTGATGTTTTGCGACGGGTCTTTGATGTCGCAGGTTTTGCAATGGACGCAGTTCTGGAAGTTGATGCGGAAGCTGGCATCCTGGCCTTCGCCCAGCACCTCATAGACGCCGGCCGGGCAGTAGCGCTGCGCGGGCTCGTCATATTCGGGCAGGTTGACGCGGATCGGTACCGAAGGATCTTTCAGCCGCAGATGGGCGGGCTGGTTCTCGTCATGGTTGGTGAAGCTGTAGGACACATTGGTCAGCCGGTCAAAGGAGAGAACGCCATCCGGTTTCGGATAGTCGATCTTTTTGTAATCCTTGGCTTTCCCGGTCGAATCCGCATCGTTCTTGCCATGTTTCAGCGTTCCGAACAGCGAGAAGCCGAGCGTGTTGGTCCACATATCAAGCCCGCCGAGGGTGAGCGAGGCCTTGAGACCCCATTTCGACCACATCGGTTTGACATTGCGGACCTTTTTCAGATCCTTCCCGATGGCGCCGGCCCGCACCTCGGTTTCGTAATCGGTCAGCTCATCGCCCTGGCGTCCCGCGCTGATCGCCGCATAAGCGGCCTCTGCGGCGGCTTTGCCTGAGAGCATCGCGTTATGGTTGCCCTTGATGCGCGGCACATTGACGAGACCGGCCGAGCAGCCCAGCAGCGCCACGCCCGGCGCCACCATTTTCGGGATCGACTGGAAGCCACCTTCCGAGATCGCCCGCGCGCCGTAAGCCACGCGTTTGCCGCCTTTCAGCAGTTCCGCCACCATCGGGTGATGCTTGAAACGCTGGAATTCCATGTAAGGGTAAAGGTGGGGGTTCTTGTAGTTCAGGTGAACCACGAAACCGACATAGACCTGATTGTTTTCAAGATGGTAGATGAAGGAGCCACCGCCCGCATTGCCACCCAGCGGCCAGCCCATCGTATGGGTGACGGTGCCCTCGCGGTGCTTTTCGGGGTCAATCTCCCAGATCTCTTTCATGCCGAGACCGAATTTCTGCGGGCAATGGCCCTGCGAGAGGTCGAACTTCTGGATCACCTCTTTCGCGAGGCTGCCGCGCACGCCTTCCGAGAGGAAGACATATTTGCCGCGCAGCTCCATCCCGGGCTCATAGGCAGGGCCGGGAAGGGCGGTTTCAGGGTCAAGGCCGAATTCACCGGCAACGACGCCGGCGACCCTCTTGCCATCTTCGGACCAGACCAGCTGCGAGCAGGCCATGCCGGGGAAAATTTCGACGCCGAGACCCTCGGCCACACCCGCCATCCAGCGGCAGACATTCGCCATCGAGACGATGTAATTGCCGTGATTGTTCATCAGAGGCGGCATCGGGAAATTCGGGATGCGGATCTTGCCGGCCGGGCCGAGGATATAGAAATTATCCTCTTTCACCGGCACCCTGACCGGTGCATCCATCTCGCGCCAGTCGGGCAGCAGGGCATCGAGACCGGCGGGATCCAGCACCGCGCCTGAGAGAATATGCGCGCCGACTTCAGAGCCTTTTTCCAGCACGACCACGCTCAGATCGGGGTCAAGCTGTTTGAGACGGATCGCCGCCGAAAGACCCGAAGGCCCTGCGCCCACGATCACAACGTCATATTCCATCGACTCGCGGGTGATCGCTGTGTTGGGATCGGTCATCGGCTTTTTTCTCGCTCCTTGCTGCGGTCTGACGGCGCCGCAAATTCTGGCTGGGAAGTCCTGTTGGGCCCCGATTGGCCGGGCGTCTCGTGATTGCCCTATGGGCAGGCGCGCGTCAACCATGCTGCAGCATCATCCCATAGGGGCGCAGCCCGCGGCACTATTCTTGCCGTTAAGCGACAGGACGCGCATGCAGCACGCCATGGCCCTTGCTTTTTCTTTGCCCATCGGGTGAGGTTGCCGGAACACGAGGCGCGAAGTCATGACCCGGGTGACCGGTTCGTGGCTTCTGTTTTTTTAAAGTGACGACAGCGATATGGAAAAAATTCCGGTTACGAGGCGCGGCTTTGAAGTGCTGGATGCGGAACTGCGGCAGTTGAAAAGCGAGGCGCGTCCCGCGATCATCCGCGACATTGCCGAGGCCCGGGCGCATGGCGACCTTTCGGAAAACGCCGAATATCATGCGGCGCGTGAAAAACAGGGCTTTATCGAGGGCCGGATCAAGGAACTCGAAGGCATCATTTCGCTTGCCGATGTGATCGACCCGACTTCGCTGTCGGGCGCGATCAAATTCGGGGCGACGGTCACCGTGGTCGATGAAGACAGCGATGAGGAAAAGACCTGGCAGATCGTCGGCGAGGTCGAAGCCAATATCGAGCTCGGGCTTTTGAACATCCGGTCCCCGATTGCGCGCGCGCTGATCGGCAAGGAAGAGGGCGACAGCGTTGATGTCACCACTCCGGGCGGGCAGAAAAGTTACGAAATCCTGTCGGTGCGCTATATCTGAGCCGGAGCCGCCATGGCGAAAGATCCTGAGGACATGCCCGAGGATATGAATGCAACAAAGTCGTGGGCGGGGGCCCTCGGCGGCTCGCCGGTGACCGGGATCGCCGCCGGGGTGATGTCGGGGATCTGGGTTGTGGCGGTGCTGGCCTGGGTCTTCACCGTGCCCGAAGGCGCCGAATCGCGGGTGCCAGGCCTTGTGATGACCCTCTTGATTCTGTTTCTGCCGCTGGCCCTGATCTGGGTCGCGGTGGTGACATTGCGGCTGGTCGCCGATCTGCGCTCTGAAGCGGCCAGCCTGAAAGCCGCCATTGACGGCATGCGGGGCTCTTTCCTCGAGGCGCGCCAGGAGATCCGCAGCGTGATCACCCGCCCCGAGGCGCCGGTTGCGGCTGCGCCAATGGCAGAGCCTGCGGGAAGTGCGATGGCCGGACCCGCCAGTTTCTCGTCGCGCCGCGATCAGTCGCTTTCGGTGCCTTCGGCAGATCGCAAGGTCGCGCTGACGCCGGCACGCCCGGAACCCGAGGCCGAACAGCCGGCCCTCGCACTTGGCACGCCGGGCGATATGGCGCGCCAGCCGCTCTCGATCGAAGATTTCATCACGGCTCTGCAATTCCCCGAAAGCCCCGATGACAAGGCCGGTTTCCGCGCCCTGCGCCTTGCGCTTGAGGATCGCGAGGTCGCGAAGCTGATCCGCGCGGCCCAGGATGTGCTGACGCTTCTGAGCCAGGAGGGCATCTATATGGATGACCTGCGGCCCGAGCTTTGCCATCCCGATATCTGGCGCCGCTTCTCGGCCGGCGAACGCGGGCGCGGCATTGCGGCGATCGGCGGCATCCGGGATCGCTCGTCGCTGGCACTGGCTGCCGGACGACTGCGCGAGGACACGATTTTCCGCGATGCGTCGCATCATTTCCTGCGCACCTTTGACCGGGTCTTCCAGGTGTTTGAACAAAATGCCAGCGATAATGAGCTGATCCATTTCGCCGATACCCGTACCGCGCGCGCTTTCATGGTACTGGGACGTGTGGCCGGGGTCTTCGACTGATCACCCGGGCGCGGGGCCTAATCCGCAGGGAAATCGTCGAGCTGCCGCACCATGGTCGTTGCGGCGGCAAAGCCAAAGGCAAAGCGCAAAAGACCAAGCTGATCAGTATGGGTCGCTGTAAAGCCCTCGCGCTCGTAAAGGGCGCGGGCGCGGGGATTGCCCTCGATCACCTCAAGGCGCACGGAAGGGTAGCCCCGCCGCTTTGCCTCGCGACACAAAGTGGTGATCAGGGCGGTACCGACACCCAGACCGCGTGCCTGTGACGCCACGGCGATTCCATCGATCAGGAAGCGCTCGTTATCGACCTCATGGCTCAGGAGCCGCAACAGACCTGCGCGCCAGGCCGATCCGAACATGCCGTAAACCCGCCGCAGATCGCGCCTGGTGCCGCCCGAAAAGCTGCCCTGCACCGATTTGAACCCGGCAAGCCCGATCAGCCGGCCGGTATCGTCTTGCGCGGAAAAGCAGTGATCGGGCCTGAGCCCGCGTGTCAGGAAAGCCAGCGCCCGGTCGTCAGGTCCCATGACGCGGCCGAGTTTGGCACCGAAAGCCTCCCAATAGATGCAGGCGGCCTCGTCGCGCTGGTCCATGGGAAAGCCGCGCCGGATGGAAAAGCTCTCAGGGCGCAAGCCCGGAATCCTTCAGGATAAACGTGGCAATTGCCTCTGCGTCATTCAGGTCGAGCACCGGCACGCTCAGCCCGTTCAGCGCGGCGTCTGAGGCCACCGCACGCACCAGCGGATCGCCGGGCTGGATCATCGGGCGGTCGGCCACGCCCGCGCGCCAGACTTCGATCTTCGGATGGGTATCGCGCTTGTACCCTTCGACCAGCACCAGATCGACCGGGGCGAGGCGGGCCAGCACCTCTGTCAGTTCCGGTTCGGGGCCGCGATGTTCGCGCAGGATGGCGAAGCGTTTCGCAGAGGCCAGCACGACTTCCTGCGCGCCGGCTTCGCGGTGGCGCCAGGTGTCCTTGCCGGGCTGGTCGAGATCGACATCATGATGCACATGTTTGACCGTCGAGACCGACAATCCACGCTGTGTCAGGGTGGCGACCAGGCGCTCCATCAGCGTGGTTTTGCCGCTGTTTTGCCAGCCGATCACACCATAGATCTTCATACGGGGCGGCCTTCACTGCGGATATTGGCGCGGGCGAGGTCTTCGGGCGTGTTGAGATTGTCGAAGGCACCCGTATCGGGGAAATCGACGGGGCAGGCGCCATGGTGCGCCGCGAAATCGGCGATTTTCGGTTTCGCGCCCGAGGCGAGGAAACCGGCCAGCGCATCCGCGAGTGTGACCGGCCAGATTGCTGTCGCATTGTGGTCGCGCCCACCGGCCCGGGCAAATCCCGGCCCCGGCAGCGCGGTGGCAAGGCGTGTGATCAGATTATCCGGCAGGAAAGGCGCATCAACCGGGACAGAGATCAGCGCGGTGGCGCCTGCCGTCTTTGCCGCGCGCAACCCGGCAAGGATCCCGGCCAGCGGCCCGAGTGACGTTTCATCGGGCAGGACCTCAAGCCCGGTAAAGGCAAAGCGCGCCGCATCGCCATTGGCCGAAATCAGCAGGCGACCGGCCTGGGGCCGCAGCCGCGCGATCACATGGGCGATCAGCGGCTGACCGGCGAGCGTCAGAAGCGCCTTATCCGCCCCGCCCATCCGGCGCCCCTGTCCACCTGCGAGAATGACGGCAAAGAGGCTCACGCGCGAATGCACCTTATGCGGAAATGGAACTTTGCCGGTGCAGGCGGATCAATTGACCCGTCTGCCCTTTTTGTCGACGAGGATCACGCCATGCCCGGCACCGGGATTGTCGTTTTCTTCGGTTACGATACGGGTGGTGACGCCCGGCAGCTCTGCGAAGGACGCATCCAGCCTTTTCGGGAAGTAAGTCGAGGACACGCCCTCAAAGCCCGGAACCGAGCGCAGGATACCGGCGATCGAGCTTGCACAATGGGCCTTGGCCACTGCGCCATTCGACATGGCTTTTTGCAAGATCGCCTCGGCCACGGCGGGCGAAACCTGCAGCTTGCGCTCGATGACGTGGAACTTCTCTGTTTCAGAGTCGCGCGCATGGTAATCGAGGTAGAAATTCACCATCCGGTCGGTCATGCCGAAATGCACGTCATTGCGTTCGGGCGCGGCATCATGATGCCAGGTCCCGGCCGGATCAAACAGCACACGTTGCGAAGCATTGATCAGCAAAGCCGAATGCGATCCCGATCCGGTGCGGTCATTGATGGTGGTCAGAAGCGTGATTTCGGTCGGCGGTCCGGCGACATAGCTGGCACGTGAGACCTGGTCGTCAGGCGCCCAGACCGGTTCTGCACAGGCCGAAAGCGTCAGCAGCACCGCGAGCGCGGCAAGAAGGCGATACATGTAACCTCTCCCTGCCCTGTGCCGGCCCGCAGGGGGGCCGGTTTCAGGGCGGCAAAATCACGTCCGGGCGAGGCCGAGGAAAACGAGAACCACGACGCAGACAACGACAGTCCAGGTCGCGACCCTGATGAAACCGGCAAAGGTTTTTTCCTGAGTGCGGATATCCATGCTGCCATGCGTGTGATCGCCATGCTGATGATCGGCCATTCTTCATTCCCCGGGAACAGATGCTTTTCCGCCTGTTAGCCGATTCAGCGCCCGCTGTCACCCATCGGGCGCGGCCCGGCATGCACGAAGATGCCATGGTGATGTATCTTTCCCGCGCCAGCGCCCAGGTCTGCGGGGGAGGTGCTCAGTCGCCCGCGACCGGCCAGACCGATGCATCCCCGGATTCGCCGCCATCCCATCCCTGCAAGAGCCGAAAGCCGATACGGACCGGCGGCGCTTCGGGGGCAAGCTTCGGCACCGCGCGCAGCAAAACCGAAAGCTGGCTGACATGCTGCACCATCTGGGTGCGGATGCCATCTTCATCCCGGCCAAAGAAGGTGAGCAGATCCGGGGCCGACCAGCCCAGCCCCTCGATCCGGAGCACCCCGGCAGCGCTGCCGGTAAAGCCCATGGCGATCTCCTGGCTCTGATCGAGCTGGCTTTCGAACTGGCGGATATAGATCACCAGACGCTCGCAGGCCGATTCGGCCGGGGTCTTTTGCGCCGCTGCCTTCCTGGTCGTGGTCTTCGGTGCCGCTGCCGCAGGGCTGCCGGGAACAATGGCCGCAGCCTTCGCCGTCATTTTGCGTTTCGCGGGGGCTGCGGTGCTGCCAGCGGCGGCGGCTTTGGTCAGGGTTTTCTCGGTCATGTCTTTTGCCAGAGCCATGCCCCATCGGGGCCGGGGGAACGGGTGATCTCGCCCCGGTGCAGCAGGTGGTTCAGATGCGCCACCGCCTCGACCAGCGCGAGGCCAAGCTCGCTTTCGCCGATCCTGCGGCGGAAGAGCATCGGGAAGCAACCCACTGCCGTATTGGGCACGGTGAGGAAATCGCGCAGCCGGTCCAGGGCCGAGAGGTGGTTTTCCACCATCTGACGCAGCCGGAACGGCAGGCCGGTGAAAGGGAGCTTATGGCCTGGCAGCACCAGCTGATCCTCGCGCGCGAAAGCGCTGAGGCGGGTGCAGCTTTCCAGCCATTCCCCAAGTGGGTCGGCCTCGGGTTCCGCCGGATAAACGCCGATATTGGCAGAGATCCCGGGCAAAAGCTGATCGCCGCCAAGAACGAGGCCGTCTGTCCAGAGCGTCGCATGCGCGGGGGCATGGCCATGACCGATGCGGATCTGCCAGTCGCGCCCGCCCAGCCGCAGGGTCTGGCCCTCGCTGATCCGGGTAAAGCCCAAAGGCAGCGGCGCCATACAATCCGACGAGTTGAACGGGCGCTCATTCATCCGCCGCTCCAGATCGGAGGGCAGCATGCCTGCGCGTTTCCAGAAGGCGACCGTCTCGGGAGAGGGGCGTTCTTCGGCTGTGTTAAACAGCATCCTTGCATAAAGCCAGGCGGTGCGGGTGATCAGAAGGGCTGCGCCCTGTTCGATGAACCAGCCCGCCATACCGATATGATCCGGGTGATGATGGGTGACGACCAGCCGCTTTACCGGCCTGCCGGCCAGCGGCCCGGCCAACAAAGCCTGCCAGGCCGCAAGGGCGCGGCGCGATCTGATGCCAGTATCGATCAGCGTCCAGCCATCGCCCTCGTCGATCGCATAGACATTCACATGGTCCAGCGCCCAGGGCAGCGAAAGCCGCATCCATAGAACACCCGGTGCGACCTCGGTCGCGGAACCGGCTGCGGGTGCATCGGGGAAGGGGTGGCGGATCTCACTCATGGGGTGTTTCATGCCGGGAACGCGCGGCGCGGGCAAGCTGATGTTCATGGGAGCGGGTTCGGGAGCAGACGATATCGCGGATGCGCCTGCCTTCGGGCTTTCGCAGTGGCCTCATATCGGGGGTTTGTGGGATTGGACCAAATTCGGCACTTTTTTCGGGGGGCGCTGGTGATTGCTTTCCTGTTGTGGCGCTGACCTGGCAGGACAGGTCGCGCGCCGGGGGCACCAGGGTGGAATGCGGGGCTCACATCGCGGGGCAGTCGCACGGGGGAACCTCAGGATAAAACCCGGGTAAAGCCTGCGGTAACCTTTGTTAACGCAGGCGCTGGACAAAGCCGGTGGCATCGGCCAGGCCCGTCTGATGTCCGGTCTCATTCTACAGCTTGTCTTCGTAACTTCTGTTGCCGCCGCGCCGTCGATCTCGGGCGCGCCCCAGGTCAGTGATGGGGATACGCTGCGGTTCGGACCGGTTGTGGTACGGCTTCATGGCATCGACGCCCCGGAATCCGGCCAAAGCTGTGCCAGTGCCGGTGGAGGCAGCTGGCCCTGCGGTCTGGCGGCGACGAGGCGGCTGGAGGCACTGATCGCCGGCAACACCGTGACCTGCGAGGTGCTGGCCCGCGACCGCTATGGAAGGGTGGTTGCGCGCTGCGCGGCCGGCGGCGAGGATCTCGGCGCTGCGATGGTCTCGGATGGCCTCGCCTGGGCCTATATCGCCTATTCCGATGCCTATCTGCCGCAGCAGACCCTTGCGCAGGCAGCCGGTCGCGGCATCTGGGCCGCACCGTCACAACCCGCCTGGGAGTTTCGCGCCGCGCGCTGGATGGCGGCTGATCAGGATACGCCGCTTGAGGGCTGCCCGATCAAGGGCAATATCTCGAAATCGGGCGAGCGGATCTACCACCTGCCCTGGTCACCGGCCTATGCAAGGACGGTGATCCGCGAAGATCAGGGCGAGCGCTGGTTCTGCGACGAGGCCGAGGCCCGGGCCGCAGGCTGGCGCCCGGCGCGCGGGAAATAGCGCCGGGGCGCGCAGACCTGGTACAGGTCTGCTGCCAGCCTCAGATATCGAGCTCGTCGGTATTGGCGAAACGGGCCTTTTCCTGAATGAACTGAAAGCGCAGCTCCGGCTTTTTGCCCATCAGGTCATTGACCAGGGTTTTCGTCGATTCGCGCTCTTCCTCATTGATCGAGACCTGGATCAGCTTGCGCGTTGCCGGGTTCATCGTGGTGTCTTTGAGGTCCTTGGCATCCATCTCGCCCAGCCCCTTGAAACGCTGCACATCGATCTTGCCGCGCCCGCCCAGACCCTTGGCCAGCCATTCCTCTTTCTCGGCATCATTCGAGACATAGAGCCGCTTCGGCCCCTGGGTCAGGCGGTAAAGCGGCGGGCAGGCGAGGTAGAGATGCCCTTTCAGAATCAGCTGCGGCATCTGTTCATAGAAGAATGTCATCAGCAGCGAGGCGATATGGGCGCCATCCACATCGGCGTCGGTCATGATGATGATCTTGTCATAGCGCAGATCGTCGATGCGGAAGCGATCTTTCATGCCAACGCCAAGCGCTTCGCAAATGTCGCGGATCTCGGCATTGTCCGAGAGTTTGCTCGCGGCAGCCCCCAGCACATTGAGCACCTTGCCGCGCAAGGGCAGCAGCGCCTGGAATTTGCGGTCGCGCGCACCCTTGCCGCTGCCGCCGGCGGAATCGCCCTCGACGAGGAACAGTTCGGTGCCGGAGCGGTTCGAGGCAGAACAATCGACCAGCTTGCCCGGGAGGCGTAGTCGCTTGGTCGCCGTCTTGCGCTGCGTTTCCTTTTCGGCGCGGCGCTTCAGCCGTTCCTCAGCGCGCTGCACCAGGAAATCAAGGATCGCGCCGGCAGATTTCGGATCACTGGCCAGCCAGGTGTCGAAATGGTCGCGGACGGCGTTTTCCACCCATTTCGCCGCCTCTTCTGTCGCCAGCCGGTCCTTGGTCTGGCCGACAAATTGCGGTTCCCGGATAAAGACCGAGATCAGCGCGCAGCCGCCGGTCAGCATATCCTCGCGGGTGATCTGATCGGCTTTGCGGTTCTTGACCCGCTCGCCATATGCGCGGATGCCTTTCAGGGTCGCGGCCCAGAAACCGGCCTCATGGGTGCCGCCCTCAGGGGTCGGAACCGTGTTGGTGTAGGACGAGATGAAACCGTCGCGCATCGGCGTCCAGTTGATCGCCCATTCGACCGAGCCGGGCACGCCGAACTTTTCCCTGAAGCTGACTTTGCCCGCGAAAGGCCGCTCGGCATAGGTCTGATCGGATTGCAGCTGTTCTGCCAGATATTCACCAAGGCCACCGGGGTAATGGAAGGTCGCTTCCAGCGGCATATCGCCGTCCGGAATCGCGGATTTCCAGCGGATCTCAACGCCGGAATAAAGATAGGCTTTGGAACGGACCATCTTCATCAGCCGCGCCGGGCGGAAGGTCTGATGGCCGAAAATCTCGGCATCGGGGTGGAAGATCACCGTGGTGCCGCGCCGGTTCGGCGCCGGGCCAATTTTTGCGACCGGTCCCCGGGGCTTGCCACGCGAGAATTCCTGGACGTAGAGTTCTTTGTTCCGCGCCACCTCGACCCGCATATGGTCGGACAGTGCATTGACCACAGACGAGCCAACGCCGTTCAGCCCGCCCGAGGTTTCATAGGCGTCGCCATTGAACTTGCCGCCGGCATGCAGCGTGCAGAGGATCACCTCCAGCGCGGATTTGTCGGGGAATTTCGGATGCGGGTCGACGGGAATCCCGCGCCCGTTATCCCTGATCGAAACCGAGCCATCGGCCAACAGCTCGACCTCGATCCGGTTGGCGTGGCCGGCGACCGCCTCGTCCATCGAATTGTCGAGAATCTCGGCGGCAAGATGGTGATAGGCGCGCTCGTCAATGCCGCCGATATACATGCCGGGCCGCATCCGCACCGCTTCAAGCGGTTCAAGAACCTCAATCGAGGAGGCGTCATAGGTCTGCTGGTTCGGCGCGGCGAGAAGATCGCCGGAATCATTCGGGGCCATGCGCTGCTCTTATGGTTTGTAGCACAGCATTAGACCACCCGGAGGGGGAGGCGCGCAAGATCCAGGGGGGATTTTCCTGTGGACGCGCGCAAGGGGGGCGCTGCCCCCGTCTCCTGGCGGAGACTCCCCCGGGATATTTAGAGACAGATGAAAAGATCTTCTGCTGATTTCATCTGTCCTTAAATATCCCCGCCGGAGGCATCCGGCCCCGTAACGGGGCCGGACGTCTTTTCTCAGCGCCAGCCAAGCGCCGGGGCGACATGTTTCAGGATATTCTCGATCACATGGGCGTTGTACTCGACGCCCAGCGTGTTCGGCACCGTCAGAAGCAGGGTATCGGCCTCGGCGATGGCTTCGTCCTGGCGCAGCTCCTCGATCAGCTTTTGCGGCTCGGCGGCGTAAGAGCGGCCGAAGACCGCGCGCTGATCGTCGATCACACCGACCTGGTCCTGGTCGGGGCGCGATTGCCCGAAATACATCTGATCCTGCGCTGTGGTGATCGCGAAGATCGAGCGGCTGACCGAGACGCGGGGCGTATGCTTATGACCCGCTTCTTTCCAGGCCGCGCGGTATTTGCGGATCTGGTTAGCCTGCTGCACATGGAAAGGCTCGCCGGTCTCATCCCATTTCAGGGTCGAGCTTTGCAGGTTCATCCCCAGTTGCGCCGCCCAGATCGCGGTCTGATCCGAGGCTGCGCCCCACCAGATGCGGTTTCTCAGCCCTTCGGAATGCGGCTCCAGCCGCAAGAGGCCCGGCGGGTTCGGGAACATCGGGCGTGGATTTGGCTTTGCGAAGCCCTGGCCTTCGAGGAGGCTCAGGAAGGTCAGTGCATGTTCACGGGCCAGATCCTGATCGGTCTCGCCCTCTTCCGGCGCATAGCCGAAATGGCGCCAGCCATCGATCACCTGTTCGGGCGAGCCGCGCGAGATCCCCAGCTGCAGCCTGCCGCCGGAGATCAGATCGGCAGACCCTGCATCCTCGATCATGTAATGCGGGTTCTCATAGCGCATATCGATGACGCCGGTGCCGATCTCGATCTTCTTCGTGCGGGCGCCGATGGCGGCCAGAAGCGGGAAGGGCGAAGACAGCTGGCGGGCGAAATGGTGAACCCGATAATAGGCGCCGTCAGCACCAAGCTCTTCGGCGGCTTCGGCCAGTTCGATGCTCTGGAGCAGCACATCCTGGGCCGAACGGGTGGCCGAACCCTGCTGGGTCGACCAATGGCCGAAAGACAGAAAACCGATTTTCTTCATGGTTCAAATCCCCTGATCCTGAGATCCGGGCCGGGCCAGTGGCCGCGCCGGATCGTTTGACGGAAAGATGGGGCGATCGGCGCGCCAATGCCAGAAGCAGCGGCGCGCAACCACTGTGCGCAGGTGCCCGTTCCCGGGGTCAGGCCGGCTCTGCCTCGCGCCTGGCCCAGAAGGCCTGGAACGCCGGCCGGGCCTGGCAGCGGGCGAGCCAGTCACTCACATGCGGGTATTCCGCCAGAAGCGCGGGATAGCCCTGGGCATAGCGCAGGCATTCGGCAGTATTGATATCGGCGGCGGTAAAGCGGTCGCCCACCAGCCAGTCATGTGCGCTCAGGTGCCGTTCCAGCCGGTTCAGCGGCCGGCGCAGTTTCTCGGCGCTGACCCGGATCGCGGCGCGGGTTTCGGGCAGGGTGTCGCCACCGGATTCGACGGCGAGCAGGATCTCCAGCGCCGGCGGCTCCAGTGAGGTTGCCGCGTAAAGCGCCCATTGCTCCATCAGCGATTGCTCGGATGCGTCGGCCGGGCCAAAGCCGCCCCCATGGCGGCGCGCGATATGAAGGGTGATCGCCAGCGACTCGGTCAGCAAAAGCCCGTCATCCTCCATCGCGGGGATCTGGCCCTGCGGATTGACGGCGAGATAATCGGGCGAGGCGGTGTTCAGCGCCGCGTCTTCGGCCTTCGCATCCCTGAGACGATAGGCCTGGATCACCGGCACATGGGTGAAATCGCAGCCGATTTCGCCAAGGAGCCAGAGCGGGCGCGAGGCGCGTGAACGATAGACGCCGTAAAGGGTGATCATGTCGGGGTCCCCAAAGCCGGGCAGATACTGCCTGAAATAACCCGGCCCCAATAGCAGAAGCGGGAAGAAAATCCACTGGCTGCCGGGGCCGCTCACCCGATTGGGAAAAGATTTCCTGCGAGCGTCCGCCAGGCAGGAGGGTTTTTCGCACTGGTGGGGCTTGCGGGGAAAGGCGGGGGGCTCCGCCCGGGCTCTGCGGCTGACTTTGCCGGTCTCTCCTGGTATGCAGGCCTGACCGCGCGCCGCGTTTGTCCAGGATCAAGGTCAAATGCGGCGGCCAGGATTATGCTCTGGCCGGCCCCTTTCGGTCCGGCGCGCGCGCAGCCCGGACAAGACGGGCGTCGTTTTGCATTATGGTGAAGGAGTTCCTCATGAGCACAGATTTGCATGTCAGCGGCAACGAAAAACCGTCTGAGCCAGAAGCCGTCCCGGGAGATAGCCCGACCCCGCCGGTGCTGCCGCCTGAGACCGGCGACACTCTCGCGCCGCCGCGCCATTTTCCTGCAGTGACCCAGGACGAGATTCGTGAGGCCTTCGAAAGCGGGCGCTACCCCTATGGACGCCTGATGGGGCGCGTCGCCTATGAGCGGGAAAAGGCGCAGCTTCAGGCCGAGCTTTTGAAGGTACAGATCTGGGCGCAGGAAACCGGGCAGAAATTCGTCCTTCTGATGGAAGGGCGCGATGCGGCTGGCAAGGGCGGTACCATCAAGCGGTTCATGGAACACCTGAATCCGCGATATGCGCGTGTGGTGGCGCTGACCAAACCCTCGGACAAGGAAAAAGGCGAATGGTTCTTTCAGCGTTACATCCAGCATCTGCCCACCGCCGGCGAGATCGTCTTCTTTGACCGGTCCTGGTACAACCGGGCCGGGGTCGAGCGGGTGATGGGCTTCTGCACCCCGCCGGAATATCTCGAATTCATGCGCGAGGCGCCGGAGCTGGAACGGATGCTGGTTCGTTCGGGCATCCGGCTTTACAAATACTGGTTCTCGGTCACCAGGGGCGAACAGTTCAAACGCTTCAGGGCGCGCGAGACCGATCCTCTGAAAATGTGGAAGCTCTCGCCCATCGACAAGGCGAGCCTCGACAAATGGGATGACTACACCGAGGCCAAAGAGGCGATGTTCTTCTACACCGATACCGCCGATGCGCCCTGGACCATTGTGAAGTCGAATGACAAGAAACGCGCCCGGCTGAATTGCATGAAGCATTTCCTCGCCTCGCTGGACTATCCCGGCAAGGATCATGCGCTGGTGATGCAGCCTGATCCGCTGATCATCGGCTCGGCGGCGCAGGTTTTGCGGGGGGCGGCGCACATCCCGGGCAGCACCACACATCCGGCTGTGCGGCATGGCTGAGATGCCGCCTCTCGCGGCATATTGCCGCTAATTTGATCAAAGGATAGACCATGCGGCATGGATAATTTGTCGCAGCCCGCCCGTCCGTTCACATTCGCCAGGCATCTGCGTGAGACGCTGCGGCTTGGTCTGCCGCTGGCGGGGTCCTCCATCGCGCAATTCTCGCTGCATGTGGTCAATACCGCTATGGTCGGCTGGTATGGCGTGGTGCAGCAGGGCGCGCTGGTGATCGCGGCGTCGAGCTTTTTCATTCTCTTCGTCGTGGGCTCGGGTTTTGCACGCGCGGTGATGCCGCTGGCCGCGAGCGCAAGGGCGCGTGGCGATGATACGGAGCTCCGGCGTGCGGCTCGGATGGGGCTCTGGTTGTCCATCGGCTTTGGCCTGCTCGTGTACCCGATATTCTGGTTTGCCGGGCCGATCATGCTGGCACTTGGACAAAAGCCCGAAGTGGCGGCCGAGGCGCAGTACTACCTGCGCATCGCCGGTATTGGCATGGTGCCGACGCTTGGCGTGGCAGTATTGCAGGCCTGGCTCGCGGCGCTCGGGCGGACGCAGATCGTGCTCTGGGTCACGGTGGCGGCAGTGGTGGTCAATATCATCGTCAACTGGTTCCTGATCTTCGGCAATGACGGCGCGCCCGAGATGGGGGTCGGGGGCGCAGGCGTGGCAACGCTCGTGGTGCAGGTCTTTTCGCTGCTGGGGCTGGGGCTTTATGCCGGGCTGTTGCCAGCGCTGCGGCAGTTTCAGCTCTTCCGCCGGTTCTGGCGCATCGACGTGGCGGCGCTGCGCGAGGTCTGGCGGCTGGGCCTGCCGATCGGGCTGACCGGGCTTGCGGAAAGCGGGCTCTTCCAGGCCAGCGCGCTCATGATGGGTTGGATCGGCACCCGTCAGCTGGCCGCGCATGGTATTGCACTGGAAATCACGGCGCTGGCCTTCATGTGCCATGTCGGCCTGTCGAATGCCGCAACGATCCGGGTGGCCGAGGCCTCGGGGCGCGCGGATCCGGCGGGGATACGGCTGGCCTCCGGCGCGGCGCTGCTGATCTCTTTCCTCGTCGCGGTTGTGGTGATCATCGTCTTTCTGAGCGTTCCGGAATTGCTGGTGCGGCAGTTCCTCGACCTCGAGAAACCGGGGTCTGATTTTGTGCTGCAATTCGGGATGACGCTGCTGGCGCTGGCGGCCTTGTTCCAGCTCGCAGATGCGATGCAGGTGATGGCGCTTGGCCTGTTGCGCGGTATTCAGGATACGGCAGTGCCGATGTGGCTCGCCACCATGAGTTACTGGGTGATCGGTATTCCGGTCAGCTATGTGCTGGCTTTCCCGCTGGGCTTTGGCGGGGTAGGCCTCTGGTCGGGGCTGGTGATCGGCCTGGTCGGGGCGGCGGTGAGCCTGATGATCCGCTTCTGGCTGCTAGCGCCAAAGCCGGGCATGGCTGGCAAAGCGGCCCTGTAATTTCGCGATCAGCCGGTTGATGAGGCCGGGATGCGGGATGGTGCCGCTGGCCAGCCGGTCAAGTGCGACCTCAACCGGGCAGGGGCGACGCGAGACCGGATCCCAGTAGCGCGGATAGGCGATCAGGCTGGCATGGACCAGCTGCGCCAGATCGGGCCGGGGAAGCAGCGCGCCATCGGGGCGACGCAGGCGGCGTTCCGGGATATCGCCCAGGTCGCGGGTCAGCCCCCAGCCGGCATAGAAAGGCGCACCGAAGGTCGTGACCGCCTTGCCCCGGATCAGGGCCTCGAACCCGGTGAGGGAAGTCATGGTCCAGACCTCATCCACCTCATTCAGCGCGGCCGCCATACTGGCATGGGTCAGGACCAGATCGGCCAGCGGTGCAGTCTGATCGGCGGGGATCATCCCGGGGCGCAGACCGGCCTCGACATCGGGATGCGGCTTATAGAGGATCAGCGCGTCCGGGTTGGCTGCGCGGGTGACTTTCAGCAGGTCGAGATTGGTCCGGATGGCACCGGCGCCGCTCAGGATCGAGGCGTCATTTTCGACCTGGCCCGGAACCAGAATGCGGGATCTCTGGTCGGTCTCCCGGTCGGGGAGCGCCGGAATGGCACCTTCAATGTTGTATTTGGTCAAATTGGCCGCGCGCAGCCTTTCGATCAGCCGCGTCGCGCGGGCATGGCCGCCCGGGGGGAGAGGCGCCTTGATCAGCTCTTCCAGCCGCGAGGGATGCGCTGGGTCGTAATAGATCCCGAGGTCATCGGCGACCAGCGACAAAGGCGGCACCAGCTCGGCCCCTAGCCCGCGTGAGCGCAGGAACCCATCCTCAACCCGCAGCGTGCCCGATGGCAGGATAGCCGGCGCTTTCCCGGCCCAGACCAGCAGGCTTTGCCCCTTCGCCTGCGCAGCCCCATCGATAAAGCGCAGCGGCTTTTCCCGTCCGAAAAACGCCTGCAACCGCCCGCGTTTCCACATGCGCATCCCCATCGCCATATGGCCATGGCGATCCTGACGAAAGGCGCGCAGCTCGGCCTCCAGCTGATCAACCACCTCTTCAAAGCTGCAAAGCCGGTCGCGGCAGGGGTCATACCAGCGGGGCGCGATGATCATCACGCCGGCAAAGAGCTGCGCCCGTGTCAGCTTGCGCTTACGGCGGGACGGCGGCGTGCGGTCTTCGGTCAGCCCCCAGCCGGCATAGAAGGGCAGCCCCCAGACGCGGGGGCGATGCCCGGCAAGGATCGCCTCAAACCCAAGCTGCGACGACACGGTATAGACCGCCACCGCACCTTCAAGCAACGCGTAGGGCGGGATCGCGGGATCGGAAAAGCTGATCCCCGGCCCCTCCGGGTCGCGCAGATGCTCGGGCCCGAAATGACCGGGGCGCAGCCCTTTCGCAGTTTCAGGATGCGCGCGGATCAGGATGGGCAGATGTGGCCAGTCGCGGCGCGCGGTTTCGAGCATTTCCTCGAAAGACCCCCGATCCGCACCCGAAGCCTGCAGCGAGGCATCGTTCACCGTCTGATCAACCACCAGCACATAGCCCGGCGGTGGTGACGGCAGGGAAATGTCGTGCAGATTGTATTTGGACAATTCAAGCGCGCGAAGACGGTCGATTCCGACCTTTGCGCGGCTCAGAATGTTCGAATTATCTAAGGGATCGGTTGAGAGAATCCGCTCGGTCAGCGAGATATCCGACGGGTCGAAATGGATGCCTTCTGCATCGATCAGCAGGCCGAGCCCGGGCTCGCCCATCCGCCCCGGCCGGATCGAGCGCAGAAACGCATCCTCCAGCCGCACCAGCCGCACACCGCGTTTTGCCGCCACTTTCTCGCCGCGCCAGGCGGTGGGGCTGGCCCCCCAGACCACGACGCCGTCGCCCGGTTTCGGCAGGCCGAAGCGCAGTTCATGCCCGGCGAGGGCGAGGATCCGCTTCAGCCGGCGGTCGCGCAGGAAGGACAGGTTCTGATGGAAAAGCCGCCGTGGGATCACCACGGCGGCCTCTGGTTTCGGATCGCGTTCGACGGCCAAGGCGGCCTCAGTTGCCGGCGGCGGAGTTGATGCTCGCCGCGGCTCCGGCAGATCCCGTCAGCACAGAAAGCGATTTCTGCCACTGAACATAGGGCGCCTCGGTCACATAGACGGTGTCGCCATCGCGGACGAGGAAGTCACGCGCCTCGAACATGCCGGTCGGCGCGGTCAGGTCGAGCACATAGACCACCCGCTGATCGCCCCTGAGATCGCTGCGGCCGAGCACGGCATTGGCGATGGCTTCGGGCTCGTTGCGGAAGACGAAGACGCCGGTCGGATCGGCGGCCATGGTCTGCAGCCCGCCCACTGTGGCCAGGGCCTCGATGGCCGAGAGACTTTCGCTCTCGAATGGGACCACGGTTTGCGTGCCGGTGGCGCCAAGGGCGGTAAACTTGCGTTCATCTTCTTCGATCACGATCCGGTCGCCGGGACGCAGCGCGATATCCATTTTCGGATTGGCCCAGAGATCTTTCAGCCAGATCTTGCCGGTCTGACCGCCACGGGTCACGCGCACAAGCGCAGTTGAGGGGTCGATCACGACGCCGCCGGCACGGGCCAGCATGGAGGCCAGCGTGCGGGTTGGCTGTTCGATCGGGAAGACACCCGGGGTAGAGACCGAGCCGTTGATCGTCACGGTCGAGCCGTCACCGGCCACGCGCGCCACCTGGACCTGCGGATCCGGCGTTTGCGCATCAAGCTTGCGGGTGATGGCCGAGCGCACGGCCTCGACCGAAGTTCCGGCGGCTTTGATCCGGCCGGCATAGGGGATGAAGACAAAGCCCTGTCCGTCGACCTGGACTTCGGTCAGCTGCGAGACGCGCTGGCCGGTATTGCCCAGAAGCGGGTCGTCGCGGACGTTTTCAAACACGGTGATCGACAGGAGGTCGCCATTCGAGATCGTGTCAGATCCCATCTTGCCGGCCTTCTGGAAGCTGTCTGAAAACCCGAAAGAGGGCAGCACGGCGGTGGCGCGCGTGACCCTTGGATTGACGCTGACGATAAAGGCATCGCCCTCTTTCAGGACCGAGCCTGCAAAGATCTCTTTCTTGTTCGGTCCCGACCGCGGCAGGCCGCAACTCGCGGTCGCGGCGACAATGGCGATCAAGGCCAGGGCTTTCGCCCCCCTCGTGGTATGTCCGATCACTGCTCGGGCTCCTTTAGCGGATTTGCCTCAAGTTTTGACCGCAACAATACGGAATATCACGGAAATTGAAAGTCTTTGGTTTTCGGAAATTCAGGTCACCAGCCGCAACTGTTGCCTTGGTGCCGCGTTTCCGCTGGTCAAAGCGTCGTAAGGATCCTGCCCGGAAAGCAGCATATCCACAACTTGTCGTAGTAATTCACGCCGCCCACGCGAGGAGTAGAAGCCACCGGCGACCTGACTGGTCTCAAGCAAATAATGCCGGTAATCGCGATAGGCGCGGGTATCGGGGCGTTTTCCTTCGGCGAAAAACTGCGCGGCAGGCTGTGACGAGACAAATTCCGGCTTGGAATAGACCGCGCGACCAAAGGTGCGCAGCGGCAATCCGCGCCAGAGCGCCTGTTGCCCGGCGGTCGAATTCACCGTCACCGCAGACCGCGCATGGTTCAGCAAAGCGGCGAGTTTGCCGCCGCGCACGAAATGCACGCGTCTGGCCACACCAAATTGTTGCGCCAGCCGCCGGATGGTCGATTTTACCGCGATACGCCCGTCTTCCAGCGGATGCGCCTTGAAGACGAGGTGGTGGTGTTTCGGCGCGCCTTCGGCAAAGCCCTGGATCACCACATCGAGAAACTCGCCCATGGTGGTGAAGGGCGAATGGTCGCGGAAGCTGGCATCATGTTCCAGCTGCAGGATCGCCAGATGATAGGGGAAACCGCCATAGCGGATGCGCCAGGTGGCAAGGCGGCGTTCCAGCGCGTGGAAGGGCAGGAGGCAGAGCCGTTTTACATAAAGCAGGAATTCCTGGCGCACGGTAAGGGCGCGATGCGGGCGGAAATTGCGATAATCCCAGAACCCGGCCCAGACGAACCAGTGATAGAGCGCGCCCCAGAACATATGCTGGCGCATATCGCCCCACCGTGCCGGAGCATCGGGCAGATCGGTATCGGTGCGTGCGAGGGCGGCACGCATCTCATCGACGCTCGTATCCATCAGCCGGGAATTGCCGTTCGAGCCATTGCGCTCATAGGTCACCCAATAGGGGCGCAGATAGCCTTCCTCGAAGACATGTATGGTCACCCCCATCGCGCGCGCGACCGCGATCGCTTTGGCGTGATTGGGACGGGTGTCGCCATAAAGCACCAGATCGGTGATGCCCTTTTCCTCGATGATGGCGGCTACCCCTGCCGGCCAGTCTTCCGGGCGGCCGCGCCAGGGAATATAGCTCGCGCCATCATGCCAGAGCGCGCGGTCGCCCCGGTTGAAACCGACGCGCCAGACCTTTGCCCCGGAATGGCTGAGCATCTTCCCCAGACGTGAGAAGAAGGGGCCATGGGGCCCCTGCAGCAACAGAAAATGTTTGGTCTCTTCCGGTTTCATACCCACCAGTCATCTGTGAACTGCGCCGCCGCTCCGGCCCGGATATCCGGTGTTGCCGCACTTGCCTATGGGGCAATTCTACCGGTGCTTGCGGCAGGATTAGGGCGCGGCCTGGGCCATGCCGCGGTCACGGTCGCAGCAATGGGCCGAAATCGCTGGTCGCAGTCGCGGGGCTTGCCAGCGGGAAGCCGGCGGGGATAGACCTGCAGTCAGGGTTTAAGCGGCAAAGAGGGATGGCGATGTTCACCGGAATCGTGACCGATATTGGCGAGATTATCGAGCTGGAGCAACGCGGTGATCTGCGTGCGAGAATCGCGACCGCCTATCCGGCTGCGGGAATCGACCTTGGCGCATCAATCGCCTGCGAGGGCGTCTGCCTGACGGTGATCGAAAAGGGAACAGAACCGCGCAACTGGTTCGATGTCGAAATCAGCGCCGAGTCGGTGTCGAAGACCAATCTCTCCGGCTGGCATCTGGGGAAACGGCTCAACCTGGAACGGGCGCTGAAAGTGGGCGATGAGCTTGGCGGGCATATCGTCTCCGGCCATGTCGACGGCGTGGCCGAGGTGGTTCGGATGACCCCGGAAGGCGACAGCCTGCGGGTGACCTTCCGCGCGCCGGAGGTGCTGGCGAAGTTCATCGCGCAGAAAGGCTCGGTTGCGCTGAACGGCACGTCGCTGACGGTGAACGAAGTCGAGGGGCGCGATTTCGGGGTCAATTTCATCCCCCATACGCGCAAGGTCACGACCTGGGGCCAGCTGGCCGAGGGCGATCTGGTCAATCTCGAGGTCGATACGATGGCGCGTTATGTTGCCCGGCTGGCAGAGTGGCGTTGAAACGGGGCAGGGTGGCATAGCTTTCCGCCAGGCCCCGGTTTCTTTCCAGAAACCGGCCCGAAATCTGTACAGATTTCGGCGCCCGCGTGATTGAACCATGCGATTGAAAACGGCGGCCCCGGATGAGGCCGCCGTTTTGCATGTCTGCGTGATCTCAGTCCGAGAGGTCAGGCCGCGCGCGACACCAGGACTTCTTCGACTTTCTTCTGCGCGCCGGCCTCGTCAACGCCCGAAACGGCGGCGACTTCGCGGGTCAGACGCTCCAGCGCGGCTTCATAGAGCTGACGCTCGGAATAGCTTTGCTCGCGCTGATCATCGGTGCGGTGCAGATCGCGCACCACTTCGGCAATCGCCATCAGATCGCCCGAGTTGATCTTTTGTTCATATTCCTGCGCGCGGCGCGACCACATGGCGCGCTTCACCCGGGCCTTGCCCTTCAGCGTTTCCAGTGCCCTGGTCACCACATCAGGGGCCGAGAGGGCGCGCATACCCACATCGGTCGCCTTATTGGTCGGAACCCGCAGGGTCATCTTGTCCTTTTCAAAGGTGATGACGAAGAGTTCCAGTTTGAAACCGGCAATCTCCTGCTCTTCGATAGAGATGATCTTGCCAACACCATGAGCAGGGTAGACAACGAACTCGTTGGGGCGGAAATCAGGCTTCTTCGACTTGGTCATTCAGACACTTCCTCGGTCAGATACAGGTTTTCCGCGCGCACAGCCGTTCATAGGGACGAACAAGACCCTTCCCAGGCAGCGCCCGGTGTCGGGGGCCTGTGGTGAAGGGCACTATTGTCACAAGAATAGCTGTCTCAGGCGAGCAGTCCTGAGGCAGAATCAGGCATCCATGCTGGTTTATGAAAAAACCATAACACAGAATCACCACGATTCCAACCGTCGTGAGCGGACACGCCTGTGCCACATGTCGCGAGAAGGGCAGGACTTACCCGAATTTCACGCTATTGGGATATGATGTGAGGGTGTGGGATGAGGCGCGGGTTAACCCGGCCTCTCAGCTGCCTTCGCCCGGTGCCGGATCGAAGTATTTCTCCAGCTTGCCGGCCTCGCCATCGCGCTCGGCATAGCCGGGCAACGGATCGCGCTTCTCGGTGATCACCGGCCAGATTTCGGCATATTTGCGGTTGAAGGCAACCCATTCCTCCATATCCGGTTCCGTATCGGGGCGGATCGCATCTGCCGGGCATTCCGGTTCGCAAACGCCGCAATCGATACATTCATCCGGATGGATGACCAGAGTGTTCACGCCCTCGTAGAAACAGTCCACCGGGCAGACTTCGACGCAATCGGTAAATTTGCAGGCGATGCAATTGTCGGTGACGACATAGGTCATGGGACGGTTCCGGAACACTCTCTGAGGCGTCAGTTAAGCCAGTGGGCCGGATCATTCAAGGCGTTGAGGTGTCACGACAGGGGCATCGAGATCAAGAAAGAGCGCCTGTGCCTCTGAGGCCGGTCCGCGGCGAACACCCGTTCCCAATACACGGATCAGGCGGATATTTCTTCCCTGAGGGAAAGTCAGTACATCCCCGGGCCCGACCTCGCGCGACGGGCGCGAGACCGGGGTTCCGTTCACCCTTATATGGCCTTCTTCAACCACCAGCGCTGCCAGGGTCCTGGTTTTGAAGAATCGGGCCTGCCAGAGCCATTTGTCGAGCCGCAGTTTCGGCTTGCTTCCCGCTCTGATCCCGGAGGCCGGAACGGTCGAAGCCGGAGCGTTTCCGCCCCGGCCTTCTTTCGCTTTGCCGGCACCCGATCTGCCGCCGCCGGTTTTTGCCAAGGCTCAGACCTTGCCCTTCAATGCCAACAGCGCGGCGAAGGGGTTGTCGGGGTCGATCGGCTTGTCTTTGCGGGGCGGGCGGGCCTCGAAGGATTTGGCGCCTTCGTGACGTTGCGCCGGTTTGCCGTGCTTGCCGCCATGCTTGCCGCCACGAGTGTTGTCACGGCCGCCTTCACGATTGCCGAACTCCTTACGGGGGCCACGCTCACCGGATTTCTCACCGTCACGGCGCTCACCCTGGGGGCGGTCCCGACGTTCACCCTGGGGGCGGTCGCGGCGTTCGCCCTGCGGACGATCCCCTTGCGGGCGGTCCCCGCGCGGCGCACCACGTTCAGGGCGCTGGAAGCGCGGCTTCGGCGCCCAGGTGAAGGTGTAGAAGACCTCCATCTCGGGGGGCGCGGCTTCGGCCGATGCCTCACCTTCTGCCCCGGCTTCCGCTTCGGGGGCAGGTTCCGGCTCAGGCGCGGGCGCCAGCAGCGAGACCTCTTCCGGGATCGGCTGGCCGGAGGCAATCGCGGCCTCCAGCGCGGCGGCCACCTCGGCTTCCGGCGCCACGGCAGGCGTTGCCGCCTTTACCCGCGGGCGCTCGCCCTTTTCGGCCTTATAGCCCAGGCCGCCCATCAGATCCGAAAACTGCTCCAGCGTCATGCCGGTGATCGAGAGCATGTCCGGCACCGCTTCAAAACCTGCGCGGCTGTCTTTCTGGCGCAGGATATCGGCGAGGCGTTCCAGCATGTCGATGCGGATGGCGCGGGTTCCCGCCGGGCGGTAGCCCGAAAGCGCATAATGCTCTTTCGGCACTTCGGCGATGTTCGGAATGGTCACGAGGCCCGGGGGCGGGCTTTCGGGGAATTCCGAGAGACCGTTCCACAAGGACCACAGAACCAGCCGCAGCCGGGTCGGCGCGGGTTTCAGCAAAGCCTGCTGGAAGATCGTATACTGGCCGAACCGGATGCCGTGCTTGCGCAAAGCACCACGGGCTTCCTGGTCAAGTTCCTTGACCTCGGTTGCGACCTGCTCGCGCGGGATGACGCCAAGCGCCTCGGTCAGGCGGAAGGCAAAGCCCCGCGCCAGCCCGGTCAGCGTCTCGTCACGGCCAAGCGCCAGCAACGGCTCATACAGGGCGGCCACCTTGCGGTCGATGAAATGCTGCAACCGGCGGCGGACCTTTTCGATCACGTCATCGCCGGCTTCCTCATCGACGAAAGCCTCGACTGAGGGCTTCAGCGGATCGGCACCCTTGACGAGCTTGCCCACCGCCGAGCTGCCCCACATCAGGCCACCCTGTTCGGTGAAATCCATCTCGGTATCGGGCGCGTTGTAGAAGCGGTCCGCGCGCAGGCTGAATTCAGGCCTCAGCGCCTGGATTGCGGCCTGACGGAGGGTTTTGCCCTCATCTGCCGATGCGCTTGCGTCCTGCTGGAAGCGGAACCCTTCGAGCTTGCCGGTGAACTGGCCCTCGATGGTCACTTCGCCTTTGTCATTCACCTCTGCCACGAGGTCCTCCTTCTGCTTCAACCGGCGAAGCAATACGCTTGTCCGCCGGTCGACAAATCGTTGCGTCAGCCGCTGGTGCAGCGCATCTGACAGGCGGTCTTCTACCGCGCGGGTCTCGCCCCGCCAATGGGATTCGTCATCCACCCAGTTTTTGCGCTGCGCAACGTAGGTCCAGGTGCGGATATGTGCCAGGCGGCGCGAAATCTGGTCGATATCGCCATCGGTTTTGTCGATCCGGGCCACGGCTTTCGCCAGCCAGTCCGACGGGATGCGCCCGCCACCAATGCCGCGCCCGACAAGAAAGTCGAAGATCCGCGCCAGCAATGTGTGGTGATCGGTTTCCGAAATATTGCGGAAATCGGGGATGCGGCAGACATCCCAGAGAAGCATCACGCGTTTCGGATTGGTCAGCTTGTCGGCGACCTCTGGCATGGCGGAGAGCGCCTTCAGCGCCACGACATCATCTGCATCACGCGCGCGGCTCAGCCAGTCGTTGAAGGTTGGCTGCTCCAGCGAGCGGATCAGATGGCTGGCGGATCCGAAATCGAGATCGGCATTGCGCCACATCAGTTTCTTGACCGGTGCAAACTTATGCGCCTCGATCTGGTCGATCAGTTCCGAGGAAAACGGCCGCGCCTCGCCGGTGACGCCGAAAGTGCCATTCTCGGTATGGCGCCCGGCGCGGCCCGCGATCTGGGCGATCTCCTGCGGCAGAAGTGCCCGCATCCGCCGCCCGTCGAATTTCGAGGTCGATGCAAATGCCACATGTCTGATGTCGAGGTTAAGCCCCATGCCGATGGCATCGGTCGCAACCAGGTAATCGACATCGCCATTTTGATAAAGTTCGACCTGGGCATTGCGGGTGCGGGGGGAAAGCGCCCCCATCACCACCGCGCAGCCGCCCTTCTGGCGGCGGATCAGTTCGGCAATCGCATATACATTTTCAACAGAAAAGCCGACGATTGCCGATCTTTCCGGCATCCGGCTTATCTTTTTCGAACCAGACCAGGTCAAAGTCGAGAAACGGTCGCGTTTGACGTAAGAGTGGTTCTGCACCAGCCCGGCAATCGCGCCGCGCATGGTGTCTGACCCCAGAAACAGCGTCTCATGCAGACCGCGCGCATGGAGCAGGCGGTTGGTGAAGACATGGCCGCGCTCGGGGTCGGAGGCCAGCTGGATCTCATCGATACAGACGAAATCGGCGCCGATCTCGAGCGGCATCGCCTCGGTCGTGGCGACCCAATACTGGGTGCGATCCGGGATGATCCGTTCTTCACCGGTGACCAGCGCGACCCGGCTGACGCCGGCTTTGGCCACGACGCGTTCATAGACCTCGCGCGCCAGCAGTCGCAGCGGCAGGCCGATCACACCGGTCCGGTGTGTCAGCATCCGCTCGATCGCGTGGTGGGTCTTGCCGGTATTGGTCGGGCCGAGCAGCGCCGTCACGCGGCCACGCTCGTCTTTGCTACGGGCATCCATCAGATCAGGTTTCCCGCAGTCAGAGGGCCTGGCCCTCGAGTTGTTTTTCCAGCCGGCCGATGGCGCCTTTCACCTCGGGGATATGCGGGTGAATGGCCGCAGCCGACCGATAGGCGGCAAGGGCGCGTTCCGGCATATTCGATTCCTCAAGGATGGTGCCAAGGATGGACCAGGCCACGAAATGGCGTGGCTCATGTTCCAACACCCAGCCGAGATCTGCAATGGCCGGTCCGATCTCGCCATCGGAATAATAGGCCATCGCGCGGGTGGCGCGGGCCTCGATGAAATCGGGCGCGTGATCGACAGCCGCCGTCAGGTGTTCGATTGCGGCGGAGCTGTTGCCGGACTCCAGCGCTTGCGAGCCGCGACGCATCAGGATGTCGATGGTTGCCGATCCCGATTTGCCCGATTCGGTGAAGATCTCACCTTCGATCCTGAGGGCGGCGCCCTCATCGGCGTCCTTCAGCCGGTTATAGAGGTCGTCAAGCTTGTCTGCGTCCTGGGCAAAACCGCTTTGGGCCGCGAAAAGCGACAGGACCAGCGGAAATATTGCCGCAACGATATGATTGTGAAACCGGAACTGCGCTTTCATATAGGGGATCGTAACCGATCGGTGGCGAAATGCCAGCGGTCTCCGGGTAACGAAAGGGAGACGTGACATGAGCGACCTCATCGACAAGGCTGTCGAAAAGCTGGCAGCGAAACTGTCGGGCGGGTTCGATGGCGTGGCGAAATTCGTCATTACGGGCGAGGGGACGATCATGCTGGACGGCCAGGGTGTGCGGGCGGGCGATGAAGAGGCGGATGTCACGCTGACCGCCAGTGCCGAGACCTTCCGGGCGATTCTCGAAGGCGACATGAACCCGACCATGGCCTTCATGACCGGCAAGCTTTCGGTTGACGGGGCGATGGGCGTGGCGATGAAGCTCGGATCCGCCCTGTCATGACCGAAGCCGCGCCGCTGTTCGACAGTCTTGCCGATGGGCCCGAAGGCGGGCGCGCGGTCTGGCTCCGGACATCGGACGGGGTGCGGATAAGGCTTGGCTATTGGCCGGGGGGGACGCTGGGCACCGTGGTCCTGCTGCCCGGCCGCACCGAATATATCGAGAAATACGGGCCCGCCGCGCGCGAGATGCACCGGCGTGGCTGGTCGATGGTCACGCTGGACTGGCGCGGCCAGGGCCTGTCGCCGCGCGCGCTGCCCGATCCCATGCTGGGCCATGTCGAGCATTTTACCGATTATCAGCGTGATCTGGATGCTGTGCTGAGCTGGATTGCCGCAGAGGGTGCAGAGCTGGGTGTGAGCGGCCCCCTGATGCAGATGTCGCATTCGATGGGCGGGCTGATCGGGCTCCGGGCGCTGACGCGTGGGCTGCCGTTCCGGGCCACTGCCTTTTCGGCGCCGATGTGGGGGATTCGCATCCCGGTCTGGGGCAAGCCGCTGGCCGGGCTGATGCAACGCCTGCCGCTCGCTTTGCCGCAGGATCGCGGCTATGCGCCCAGCACTTCGGCGCAAAGCTATATCCTGCGCACAAGTTTCGAGAAAAATCACCTGACCGGTGACGCGCCGACCTGGTCCTGGCTGCGCCGGCAGCTGGAAACCGAGCCGGGGCTGCGGCTTGGGGGGCCATCGCTGGGCTGGTTGCGCGATGCGTTGCGGGAATGCGCCCGGATGACGCGGATCCCTGCGCCGGCTTTGCCCTCGCTGGTGGCGCTTGGCAGCCGTGAACATATCGTTCTGCCCGGCCCGATCCTTAGGCGGATGCGGGCCTGGCAGGGCGGGCGGCTGGATCTGTATCCGGGCGCCCGTCATGAGGTTCCGATGGAAACACCGGAGCATCGCGCGCGGTTTTATGACAGCGCGCATGACCTGTTTTCAGCCGCGCTCGGCTGAGGTCAGGGCGGTAAGATCAGCCGCCGCAGGTATCGCAGACCAGTGATTTTGACCCCGGATCACGGGAAAATTCCAGGCTGCTGTCATCCGGCCCGGTCAGAACCAGCGTCTCGCCCCGGATTTCGGCGCCGGTCATTGCGCCAAGGGCGGTCAGATAGGCATGTTCATCTGCCATGCGGTCACAGGCCATGCGTGTCGAGGCAATCGCGGTCAGCGCGAGCGCCGGCAGCTCGGCCTGGTTCGGCCCGAAATAGCGGTTGCAGGGCGCCTTGCCGGAGATCTGGCCGTCGGCATCAATCGCAAAGCTGGCCTCATAGCTGACGCGCACACCGTCCTGGGCGATCACAAGCCATTCGCCGCCGGAAATGGTTTCGGCGGATCTGGCAGCGCCTGCGGCGCAAGCAAGGGTGGTGGCCAGGGCTAGGGACAAGGCAGTGGAGCGGCGCATCTGATCTCCTTCCGGGTGATTCCCGGTCTTGTGACAGGAGCCAGCTTTGCACGAAGTGCCCGTTCCTGAAAGCCCGGGCGCGCGATCAGAAGGACGCGGGCTTTGCCTCACGCGCCATATGGTCAAGGACTGCATTGACGAAAGCCGGCTCGCGGCCTTCGGGGAAGAAAGCACGGGCGATGTCGACGAATTCGTTGATCACCACTTTTGGCGGCGTGTCCATCTGGGTCAGTTCGGCCCCGGCGGCGCGGAACAGCGCCCGGATCACCGGATCAATCCGGTCAATCGGCCATTTCGCCACCAGCGCGCGGTCGGTCATCTGATCGACCAGCGCCTGCCAGTTGACCGCATGTTCGACGAGGCTGCGGAACAGATCGGTATCGCCTTCGGCGAAATCGCCCTCTTCATAGCTGGCGCCGAAGCGATGGGCTTCAAACTCGCGGCTGACGGCTTTGACCGTCTGGCCAGAGATCTCCATCTGGTAGAGGGCCTGAACCGCGTAGAGCCTCGCGGCCGATTTCATCTGGCGTTTTTCTTCGCGCGAGGTCATGGGGCCGTTCCGCTGTTCATTTGGCTTCTTAACACAGGCGGGTCATTTGCGCCAATGTGGGCGCAGACGCAAGAGCCAGCGCGGTTGTTCTCGTGGCGTCAGGCGAAGACCGCAAGGCTGGCGGCAAAGGCCAGCTGCTGACTTGCGCCAAGGATATCGCCGGTCTGACCGCCAATGCGTCGTGCCGCCGAGGCGGCCAGCAGCCCGCAGATGACCAGCACCGCCGGCAGCGCGGGGAGTGCCTGACGCCCGCCAATCGCCAGCGCGAGCCCGCACCCGATCACTACCGCCATCAGCGCCGTGGCAAGCCCAGGACGGCCGCTCGCTGCCGAAAGCCCGGTCGGGCGTGCCGACGGCAGCGCCGCCATGATCGCCGCCATCGGCGCGCGTGACAATGCGGCGGCCACCAGCAGCGCCGGCACGGCCTGCCCGGTGCGGATCAGCGCGGTGAGCGCCGACCAGGCGGCCAGCGTTACCAGCAGCAGCGCGAGGGTTCCAAAGCTGCCGATATGGCTGTCCTTCATGATCTCGAGCCGGCGTTCCCGCGTGCGGCCTCCGAAAAGCCCGTCGGCGGTATCGGCGAGCCCGTCTTCATGCAGCCCGCCGGTGACCATCGCCATCACGCCCATCGCCATCGCGGCGATCACACCGGGCGAGAGCCTTGCCGCCTCTCCAAGCCAGATCACTGCCACGCCGATCGCCCCGCATATGAGGCCGACCAGCGGCCAGGCCCAGGCGCTTGACGCGCCGCTGTGGCGATGCGCCGGAACCGGCAGCCGGGTCAGCAGCGCAAAGGCCGAGGGAAGATCCTGGAGGATGCGCCCGGCGGGGAAGCGCGCGGGTTGCGGGCTGTTTTGGGTCATCTGGGCTTTCCGGCTGGAACGGAGCATCGTCATGGGGTAACCGCTGGGCGCGGCGGGATCAACTCCCGCCCCTGTCCTGCGCCTTTTCCGGCGTCTTGTAATGGCGCCGCTTTCCCGGAGAACTCCATGCAAAGCCCGGATCCGGTCACCCTCGCTGAGTTTCGTGCCCTTTGTGCCGCACTGCCGGCCCCGGATGCGGGCGCCGTCGCGGCGGCCAGGGCGCGTGATGCCGTTCTGACCAAACCCCCCGGCGCGCTTGGCCGGCTGGAAGAGATCACCCGCTGGCTTGCCGCATGGCAGGGCCGGGCAGTGCCCGAGGCCGGGAGGGTGCAAATCACGGTTTTTGCCGGCAATCACGGTGTGACGGCGCGCGGTATTTCGGCCTTTCCGGCCGAGGTGACGGTGCAGATGGTCGAGAATTTCCGCCAGGGCGGGGCGGCGATCAACCAGCTCGCCCGGACCTTCGGCGCAGAGCTTGAGGTGATCGCGCTGGATCTGGACCGCCCGACCCGGGATTTTTGCGCAGCCCCTGCGATGGAGGAGGCGGAGCTTGTCGCGGCGCTGCGGGCTGGCTGGCAATCGGTGCGCCCCGGCACCGATCTTTATATCGCGGGCGAGATGGGGATCGGCAATACGACATCGGCGGCGGCGCTGTCAGCGGCGCTTTTCGGACATGATGGCGGGACTGCGGGCTGGTGCGGTCGCGGCACCGGGCTGGATGATGCCGGGTTGCGGCGCAAAGAGACGGCGGTTGCACTGGCGCTTGCTTTGCATGACGGGCATCTGGCAGACCCTTTCGAAGCGCTGCGCCGGCTTGGCGGGCGGGAGGTCGCGGCGATGACCGGTGCCGTGCTGCATGCCCGGGTGCTGCGGGTGCCGGTGCTGCTTGACGGGTTTATCGCCTGTGCAGCGGCGGCGGTGCTGGAGCGCGCGCAGCCCGGCGCGCTCGATCACTGTATGGCCGCCCATCAAAGTGCCGAGGGGGCCCATGGCAGGCTTTTGCAGGCGATTGGCAAAGAGCCGCTGTTGTCCCTGGGCCTGCGGCTCGGCGAAGGTTCGGGCGCAGGGGTCGCGCTTGGCCTGGTGCGGGCGGCGCTGGCCTGCCACTCCGGCATGGCGACCTTCGCCGAGGCCGGAGTCAGCGGTGCCTGAGCTTGCCCTTTTCGAACATCTGACATGAAAAAGGGGCCGGATGATCCGGCCCCTTTTTCAGTTCTTAAACAGTCTGGCGCTCTCAGCCTTTGGGCATTTCCAGCGCGACCAGCCGGCCACCTTTCTGATAGCGCACCTCATTCTGGGTGATCGCCCTGACCTGACCGCCGTCGATCCGGTCGCCGACCGAGACCTTGTGATATTTGCCATTCGCGGTCCGCACTAGGGCGTAGCGTTTGGAGGGCTGGCCATAGACGCCGATCAGATTGATTTTCGACAGATTGATCGCCTTGGCATAGGTTGCCTGTTTCGCGACGCTGGCCTTGGTCGGGATACTCGGTGCCGGGCCGGATGCGACTTCCGGCTCGTCAATCTCATCATGCTCCTCGGGTTTCGCGGCGGCCTTGCCCTTCGGCGCCGGCTGGGGCGCAGGGGCAGAGGCGATCTCGACCGGTGCGGGCGCGGGCTCCGGGGAACGAACGGCTGCGGCAACAGCCGCCTCGATGGCCCGGCTGAAATCCTGCGGGCGCGCGGCGGGGCGCCGCGAGATTGTCATCAGCGACGGATTGGCCAACTCGGCCGCGCTGAGCCCGGCTGTTGCAGGGACAGTGGCCGAGGCAAGCTGGACTTCTTCTTCATTGGCAAGCGAAGCGGCAGCCGTATCGGCACGGGCCTTTGCACTTGCAGCTTCGACAATGGCGGGGCGCTGCCGGGGGCGCAGACCGGCGAAATCAACCGGAGCAGTTGCAGGTTGCAGGGCCGCGTCATCATCGGTCGCGGGCCGGTCAGGACGGGCGCGGGGGCGCCGGTCGGCAAGTTCGGGATCGGGCTGGGCTACGGGTTCCGTCGTGGCGGCGGTGACGGTTGCCGGGGCGGTGCCGACAGCCCCTCCGGCCAGAGACGGATTGCCCGTCGCTCCCGCGGGGGCGGCAGCGGTCTCGCCCGCCGAAGCGGCGGCGGAGCCCGGCGCGGTTCCGGAGGAGGCTTCCGGTGCAGCCGCCGGTGCAGGGGGGGCTGCAGGGGCAGAGGCTGCTGCTGTGGCGGCAATGGCGGCTTCGGTGGCTGCGGCACTGCGCGGCGGTGGCACGCGCGGCGGCTTACCCTCGAAAAGCATATAACCGCCGGGGGTTGGCAGCCCCGCAGCGGTTGGCATCAGCATCTGGTTTTCGTCATACCGATAAACAGTGCCAAAAGGCGGCGGCGGCATCGGCGCCCCCGGTGGCGCTTCGGCCGAGGTGTCAGGTCCGGGAAGGGACAGTGCATCAAAGGCGGGCGGCGGCGCATCCGAGCTGGAGAGGAAGATCTCATCCTCGGCATCAAGCAAGGCAACCGCTGCGGGACTTTCGCTCTCCAAAGCGGTTTCGGGCGCCGGATCCGTCGCGGCATCAGGCATGTCTGCCGCATCGGAATTGGTCGCAACCTGTTGCGTCGTCTCGCCTTCTGCCTCGGGGTCAAGCCCGTCAGCCAGCATCTCGTCATCCACGCTGACCGTTGAGCCCTCGTCTGCGGTGGTGGCGGCAAACTGGGTCTCTTCCTCGCCCGAGGTGCGGTTGGACGAGAGGTAGAAGGAGGACCAGGCCGCAACAAGAGCGAGGCAAAGCAACAGGATCGCGGTCAGGATCAGACCCAGGAAGCGAGGCTTGCCCCTGGTATTCCGGGTTGCAAAGGGCGACTGGCTGAGGCTGCGGGCGGCGTCATCGGTGCCATCGGCCGCGCGGGGCCTGGCGCCGGCCGGCATCTGGCCTGCGGCGACAGATTGCGCGCGGGTCTTGCGGGTGCCGGGGATGGACGGCGCGGTGATGAGGCCGGCAAGGCCGCCAGCACCGCGTGCGGTCCTGGCCGCAGCGCCTGCAGCGCCGGCGTTGCGGGCTGGCGCCGCAAACCCGGCCGGCGCGCCCGGTGTCGCAGTCGATGTTGCCGTCGGCGCCGGAGCAGCCCGCGCGTCATCACCGGCCGTTGCCTGCGGAGCGGAAGCCCTGGCGGAATGCGGCGCTGTGATCTGGGCACCCCTGCCAGAACGGCTATAGGCGGCAAGCGTTGCAGCCGAAGGCGCGGGCGGCAGGTCGTCGTCGGGCTCCCCGATCAGATCCGCGGTCTTGCCGGCCGCAGCGGTCTGAACCGCCGGTTGCACGCGTGGGGCGGAGGCCGGGCCAGAAGCCTGGTTCAGAGCCGAGGCCCGCGCAAGAGGCCCGGGCGCGGCTGGTTGTCCAGCCGCCGGCGTAAGCCCGGCCATGCGGCGCGCCAGATGCGGCAGCGGGGGCAGATCCGGGGCCTCGTCGGCCTCGGGGAAGGTCGTGCTATCCGGCACATGTGCGAAGGGCGCCTCATCCGGGTCCGCCTCGACAGGAGAGGCTGCAGGTGCGGCCGGGACCGCAGTCGGGGCCGGGACTGTTGCGGAAACGGCTGGCGAAACGGGGGCCTGGACCACTCCGGCAGTCAGGTTTACCCGCGGCGAAGTGGCAACGGGGGCGGGCGGCGCGACCGAAGGCTCGGCGGCGGGGGCCGCTACGCTGCCAAGCGGCGTGATTTCTGTGATCGTGACGCGCGGGCCTGGCGCCTGAGCCACGGGGGCGGCGGCAGGTGCCGGCGCGGCCGTTCGGGCAAAGGGGGCTGGTTCATCGAAGCCATTGTCAGCATGCAGCGGCAATTCAGCCTGCGCCTCGCGTGCGGCCGTCGGAACAGCCGCTGCAGCCAGAGTTCCGCCAGGGGCGACTTCCGGTGCCTCTTCCACAGATGGGGAGGCCCTGGCCTCATCCGGGGGTGATTCTGCTGCCGGTTGCGCCGCAGGCTGCTGCTCTGCTTCGGCGGTTGCGGTCGCGCCGGTCGCAGGCCAGTCCTGTGCAGCGGTGGCGGCATCATTGCTTTCCGCTTCGGCTTCGGGATGCGATTCGCTCTGGCTTGCGGCTTCGATCTCGGCCTGGCGTGCGGCTTTCGCGCGGCGGCGGGCGGCGCGGGCCTCGTCGATCAGCAAAATGGCGGCACTGTCGCGCTCGATCTCCTCGCCATCCGCGAGGAAATTGCGGGCATCTGCGGCTTCGCCAAACCAGGGTTCGCCGTCGAATTCGCTCTCGTCTGGGATAGCAACGAAGGCGACAGGGCTGAATTTATGAGTGGTTGCAAAGGCTTCCGCCTCGGCCAGGGTTTCGCGCGCCACGGCGGCAACCCGGGCGGTGCGACCTTCGCCCCGCAGCCAGTCCCAGACGATTTCATCCGGGCGGTACGGCGTCCGCGACACAAGCGCATTGGTGATTTCCTGCGCGGTACGGGCGTCATCGCCGCCAGAGATATCCACCTCGGTATAGAGAATCTGCGAAGCGGGAATCACCAGCTTGGTCGTGAAGCCGCCCGGCGAGAGGCCAAGAGCGGTCTTGCGCATGTAATCAAGCGCATCCTCAAGATCGGATGCGTCGAAGGGTGTTTCACCAATCTTCAGCCAGCCCTTCGCCGTCCGGTGCAGAAGCGCGATGCTGGTATCGGTGAAATTGAGGGCAAAATCTGGTTTCATTCCACAGGCCTAGCACAGGACAACTGGGCGCGGAAACGCGCCCGGACGGGATCACTCCTACCTATAGCAGCTTTTCGCCGAATAAAAGAAAAAGACCCGTGAGCAGACCAGGGAATGGTCTTCGACATGCGTTAATGTTCTGTAAGCAGTCGCAGTGATAAGGAGTCTTCCATGCGTATGCGGTCTTTGTTCAAAACCTCTCTTTCGGCCGCGGCCTTTGGCGCGGCGCTGATCGCGGCTTCGCCGGTGCTGGCCGACGGCAAGGCGATCATCACCGTCAATGGTGAGGCATCGGTGTCAAAGGCGCCTGATATGGCGACGATTTCGGTCGGGGTCACCTCGGTCGGGGAGAATGCGGGTTCGGCGCTGAAGCTGAACTCTGCCGAGATGGAGAAGGTGATTGCGCGCCTGAAAGAGCTGGGCGTGGCCGAGGGTGACATGCAGACCTCGGGCCTTTCGGTCAATCCGAACTGGTCGAATTCCTATTCGTCTTCGGGCACACAGAAGATCGATGGCTTTACCGCGATGAACTACCTGACGGTGGGGATCCGCGACCTGGATAAGCTGGGCGCGACCCTTGATCAGGTTGTGACCGATGGGGCGAATACCCTTAACGGCGTCACCTTCGCGCTGGTCGACCCGCGCCCGGCGCTGGATGAGGCGCGCAAGCTGGCCGTGGCCGATGCGCGCGCACGGGCCGAGCTCCTGGCAGAAGCGGCCGGGGTCAAGCTGGGCGATCTGGTCTCGCTGACCGATGGCGGCGGCTATAGCGGTGGCCCGGCGCCGATGTTCAAGGCGGATGCCGCTTCGGTCCCGGTGCAAAAGGGCGATGTCAGCTATCAGGCGACCGTCACCATCACCTGGGAAATCGGCGGCTGATCCTGTCGAATATCCTGCGGCGGGGATAACCCGCCGCAGGGCTTTACCTCAGCGGCTTTTGCCGGTGGCGGCGGTGATCGCCTGATCGAGATCGGCGATGATGTCATCGGCATTTTCGATTCCGATCGAGACCCGCACCACATTCGGGGCAGCGCCCGCCTTGACCTGCTGTTCTTCGGTCAGCTGGCGATGCGTGGTCGAGGCCGAATGAATGATCAGCGACCGCGTATCACCGAGATTCGCCACATGGCGGAACAGCTTCAGGTTGTTGATCAGGCTGACACAGGCGTCATAGCCGTCCTTCAGCGCGAAGGTGAACAGCGCCCCGGCGCCTTTCGGCGTGATCTTCTTCACCTTCTTATAGGAGGGCGAAGATTTCAGCCCGGCCCAGGTGACGAATTCGACGCGGGGGTCAGCCTCAAGCCATTCCGCGACCTTTTTCGCATTGGCGACGTGACGCTCCATCCGCAGACCCAGCGTCTCGATCCCCATCAGTGTGTAATGCGCGCCCTGCGGGTTCATCGTCATGCCCAGATCCCTGAGCCCGACCGCAATGGAGTGGAACGTATAGGCCATGCCGCCCAAAGTCGGGTGGAAGACGAGGCCATGATAGGCGGGCTCGGGCTGCGAGAGCGAGGGAAACTTGTCGCTTGCAGACCAGTTGAACTTGCCCGAATCGAGGACGATACCGCCGGTGACGGTGCCATTTCCGGTGAGGTATTTCGTCGCCGAATGCACGACCAGAGTGGCGCCAAGCGCAATCGGGTTGCACAGGTAAGGCGTCGCGGTGGTGTTGTCGATGATCAGCGGGATCCCTTTGCGGTCGGCGATCTTCGCCAGTGCAGGGATGTCGGTGATATAGCCGCCGGGATTGGCAATCGTTTCGGCAAAGATCGCGCGGGTGTTCTTGTCGACGGCCTTCGCCACCGCGCCCAGATCATCGGTGTCTACGAATTTGGCCGACCAGCCAAAGCGTTTGATGGTCTGGCTGAACTGGGTGATGGTGCCGCCGTAAAGCCTTGTCGAGGCGACGATATTTTTTCCTGGCCCCATGAGCGGGAACAGAGCCATGATCTGTGCTGCATGGCCTGAAGAGCAGGCGATCCCACCCACAGCGCCTTCCAGCGCCGCGACCCGGGCGACCAGTGCCGAGACGGTCGGATTGGTCAGGCGCGAATAGATATAGCCGATCTCTTCCAGGCCAAAGAGCCGCGCCGCATGGTCCGCATCTTTGAACTGATAGGCCGTGGTCTGATAGATCGGTGGGTTGATGGCGCCCGTCACTGGGTCCGGGGTTGCACCGGCATGAACTGCCAGTGTGTCGAAGCCATGCGGCTTCGGCTCGGTATTTTCGGTCATATGGTCCTCCCATGCTCCGGTCCGGCGCGAGGTTAGGCAAAGCCAGCGGGCGCGGCAATGTCTGGTTGCGGTCAGGATCTCCGCAGTTTTCATAAGGATCGTGCAAATATGACATGCTGCCCGGTCGGGCGAGTGGCTTTGCACCCGTGTCACAGGGCCCGCCCTCAGGCGCGGTCATCCTTCGGGCTGCCCATCACGACATAAGAAGTGACCGAACGCACCTGGGGCAATGTGCCAAGGATCTCGGTATGCCAGTGCTTGTAACTAGCCAGATCCCGCGTCTCGACCCGCAGCAGATATTCCACCGCGCCGGTGACATTATGACATTCCCGCACCTGCGGCGCGAGGATCACCGCGCGCTCAAACGCCTCCTGCGAGGCCTTGGTATGGGTGTTCAGCCCGACGGTGATATAGGCGATGAACCCGATCCCAAGCTTTTCCGGGTCCAGCACCGCCCGATAGCCCCGGATGACGCCGATGCGCTCCAGATCCTGTACCCGACGCAAAGTGGCTGAGGGCGAGAGCCCGATCTTTGCCGCCAGCGCCAGATTGGTCAGTCGCCCGTCTGCCGTCAGGGCGCGCAATATCTTTTCGTCTATCTGGTCAACACTCGTCATAAGTTGCAAATATTGCCATTCAGGTCGCATCTTTGCAATCAGATTGCGGCGGATCCGGGCAATGTTTGCGCCATGACATATGAAGCTTTCCTCGCCCTTCTGGGCTTTGCCATGGCCACGACCTTCACCCCGGGGCCGAATAATATGATGCTGATCGCCTCGGGGGTGAATTTCGGCTTTCGCCGCACCATCCCGCATATGCTGGGGATCTGCCTCGGCGTGGTGAGCCTCGTGCTCCTGACCGGGCTGGGCGTTGCTGGCCTGTTCCGCCTCTGGCCGCCCGCGCTGAACGTGCTGAAAGGGCTGTCGGTCGCCTATATGCTCTGGCTCGCCTGGAAGATTGCCATGTCTTCGGCGCCCGGAGAGCGCGGCACCGGTGCGAAACCGATGACGCTGATACAGGCGGCGGCGTTTCAATGGGTGAACCCAAAGGCCTGGGCGATGGCTCTGGGCGGGGTTGCCGCCTATGTCCCGCATCCCGATGCGGGATCGCTCGCCCTTGCCGCCATTGCCTTCGCGCTGGTCTCGATCCCGTCCACATCGACCTGGGCCGCAGCGGGGCAGGGCTTGCAGCGCTGGCTTTCACATCCTTCCCGCCTGCGCATCTTCAACTGGACGATGGCGGTGCTGCTGGTTCTGTCCCTCTGGCCGGTGATCACGATGAAACTGGCACAGTAAGGCAAAGGGCCAGGAAGGGCGGGGCCAGCTCAGCCCGTTCTGCCTCCTGGCCCCTTTATGGCGGGGGTCTGCCCCCGTGTGCTCAGCGGTTGCGAGTGTCCACCGGATAGGCGGTCGTGAACTTCATCCGCTCCATCGCGAAATGCGAGGTCAGGTTCTTGATCGGCACAGCATCGGTCAGCCGTTTGTACAGCTGGTCAAAGCTTTCCATGTCCGCGACCGAAACCCGCAACAGGTAATCCATCTCTCCGGCCATGCGGTAGACTTCCATCACCTCGGGGAACTGCCCGACAGCCCGCGAGAACGTATCACGCCAGGTCGCCGAATGATCGGGCGCCTCAATGCCGATGAAGACCGTCAGGCCAAAGCCCAGCCGCGCCGGGTTTGCCAGCGCCACCCGTCCGGTCAGGACGCCATTGGCCTCGAGTTTCTGGATACGCTTCCAGCAGGGCGTCTGCGACAGGCCGACCCGGTCCGCGATCTGCGCCACGGGCAGTGTCGCGTCGCGCATCAGTTCGGCCACGATCTTACGGTCGATCAGATCGAGATTGTCCATCTGTTGCTCCTGCATTCGGCAGTGGGTTCGTTCTCATTCTGGTCGCATAAATACAATTTTGTCTACTGGTTAAATCGTCTTTAATGCTATCCAGGGAAACTGGCCCGGAATCCCTTGTTTTTCGCGGGCAATCATTCCAGATGAACCCGTCGAACGGGGAAAACCTCGCTTTGCCAGATTGATTCGCGCAGACTGTGTCCATAGGCTTATCCGTATGATCACCCAGAAAATGAAATATGCCCTCAAGGCCCTTCTCGTTCTTGGTGACGAAGCCGGCAAAGCTGAGCCCGTGGCGCTGACCATCGAAGAGATCGCGCGCCGCTCGGGCACGCCGAAACGATTCCTCGAACATATTCTGCTTGAGGTCAGGAATGCCGGGGTGATTGCGTCGACGCGCGGGCGCTCGGGCGGCTATTCGCTGATCAAGAAACCGGTCGAGGTCTCGATCTCAGAGCTGTTGCGGCTGATCGACGGGCCGATAGCGCCGCTGCCCTGCCTGTCGCGCCGTGCCTATCAGCGGTGCGAGGATTGCACCGATGAGGCGAGCTGCCGCATCCGCAAGATCTTTGCCGAGGTCTTCTGGTCCTATCTGGTGATCATCGAATCACTGACGCTTGCCGACATGCTGCGCTCGGACAAGGTGGCCGAACAGGTTCTGGGCGGCTGACCCGGCGGCCTGGCCGGCCGAAAGGCTGGTCGCGGCAGTTTCGGCCAGGGGCAGTATCGGAAGCGGGTGGACTGCATCTTATAGTGACAGAGCGCATCCGATAGCGGCGCCCTGTTCCTGGTCGGTTATCGTTACCGGCCGGAGAAAAGGCCGGTCTGCGGCCCGCGATTCCCCCTGACCTGATCCTTCTGTGAAACCAGCCCGCCGCTGGAACGATGGTTTCTGGCTGCGATTTGCGCGAGGCGTAGAATTTTCTTCTCTCTGGGCGGGGTATTTCACCAGAAACATTCCTTTGCAAATAACGAGTAATCCTGTCGTTATTATGTTTATTGGCTGGCATGGTGCCGGACAGGACAAGTGCAGGAGAGTGCAGGATGACCGCAGCATTCGCTTTCGGAACGCCCGCAACGGGCAACGCTTATACCCCCATCGGCCGCCCGGCCCAGGGTCAGGGCATGTCCGGCACCTGTGTCGTTCGCCTGATCGACCGCCGCACCGGGATGACGCATCGCGTCAATGGTACGCCGCTGGTGATCTTCACCCGGCGCCCGTCCGAGGCGGTAGCCGAACTGCTTTCCGGCCGCGACCGGTCGGTCTGGGAAGCCCGCATCGACCCGATCGAACCGTAAGGAGGGCACACCCATGACACATCAGACCCTTTTCGGCCTTGTGCCCTTCCTGCAGCTGCCGCGCAGCCGGGACGCACAGGGCAACAAAACCACCTTGCAGGAGACAGATATGACCATCCAGGCCCCCCGCATCGACACCCCGCGCGAGACCCGTTCGACGATCCTTTCCGGCTTTCGCAGTCTTGAGGGCTGGCCGGTTTCGCGGCTGATCCGCGGTGCCGTGGCCGGGATCGCCCTGGTCGTGGCCGGCGCTCTCGCCGCGCCCGTCCAGGCGGAATCGCTGCTGAACGTCTCATATGACCCGACCCGCGAGCTTTACCGCGAGTTCAACGAGGCTTTCGCGAAATACTGGGTCGCCGAAGGAAATGAAGCGCCGGAGATCGAGGTCTCGCATGGCGGCTCCGGCGCGCAGGCCCGCGCAGTGGTCGAGGGGCTTGACGCCCAGGTGCTGACCCTTGCGCTTGGCGGCGATATCGACCGCGTGGCCGAGACCGGCAAGCTTCCGAAAGACTGGCAGACCAAACTGCCGCATAATTCCTCGCCCTATACTTCGACCATCGTGTTCCTCGTGCGCGAAGGGAACCCCAAGGGGCTGAACGACTGGGGCGATCTGCTGAAAGACGGCGTCGAGGTGATCACGCCGAACCCGAAAACCTCGGGCGGGGCGCGCTGGAACTACCTCGCCGCCTGGGCCTGGGCCGAAAAGAACGGCAAGGATCCGAAGGACTTCGTGAAAGCGCTGTTCGAACATGTGCCGGTGCTCGATACCGGGGCGCGCGGTTCGACCACCACTTTCGTCCAGCGTGAAATCGGCGATGTGCTGCTCGCCTGGGAAAACGAGGCCTATCTTGCACTGCAGGAGATCGGCGAAGACAGTTTCGACATCGTCGTGCCGAGCGTCTCGATCCTGACCGAACCGCCGGTCGCCCTGGTCGAAGGCAATATCAAGAATGAAGAACAGCGCAAACTGGCCGAGGCCTATCTGAACTATCTTTACAGCCCCGAAGGCCAGGCGATTGCGTTCAAGAACTTTTACCGGGCCTGGGACACATCGGCCGCCAATCCGGAAGATGTGGCACGTTTCCCGAAGCTTGATCTGGTGACCATCGCCGATTTCGGCGGCTGGGAAAAAGCCCAACCCGAGCATTTCGGGGATGGCGGTACCTTCGACCAGATCTACGTAGCAAAGTAAGGATCCGGGATGGGCAGGCCTGTCGTCCACAGATCTCCGATGCCGGGCCTCGGCCTGTCGATGGGGATCACCTTCACGATGCTCTCGATTGTGGTTCTCCTGCCCATCGGCGCCCTGCTTTTGCAGGGCGTCAGCTATGGGGCCGAAGGGATCTGGGCCACGGTCAACCGCGAGCGCGTCTGGAAGGCGCTGTATCTTTCCTTCCGCCTGTCCTTCTACGCGGCGGTGTTCAACCTGATCTTCGGGGTGATCCTCGCCTGGGTGCTGGCGCGCTATCGTTTTCCGGGCCACCGGATCCTTGATGCGGCCGTCGATCTGCCCTTCGCGCTTCCCACCGCCGTTGCCGGGATCGCGCTGACCGCGCTTTACGCGCCCAATGGGTTTTTCGGCGCAAGCTGGACCCATACCATTGCGCCGGTGCTGAATGCGGGCCTCGCCTGGCCCGAGGCCGCGCTGAATCTGCTGGTGACCGGCCTTGGGTTTGAACCCTGGTCGCTGCAGGTGCCACCGCGCATTGCCTATTCGACAATGGGGATCTTCATCGCGCTGGTTTTCGTGGGCCTGCCTTTCGTGGCCCGCACCGTGCAGCCGGTGATTCATGAAATCGAACGCGAAGTCGAAGAGGCTTCGGCAACGCTGGGTGCCTCGCGCCTGCACACGCTGCGTCATGTGGTCTGGCCGATGCTTTTGCCGGCGGCGCTGACCGGTTTCGCGCTCTCGCTGGCGCGGGCGGTGGGTGAATACGGCTCGGTCATCTTCATCGCGGGCAACAAGCCGCTTGTGACCGAGATCGCGCCACTCCTCATCGTCATCCAGCTTGAAGAATTCAGCTATGATGGTGCCGCCGCCATCGGCATTGCGATGCTGGTGATCTCTTTCGCCATGCTCCTGGTGATCAACCTGATCCAGGTCTGGAGCCGCCGGAGAATTGGCTATGTCTGACCTGAGCCACGCAACCCCCGCCCGCCGTTTCCGCGCCCCGACCGAAGAGGCCCCGCTGGCACGCTGGCTGCTGATCGGTTTCGTGACGCTGGCGCTGGCGGTGCTGGTCTTCGCACCGCTGATCGCGATATTTGTTGAGGCGCTGTCAAAAGGCTGGGAAGCGGCCTGGAAGAGCCTTTTCAGCCGCGAGGCCCTGCCGGCGATCAAACTGACGCTGACGGTTGCCGCCATCGCGGTGCCTTTGAACGCGGCTTTCGGCATTGCCGCCGCCTGGTTCATCACCAAATTCGACTTTCGCGGCAAGGCCTTCCTGATCACGCTGATCGATCTGCCTTTCTCGGTCTCGCCGGTTGTTGCGGGTCTGTGCATCGTGCTGCTGTTCGGGGCCAATACCGCAATCGGCGCCTGGCTGGTGGCACATGGTTTCCCCATCGTCTTTGCATTGCCGGGCATCGTGCTGGCCACGGTCTTCGTCACTTTCCCCTTTGTCGCCCGCGAGTTGATTCCGGTGATGATCGAACAGGGCCGTGCCGAAGAAGAGGCGGCGCTGACCCTGGGCGCTTCGGGCTGGCGGACCTTTCTGACCGTCACCTTGCCGAATATCCGCTGGGCGCTGCTTTACGGTGTGCTGCTCAGCAATGCCCGCGCGATGGGTGAGTTCGGCGCTGTCGCCGTGGTTTCAGGCCGGCGCGAATCTGCAACGACCATGCCGCTCAAGATCGAGATGTTCTATAATGAGTACCAGGGGGCCACCGCTTTTGCGATGGCGGGTCTGCTTGCCTTCCTCGCGTTGCTCACACTTCTCCTCAAGACCTGGCTCGAAAACCGCCATGCCGGAGAGCTCTCCGCCAACCGGCGCGGACATTGATTTCCCCTTGATCTGAATACTCCCGGGTGTGGGGCAGAGCCCCACCGCCAGCAGCCACAGGAGCCGCCCTTGAAAATCGAAATCGACGAAATCTCGAAAGCCTTTGGCACCACCGCCGCGCTTACGCCGGTTTCTCTCTCGATCCCGTCGGGCGCGCTGGTGGCATTGCTGGGCCCGTCGGGTTCAGGCAAGACCACGCTTTTGCGGATCCTTGGCGGACTGGAATTTCCGACTTCGGGGCGGGTGCTGTTTGATGGCCAGGATGCGACCGGATTGACGGTGCAGCAACGCCGTGCGGGCTTTGTGTTCCAGTCTTATGCGCTGTTTCGCCATATGACGGTGTTCGAAAACATCGCATACGGGCTCAGGGCGCGGAAACGTGCGGTTCGTCCGCCAAAGGCGGAAATCACCCGGCGGGTAACGAAATTGCTGGAGCTGATCCAGCTTCCCGAGATCGGCGCGCGCTATCCGAGCCAGCTCTCCGGCGGTCAGCGGCAGCGTGTGGCCCTTGCGCGGGCGCTGGCGATCGAGCCCAGGATGCTCTTGCTGGACGAGCCCTTTGGTGCGCTGGATGCGAAAGTGCGCAAGGAATTGCGCCAGGGGCTGCGCGATATCCATGACGAGACCGGGCTGACCACAGTCTTTGTAACCCATGACCAGGAAGAGGCGATGGAACTGGCCGATCTGGTGGTGGTGATGTCCGGCTCGCAGACCGGCGGGCGGATCGAACAGATCGGCAAGCCTGCCGATATCCGCGCCCGTCCCGCGAGTGATTTCGTCCGCAGCTTTATCGCGGCCTGATCACGCCCCGGGCCGGCCGGGCCATGGCCGGGGTTGAGATCCGCGAGACTACCAGCCCAGCCGGATCGCGCCTTCGGTGATGTCGCAGGCAAGGCTCAGGCCGCGCGCCCGGATCTCTGTAACGGCGAGTGCGAATTGCACATGCGAGGCGGCAATCGGTGTGCCTTCGCAGTCTCTGGAAGGCAGCCCGGCGAAGGCGGGGCTGAACATATCCCAGAAACGCGGCTCAGCCCGCATCCGTGCGGCTTCCGCGATGATCTGCCAGCCGCCAGAGGCGTGACCGCCCTCCTTTTGCGCGGCGCTGCTTTGGACGGCGCGGATGGTGCCGCCATAGGGCAGGGCGCTTTCCAGACATTGCAGCAGCAGGAAGGCCAGTTTGACATCGCGCCGGTCAAGATCGGTGCCGCTGGACCAGTCCAGTTTCAGCCGGCCGCCGCGCGACATGGCCGAAAGAATGCCGGTGACTTCGCTGCGCGCGATGCGCTGATCGGTGCCAGCGAGGCCGAAGGCCACCCGGAAGAACCGGATCCGGGCATTCGCGCTTTCGACACTTTCGGCAATCAGCGCCAGTTCAGGCGAAGCGGCGCTGCGATCCATCATCATAAGCTCGACCCCGTTGCCGATCGCGCCGATTGGGCTGATAAGGTCATGACAGATCCGTGATCCGATAAGCGCCGCGAGATCGGTTTTGTCTTGCATCTGATAACCCCGGGAAATTGCTAAATGAATTCTCTCCTGGAACCTGGTATGTTCGTGAGCTGCCCGTCGCGTCCCGATTGGGGGCTGGGGCAGGTGCAGTCAAATATCGCAGGACGGGTAACGGTTAACTTTGAACACGCGGGAAAGCAGGTAATCGACAGCAGGTATGTGGATCTGCGTCCCGAATTCGGTATCTGAAAAGCGTGGAGTGTTTTTCCAGAATTATCAAGGATTAACGGCATTGTGACCGCAACGGGCAGCGCACGCCGTGGCGACTGGATCGCGTCAGACCAGTCATTTCCGCCAAATTCGCGCCCTCGTGGCAGAACTCTGATCACAGAGCTTTAGATTGCAACAAGACTGTTACATGATTAAGTCAGGAAGAGAGCCGGAACAGTGTGGCACGGGGGAGACCCGGTGCCACCAGCGCCAGAGACGTCCCTCATAAAAAGTCGCCTCCTGACGATATGCTTGCCGAAGAACCCAACTATACGCTCCGCCTCGCGACGGAAGTGGTCGATATTTTCGCAGCCCAGCGTTTGCGATACCTGGTCTTTGTCGAGGAGCTGGGCGCCAGCGGCGGCATGATCGATCATGAACGCCGGATCGAGACCGATGCCTTTGACGCGATCTTCGACCATCTCGTGCTGATCGATAAACGCATCCCGCCCGAGACCGGCGATCATGTGGTCGGGGCCTACCGGCTTTTGCCCTGTGATCGGTTGCCCGAGGGCGGGCGCTTCTATTCCGAAGATGAATATGACCTGGCGCCCTTGCGCGCGACGGGGCGGCGCCTGCTGGAACTCGGTCGAACCTGTGTTCATCCCGACCACCGCGGCGGGGCTGCGA
>NZ_FNSK01000002.1:300000-400000 GCF_900105075.1 Rhodobacter sp. 24-YEA-8
CTTTATGCGGAAGCCAATATCGAATGGTCGGACAATCTGATCATCACCCCAGGCCTGCGCTACGACTATTCCAGCGATTTTGGCGGCAATGCCTCGCCCAGCCTGAACGCTGAATATCGCTTCAGCGATGAATGGAAGATGAAGCTCGGCATCGCCCGCGCCTTCAAGACCCCGAACGTGTTCCAGCTGAACCCGGGCTATGTCTATACGACCAACGGCAATGGCTGTCCCTGGGTCAATGGTGTGCGCCTGACCGGCCCCTGCTTTGTGGTCGGCAATCCCGATCTTGATCCCGAGATCAGCGTCAACAAGGAAATCGGGTTCGCCTATGAGGGCGATAACGGCATCAATGCCAGCCTGACATATTTCCACAATGACTATAAGAACAAGATCCAGTCGGGCCAGATCCAGGAAAACCCCGGCGCCACCACCAACCGCCTGTTCCGCTGGGAAAACACCGGGCCGGCTGTGGTCGAGGGGATCGAGGGCAATTTTGCCACCCGGCTCAGCGACACGATCTCGCTGAACACCAATGTCACCTATATGATCGACTCGAAGATCAAATCGACCGGCCAGCCGCTTTCGCTGGTTCCCGATTACACGATAAATGCCTCGCTTGACTGGCAGGCCCGCGACGATCTGGGCTTCACGCTCGGCGCCACCCATTACGGCCCGATTCAGCCTTCGGCGATCAGCTCGGTGTCCGGTGCGGTCACCACCGACCCCAATGAGCGCGGCGGCTATACCCTGTTCAACATTGGCATGAACTGGGATGTCACCGAGACCGCCCGCATGACCGCCGGTGTGACCAACCTCCTGGACAAGAAGATCTACCGCACCGAGACCAGCGGTGGCTCCAATACCTTCAACGAGCCCGGCCGCGCCTTCTATGTCGGCCTGACCAAATCCTTCTGAGCGATGCAAATGTCCCGGCCGGACGATCCGGCCGGGCACCCTCTTGTCAGAAAGAAACATCATGTTTTCCAAAGTATTCCGCCCGCTTCTCAGCGCCTCGACCCTTGCGATCCTGCTGGCTGGCCCGGTCTCGGCCGAGACCGTCTTTACCCCGGTCCGGGATTTCCAGGGCCGCGTCAGCGCCGCCAGTTCTGAACGCGGCGCGCCGGTCTATATTGGCAGCAAGGTCACCATTTCGGGCGAAGGGCTGATCCCTGATCAGGAAATCACCCTGATGCGCGGCCCCAATGTCCTGAACGCCAACGGCCCGCTGCTGGTCGATGCCGAGGGCAAATTCAGCTTTGACCTTGAAGTCGATGCCGATGCAGCAACCGGGCTGCAGCCGATCCTGGTGATTGCCGAGAAGCCCGCCGCCGCCGAGGTGGTGACGCTGAAAATCTCGCCCGAAGTGCCGCTTTCGGGCGCAGATAAATTCACCATCGCCAATGGTCCGGTGACGCGTGGCCTCTATCAGGTGGCTTATTCGAAAGCCTCGGATGCGGTGTTCGTGACCTCGGCCGTCGGCCGCCCGCCGGTCAAACAATCGGCGCTGACCAAGCTTGATGCCAATACGCTGGAACAGCTGGCCCAGGTCACACCCGAGGCCGCACCCGCGCGCGAGAATGGCGAGGAAGCCGGGCTTTTCGCGGTTTACGGTGTGGGCGTTGATGATGTGAATGGCAATGTCTGGGTGACGAACACCCGGCAGGACACCATTTCGGTCTATAAGCAATCCGACCTTTCGCTGGTCCGGCAATTCGCGCCGGGCTCGGTCAACCATGCCCGCGATGTGGTGATCGACGAGGCGAATGGCCGCGCCTATGCCTCGGCCACCCGCACCGGCAATATCGAAGTGTTCGACACTGCGACGCTGGAGCAGCTGGCACCGATCACCATCACCTCGGGCGAGCGCGGCGGCGCATGGTCGGCGATGGCGCTGGATATCGATCCGGCCTCGGGCATCCTGGTCAATGTTTCGATGAGCACCAATGAGCTTGCCGTGATCGACCTGAAATCGGGCGATGTCAGAGTTATCGCGCTGCCCGGTGCCAAAGGTGCCGCCGGTGTGGCCTATGATGCGGCCCAGGGCCTTGCTTTTGTCGTCTCGCAGCAATCGGACAATGTGCTGGTGGTCGATGTCGCGAAAGGCGAAGTGATCCATGATGTGGCGGTCGGCGCGCAGCCGCTGAACGTCACCTATGACGCAGCCTCGAATGCCGCCTATATCGCCAATCGCGGCGCGGGCACGATCACGGTGGTCAATGGTCAGGGCGAAATCCTGGCCAATCTGGACGCCGGGAATTCGACCAACCAGCTCCGCGCTGATGGCCAGGGCCGGATCTGGGCGGTGAACAAGGCGCGCGGCGAAGACGATCCGACCGGCGACAATCTCTGGCGCCTGACGCCGGCACAATAATATCGCAAGAACAACAGGGTCCCGGCTGTGGTCGGGGCCCCACATCGCGGCGCCCGGATCTGCAATGGCTCTTGGATTTTTGCAAAACCTGTTGCAAAATACTGGCGGGAGACCTCCGCATGACCGATATGATGCCGCCGAAAGACTATGAAGAGCTGATCCGCCTCATCCATGAGCGCCATGATCAGATGAGCAAGACCTATCAGCGGATCTCGGTTTTCCTGACCCAGAACCCCAATGAGGTCGCGGTGCAATCGGTCAATGCGATTGCCGAGCGCTGTGGCATCCATGCGTCGAGCTTTGTGCGCTTTGCCCAGGCCCTGGGATATAAGGGTTTCAAAGAGTTACAGGCGCTGTTCCAGCGCCGCCTAGCAACCGCTGCGCCGGGGTTCGAGGCCCGGGTCAAACTGCTGGAAACCGAGCTGCATACTTCGGGCGGGCGCTCTGAGCTGAGCTTCCTCAGCGATCTGGTGGTGCGCGATATCGCCTCGCTGCAGGAAATGCTGAACGATATCCGCCAGGAAGATCTGGTCCATGCCGCGACCCTCTTCCAGGAGGCCGAGACGGTTTACCTTGTGGGTCAGATGCGCTCTCTCCCGGTGGTGGAGCTGATGCGCTACCAGCTGACCATGATCGGAAAACGCTGCATCCTTCTGGATTCGGCGGGCGGGCTGTCGACCTATGTCGCGCGGACCATGGGGCCCAGGGATGTGCTGATGGCGGTCTCGTTCCGGTTTTACGCGAAAGAGGTCGTGTCCATCGTCGAAGAGGCCGGCGCGCGCGGCGTGGGGATCGTGGCGATCTCGGACAGCACCCTGTCACCGCTGGCGAAATCGGCGACCGTGCTCTTTCCGGTGCCGGAACATGATTATACTTTCTCACGCTCGCTGGCGGCACCGATGTGTCTGGCGCAGGCGCTGACCGTCGCCGTGGCGGCGCGGGTGCAACAAAATGTCGAGGCGCCCCGTATCCCGACCGTAACGGGCACTTAAAGCCCCCTGATCTATAGCCCCGCCAGCCCGTCCCGGATCAGCTTGACCGCGACCAGGGCGACCGAGACATAGGTCAGCAGATAAAAGATATCAGCCCGCATCCGCCGGACCGACCAGGCCCCCACCCAGGTCGAGACAACCGCAAGCGGCAAAAGCAGCGCCGAGGCCATGAGGTTTTCGGCGCCGAACTGGCCCAGTGCGAGATAGGGGATCAGTTTCAGCGCATTGGTGATCGCGAAGAACATCACCAGCGTGCCGGTGTAAAGTTTCGGATCCAGCTTCAGCGGCATCATATAGATCTGCAAAGGCGGCGCGCCGGCATGAGCGACAAAGCTGGTATAGCCCGCGATTCCGGCCCAGAACTGCGCCTGGACCGGACGCTGTCCGCGCGGTTGCACCTCGCGCTGCATCAGATGCTGGCCAAGGACACGCAGCACGAAAGCGGCAGACACCAGACCCACGATCAGCCGCACCACGGCATCCGAGACCATCTCGGCGGTGAACCAGCCAATGCCGATCCCCGCCAGTGCCCCGGGCATGAACAGAGCAATCAGCCGCCAGTCGACCCATTTGCGCCAGTTCGCAACGCTGACCATATCCATCACCACCAGCACCGGAAGCAGGATCGCGGCCGCCGTCACCGGCGACATCACCATCGCCATGACCGGGACCCCCAGCAGGCTCATGCCGCCCAGCCCCCCCTTTGACAGCCCGACAAGGATCACCGCGACCAGAGTGGCGATCAGCGCGGCAGGCGTCTCAAGGATCGGCATTTCGTCACCATATCAAAAGCCTGGCCCGGCGCGGGGGAACGCCGGGCCATCACGTGACCGGGGAGCAGGCCACATGAAAGCGGCGGATCAGTCGCGATCCGCCATTTGGGTCCAGATGCCGCCTGCCTCGTGGCTGTCGGCGCAGGCCTCGACAAAATCCATGCCTCTGAGCCCGTCTTCGACCCCAGGAAGCCGCGTCAGGGCCTGGCCCAGATCGCGCCCCGAGCGGCGGGCGGCAATCATAATCCCGGCCTCGGCGTAAAGATTGGCCCAGGCATCGGTCAGGGTCTCGCCATGACCGCGCGGCAGATGGATCAGCGCTTCGGCCTGTGCACGAATGCCCTGGGCCGCGCCCCGGCGGAAAATGCGTTCCTCGGCCTCCGCAGGCGTGAAGCGCAGCTCTTCGGGTTTTTCCTGATCCCAGTCCAGCGCGCCCTTGTCGCCCCAGACCCGGATCCGCAGCGCGCAATATTGTCCGACCGCCGCATTGGAAAGCTGCATCGTCGCCGGCGCGCCATTGCTGAGTTTCAGCCCGATATGGGCAGTGTCCGGCTGCGGTTTCGCGCCGCCACAGACGAACATATCCGCGCGCAGGCGGGCGACATCCAGCCCAGTCACGCTGTGCAGCAGATGATAGGCATGGGTGCCGATATCCCCCACGATCGAGCTTCGGCCCACCCGTTTCGGATCCTGCCGCCAGGGCGCGCCATCCAGGGCTTGCGCCGCCAGGTTCCAGTCCTGGAGATATTCGACATGCACCTGCGTGATCCGTCCGAGCGCCCCTTCATCGACCAAAGCGCGGGCCTGCCGCACCATTGCGTGATGCGAGAAAGGATAGGTCATGGTCAGGCTGACGCCAGTGCGCTTTTGCACCGCGACAAGAGCCTCGGCTTCCGTCAGCATCGCCGTCATTGGCTTATCAAGGATCACATCGATCCCGGCCTCGAGAAAGGCAATCGCCACCGCCGCATGGCTGTCATTCGGGGTGCAGATCGCCACCGCGTCGATGCCATCCGGGCGCGCGGCCTCGGCCCGGGCCATTTCGCGGTAATCGGTATAGCTGCGATCCGCAGGGATCACCCAATCCGCCGCCGAGAGCGCTGCATTTTCGGGGCGCGACGACAGCGCCCCTGCCACAACGTCAAAATGGTTGGACAGGCGGGCGCCCGAGAAATGCCAGCTGCCCACAAGCCCGCCGCGCCCGCCGCCCACAAAGCCAAGGCGAAGGCGCCGCCCCAGAGGGGGCTGACGCAGATTGCTTCTGTCCGTAAAGCTCATCGCTTTTCCTTAAATCGTGCCGCCAAGCGAGGATTCCAGCTCGGCCAGTTCCTGCCCGCCTGCCATCATATCCTGCAGCCGCGCGGCATCGACATCGCCCTTGGTCGCGGTGCCCAAAGTCTGGCCCCGGTTCAGCACGGTGAAACGATCCCCCACCGCCATGGCATGGCGTACGTTATGGGTGATGAAGACAACGCCGATGCCCTGCTTTCTGACCCGGTCAATGGTGCCAAGCACATTCGCGGTCTGGCGCACGCCCAGAGCCGAGGTCGGCTCGTCCAGGATCAGCACCTTCGCGCCAAAATAGACGGCGCGGGCAATGGCGACGGTCTGACGTTCCCCCCCGGACAGGGTGCCCACCGCCTGATCGGGGCCGCGCAGGTTGATCCCCATCTTCTTCATCTCGGACATGGTGACCTCTTCGGCCTTTTTCATATCGAGATTTCGGAAGGGCCAGATGCCTTTCTCCGGCTCGCGCCCCATCCAGAAGTTGCGCACGACCGACATCAGCGGGATCATCGCGAGGTCCTGGTAGACGGTGGCGATCCCGGCACCCATCGCGTCACGCGGGGATTCAAACGTAATGGGTTTCCCTTCGATCACCATCGTGCCCGAGGATGGACGGTGCACGCCCGACATCGTCTTGATGAAGGTCGATTTCCCCGCGCCGTTATCGCCCAGCAGGCAATGGCATTCGCCCGCCGTGACGTCAAAGGACACCCCGTTCAGCGCGATCACATGGCCGAAATGCTTCTTGATATTGCGCATTTCCACGATTGGAGTCGTCATCAGCGTTCTCCCGTGATGATGCGGCGGATATAGGTGTTCATGATCACGGCGACCAAAAGGATCGCCCCGAGGAAGACGCGGAAGAGCGAGCTTTCGGCATTGGCGAAGAACAGACCCTGTTGCACGACCCCGAAGATCACCGCCCCAAGTGCTGCGCCGATCACCGATCCGTAACCGCCGGTCAGAAGCGCGCCCCCGATCACCACACAGATGATTGCCTCAAACTCTTTCAGCATGCCGCGATCCGCAGCGGCCGAGCCGAATTCCATCACCTGGCAGGTGGCGAAAACACAGGCGCAAAAGGCCGAGAACATGAACATCGAGATCTTGACCCGGTTCACCGGAACGCCGACATAACGCGCGGCCTGGGCATCACCGCCGGCAGCAAAGATCCAGTTGCCGAATTTGGTGCGGGTCAGCAGCAGATGGCCAAGGATGACCAGCGCCAGCGCCCAGACGATCAGCATCGGAATTCCGTCAACCACCGGCTGCCCGGCACGCGAGCCGCGGGTAAAAGTTGCAATCCAGCCCGCCTCGCCCATCCAGCTGAAAAACCCGGTCAGGATCTTGCCGCCAAAGACCGGCGCCAGCCAGTCGCCCTGGGCTTTTTCGGCTACGCCACCAATGATGGTCTGGCGGGTGAAATAGACCGAGCCCCAGATGGTCAGGCCCCGCAGGATGAACAGAAATGCGAGCGTCACGATAAACGAAGGCAGCCCGGTCTTGACCACGAGCCAGCCATTCAGCGCGCCGATCAGCATGCAAAAGGCAAAAGTGAACAGGATCGCCGCCCAAAGCGGCCAGCCCATATGCACCGACAGGATCGCCATGACCGTGCCGGAAAAGCCGATCATCGAGCCGGTCGAGAGGTCGAATTCGCCCGCGATCATCAACAGGCAGGCGCCGACTGCAATGATCATGAACTGCGCGGAAACCACGGTCCAGTTCATGATACCTTCGGCCCGGAACATGCCGGAATCGCCGGCAATGGCCCCGAAAAGCAGGAAGACAAGGACGGTGCCGCAGATGCCGCCCAGTTCAGGCCGGATCAGCGCGCGGCGCCAGGGCGAGACGGTTTTGACGCGCTCGTCTTTATGAGCCTGGACGGCTTCTGTCATTTGGATAATCCCCACAGGTAAAACGGGCCGGGTGCGTTTTCTGCCCCGGCCCTTGCACCAGATCAGCGATATTCGCCGGCGAGCGACTCGACGAAATCGATATTCTCTTTGGTGACGAAGCCCGGACCCGTGAAGACCGAGTTCGACGGTGCCACGCCGTAGCGGACATAGGCCGTCAGCACCTGAATCGGCACCGAGCCTTGCAGGAAAGGCTGCTGGTCGATGGCGAAGTTGATGGTTCCGTCTTTGATCCCGGCCGAGATTTCCGATGACAGGTCAAACGTGCCGAAATAGATCTCGCCATCAAGGCCGAGTTCTTTCACCGCGCGGATCGACGGCTCGGCCGAGTTCGGGCCAAGGGTCAGGATCGCGCCGGTATCGGGGTTCGCGGTCAGATAGGCTTTGACCTTATTGGCGACTTCCGACGGGTCCATGCCGGAATCGATCATCTGGCTGCCCAGTTCCTGGCCGATCCCGTCAGCAAAGCCACGGCAGCGTTCGACCGATTGCGGGTTGGTGATATAGTGGTTGACGCAAAGGAAGGTGGTGATCCCCGCCTCTTTCGCGCGCTCGCCTGCGCCGAGACCCGCCTCATATTCCGGCTGACCAACATGGAGCAGCGCGCCAAGCTTCTTGCTTTCCTCGACGGTGCCCGAATTCACGGTGACGACCGGAATCCCCTTGGCGACGGCGTCTTTGATCGGGCCTTCCAGCACATTGTAATCGGCGATGGTGACGATGATGCCGTCGACATCGGCGGCGGCGGCCTGCTGCACGATCCGCGCCATATCGGCGAGGTCGCCGGTCGCGGGGTTACGGTATTCGGTGTTCACACCCATCTGTTCATTGGTGACCTTGATCGCATTCTTGATCACGTTGAACCAGCTGTCGCTGTCCGGGCCATGGCTGATCCAGACGAATTGCTCGCCCTCTGCCTTTGCAGAGCTGACCATAGCGGTCACCGCAAGAACCGCCCCGATGGCGACCGATCTCAGCATTGATTTCATTATGGTAGTCCTCCCTTTGCGGCTTCCCTCTGTGACCGCCGGAAGCCATGGCGGATTCTGGTTTGTCGGGTGCTAGGGTCGGCGTTTTGCCTCCTGCGCGTCCAGCGCTGCGTCGAGCTTTGCCGCATCCCACGCCTCGGCCACAGCCTGGGCCAGCAGATCCTGCTGCGTCGGCGGCGCGAGACCGCCAATCGGCGGATCGGTGTCGAGATTGGTCGGGAAGGGATAACCATCCGCCGTGGCCGCGATCACCGCATGCCGCCCCTCGGGCGAAAGCGCTGCGAGATGTGGGAAAACGGCGCGGCACATCGCGGTGCGGTCAATTGCCTCCATATGGCGGGCAAAGGCGCTGGCGGTCTGGATCAGGTTGACCATCCGCACGACGTCAGAGGTCTTGTTTTCGCCCGCTGCATGGAACAGAGCCGGGCTGAAAAAGATAGCATCACCCTTTTCCAGCGGCAGCTGAACGTGATGCTCTTCGAAATACTCACGGAACGCGGGCCGGGTGGCGGCAATATAGCCCTGCAGGAAACGCTGCGAATGCGGCAGCAGCTTCGTGGTGCCGCTTTCCACCGGCATATCGCAATGCGCGACACCGCCTTGCAGGATCAGCGTCGGGCCTGTGGCATGGATATGATCGGGATAGTCCGCCATCTGCTCCGGCGACATGAAACCGAGGTGATAATCGCGATGCGGTGCCTGTGCCTTGCCGCCGGGGCGGACCTGGTTCACCTGGGTCGCGATCTGATAGCCCGGCCCAAGCCAGGCGCGGCAGGCAATATCAATCACCGGATTGGCCATATAGCGCGCATAAACCGCCGGATCATGCAGGCAGAGCTTTTGCAGGCTGTTCCAGATCCGGTCATTGGCGCCGGCTTTGGCGAAATGGTCACCCGCCGCGACGCCGGCCGCACGTTCGTGCGCGATGATGGCGCGGAACGCGTCCGAGGCCGCATCAATCGCACCTTTGTCGGCAAAGGCGTTTTTAACCACGAAAACGCCGGCACCTTCGCCGATCACCCGCGCCCATTCGCGCGAGATCCCGGCGCTGACACGCGCGCCATCATAGATCGGAATGTTCTTTTCAATCGTAATGGCCGAGGGGCAATGCGCAATGGTGGTCACCGTCTCCACCTGAGCGCGAAACTCTTCAAGACTGATCTCGGGGACCAAATCCTTCACGATGCTCTCCCTTCATCGTCGACCTGTCGGATCAGGTGGCAGGACATCAGCCGACCATGCCGGCCCCGCGCCCTGACGCGATGCCGGTTGTCTGCTTTTGTAAAATTGCAACCTGAATACTTTGGCAATATTGATTGCAGAAATTTGAGTGTGTCAACCTATAATTCAGAAATCTGCCCTGATCCCGACAGATCTATCTGCCGCGCGGGCGGGGTTTTGACCTGAAAAATTTACTTATCTATTTGTATTATTTATACTATATTGAAAAATCCGGAGCACCCTGCCCCCGGGGCAGTAGTGGCGGCTCCGATTGCGGACTTGCAATTTTCCTTGCAGAAAATTGCCACCGCCAGGCCCCGATCTTTGATTCGATCCGCCGCAAAGCTCTCTCAGACCTGCATCCTGACAGCGGGCGCAGGGCCCATTGCAGCCTGCAACTGTCAGATACTCTCGGGCAGGATCAGCCGCATCGGCAGGAAAACCTGTGCCTGCCCCTCCGCTGCCGCCTCGCCTTTGACCGCCTGACGGGCAAGAGTGACCAGCGTGGTGCAGATCTCGCGCAATGGCGTGTCGATCACGAGCGAGACAATCCCCTCGGCCATCGCGCGCCTGGTGGTCTCGGTCAGTTCATTGGCAATCACGTCGATCTCGCCATGGCGGCGCTCTTCCCGTACGGCGCGGATCACGCCATTGCGCCCGCCGCCGCAGCAATAGATGCCACAGAGCGATTTATGCCGCGCCATCAGCGCAATTGCCGCTTCATAGGTCAGATCATCGGTGTCGAGATTGACCTGGGTGTCGAGCAGGACCAGATCCGGCCTTTCGCGTCGGATATAGCTGCGAAACCCGGTCTCGCGCAGCTCATGCCCATGCCAGAGCTGGCCGCCGACAAACAGCGCGAGCGCGCCCCCTGCCCCTTTGGGCACGCCCCGCGCCAGCATCGCCGCTGCCACCCGCCCGACCTTGAGATTATTGACCCCCAGATAGGCATGACGCACCCCCTGGGCGAGGTCGGATAAAAGCGCGATCACCGGGATGCCTGCGGCACGCAGATCGGCCACCGCCTCGGTTACGCGCGGATGATCCACGGCGACGAGCCCAATCGCCTGGACCTTTGGGGCAAGCCGTTCCAGCGCGGCAATGGTGGCGGCAGGGCTGGAATTGGCGGCATATTCGGTCACGATACGCAGCCGCAGCCCGGTTTCAGCAAGGGCTGCCGCTTCAGCCTCGGCCTGGAACTGGCGATAGAAGTCCGGCTCGGTCGGCAAAAGTACCAGGCCGATGGTCAGGCTCTCCTGCGCGCCGATCAGGCGTTTCTCCAGCAACGGCGCGGCATGAAATCCCATCTCGCGGGCGATTTCGAGCACATGCACCGCCGTCGCCCGCCTCACCGCACTGCGACCGTTCAGCACCCGGTCGATCGTGGCGGTGGACACCCCCGCAGCCTGGGCGAGATCGGTAATCGTCACACGTTTGTGCATCGATAAAATCCATCAAAAACCATCATTACCCATCACCATTCTGATGTGAATTGCAATAAACGAATCTGAAAACCGGCAATTTTCGTTGCAATACCATCGGGAGAGGCCACAGGTCTGAGATCAGAGACCGTCGCTGTACCGGAGGGGAATCACGTTATGAGCCATACCAACCGCGATTACGCGCTGCTCGGGCGCGATGCCAGGCTGGCCGAGGAAATCGGCCTCGTCTCCGCCCAGTGGTATCATACCGACCTGCCACGCAAGGTGATGAAAGAGCTGATGACACGGTCGGATCAGCCCGCGATCCGCGACACGATCATCCTGTTTGGCGTGATGATCGCCTCGGCGGCAATGGGCATCTGGCTCTGGCCCTCCTGGTGGTCCGCACCCTTCTGGCTGATTTACGGCGTGCTCTATGCCTCGGCCATGGACAGTCGCTGGCATGAATGCGGCCATGGCACAGCGTTCAGGACGCGCTGGATGAATGATGCGGTTTATCAGGTCGCCTGCTTTTGTATGATGCGCAATCCGGTGACCTGGCGATGGAGCCATACCCGCCACCACACCGACACGATCATCGTCGGCCATGACCCCGAGATCATCGCGATGCGCCCGGCGGTCGTCGCCCGGCTGATCCTGAATTTCTTCGGAATATTCGAGTTTTGGGGCAATGCAAAAACCACGCTGCAGCTGATCGCCGGCTATATGCCGGAAACCACGAAATCCTTCGTGCCGGAACCCGAACGCAAACGCGCCTTCCTGATCGCCCGCATCTGGGCAGTCATCTATCTGGGCGTCGCGGCGCTGGCCTGGTGGATGCAGTCGATCCTGCCCTTCATGGTCGTAGGTCTGCCGATCCTTTTTGGCAGCTGGCATATGGTGATGACCGGCTACATGCAGCATCTGGGGCTGGCGGAAAATGTGCTCGACCACCGGCTGAATTCGCGCACCGTCTATGTGAACCCCATCTCGCGCTTCATTTACTGGAACATGAATTTCCATGTCGAACATCACATGTTCCCGATGGTGCCCTATCACGCCCTGCCCCGGATGCATGAGCTGGTGAAACATGACATGCCGCCCGCGCATCCCTCGATCCTTTCGGCCTATCGCGAGATCATCCCGACCCTGATCCGCCAGTTCAAAAACCCGGACTGGTTCGTCAAGCGCGAGCTTCCGGCCAGCGCCCAGCCCTACCGCGCCGAATATCACGGCGATCTGGAACCTGGCGCCCCCACCCCCGGCATCGCAGGCTATGACGCGCAGGCGCGCCCGATTGCCGCCGAATAGCCCTGCCGGACACCTGCTCCCATCCCGCCCGATTGCCAGATATCTCCGGAGGAGAAGACATGCCCTGGATTGCCGCCTGTTCTGCCGATGACATCGACAACGAAGATCTGATCCGCTGGGATCACGCCGGTCGCAGCTATGCGATCTATCGCAGCCCCGATGATGATTATTTCTGCACTGACGGCTTTTGCACCCATGAGGCGATCCATCTCGCCGATGGGCTGGTGATGGATTACATCGTCGAATGCCCCAAACATAACGGCCAGTTCGACTATCGGAGTGGCGAGGCGGTGCGGCTGCCGGCCTGCAAAAACCTCAACACCTGGCAGACCCGGGTTGAAAACGGTCAGGTCGAAATCCTGATCGACTGAGATCACGCACAGAAATCCCCGGGGGACATCATGGTTCAGAAAAGCACAAGACCGACGGTTGCCGATATCCGCGCGATGAAGGCGCAGGGTCGCAAGCTCTCGATGCTGTTCGTCACCACGCCGGATGAGGCAGCGGCGGCAGCGGCGGCGGGGGTCGACCTCCTGTCGATCGAGGGGCAGTATTTCACGCCCGGGATGCGTGAGGCGGCAGGCGACTGCTTTGTGCAGATCGGCCTGCCCTATGGCCCCGCCGGAGACCTGGTGACCGCCGAGGATTACCTGCGCACCGCTTTTCATTTCACGAAAATCGGCGGCGATTGCTTTTATTGCGCGGCGTCTTTGCAGATCCAGAAAGCGCTTTGTGACAACCGCGTGCCGGTCGTCGGCCATGTCGGGCTGATCCCGTCGCAAGCGACCTGGACCGGGGGCTTCCGCGCGGTCGGTAAAACTGCTGCCAGCGCCCGTGCGGTCTGGGATCACGTCAAACGGCTGGAAGAGATCGGCTGTTTCGGTGCCGAACTTGAGGTGGTTCCGGTCGAGGTGGCCCGGATCATCACCCGGCATTCCCCGCTGGTCATGCTCGGGATGGGGGCCGGCCCCTATGCCGATGCGCAATATCTCTTTGCCGAAGATGTGCTGGGCTATACCCAGGGCCATAAGCCGCGCCATGCCAAAAGCTACCGCAATTTCGCCGCCGAATTCGCGCGGCTGCAAGAGGAACGCATTGCGGCCTTCCGCGAATTTGTCGCGGATGTGAACAAGGGCGCCTATCCCGCCCCACATCACAATGTCATCGATAACGAGGCCGAACTTGCCGCCTTCCGTGCGGCGGTCGGGCTGTGACATCTTGCAGCCCTGACCTGCCCGCGCCAGCACCGCAATTCCGGATTGCCAACATATGTCATTGGCAATCCGTATTGCATTTCCCGCAGATCTTGCTATGCCGGTGCTGTCAGAGACGGCTGTGTGCCGGGAAGCCACCGCCGTTCTGACATCCGGGGGGGATTGCATCAAAGACCTGATCTCAGCGCGAAAGGCTCTGCCTCTTGCGCCGGTGAAAGCTGCCCGCTGAGCCGCGGCGGCAGGTTGGCGGCGCGTCTTTGCGGGTCGGGCCCCGGCTTGGGCTCCGGTCCGGGAGAAAGGGGAGGATATGAAGCGATCTGCGACGGGCGGCGGGCTTGAAATCCGCAATGTTACACATTTCTACGGGCCGAACCGGGTGCTTGCGGGCATCGATCTCACCGTGCGACCGGGTGAGGTCGTGGCGCTGGCAGGCGAGAATGGCGCCGGAAAATCGACCCTCATGCGGATCATCGGCGGCTATCAGGTGCCGGGTTCGGGAACGGTCCACTGGCAGGGCAATCCGGTTCCCGCCGATCTGCACCGCGCGGAAACGATGGGCATCACGCTTGTCCACCAGGAATTCGCGCTGATCCCTGATATGAATGTCGCCGAAAATATCCATCTCGGGCGCGAGCCTGGCCGGTTCGGCGTGGTCAATCGCCGCAAGATGCGCGACCAGACCGCCGCCGCGCTGAAGCTTTTGCGCGCGAATATCCACCCCGAGGCCGCGATGCGCGATCTGCCGGTGGCAAGCTGGCAGGTGGTTGAACTCGCAAAGGCCTTTGGCGCAGGCCCCGCATTGTTGCTGATGGATGAACCCACCGCCGTTCTGGGCCGCGAGGAGACGGCCGCGCTCTTTGACCGCATCCGCGCCTTCCGCGCGGCTGGGGGCGCGGTGATCTTCACCTCGCACCGGCTGGACGAGGTCCGCGAGATCGCCGACCGGGTCACGGTTCTGCGCGATGGCACCATTACGATGGACCGCCCCACTGCCGACGTCTCGGAACATGACATCGCGACCGCCATGGTCGGGCGCGAGATCTCTGACCTCTTCCTACCCCGCAGCCCGGCGCCTGTCGCCGCACCGGTGCTGGAGGTCGAAGGGCTGGAAGTTCCGCGCGAGATCGGTGCCCCGATACGGGATGCGGGTTTTGCCCTGCATCCGGGCGAGATCCTCGGCGTGGCCGGCCTCGTCGGATCGGGCCGCACCGAGATGTTCGAGGGCCTTGTTGGCCTGCGCCCCGCCCGGGCGCGCCGTTTCACCCTGCGCGGCGAAACGCGTGCGCTGCCGAAAAGCCGCGAGGCCTGGGCGAAGGGCATCGCCTATCTGACCGAAGATCGCAAAAGCCGGGGCCTCTTGCTTGAGGCGAGCCAGATCGTCAATGCCGATCTGACGCTGGGTGCCCTGTCAGGCGGGCCGCTGCTTGATCCCGCGGGCGAACGCGCGCGCTATGCGAAGGCGCGCGAGACATTTGACATCCGCTCGGCCAATCCGCTGATCCCGGCGGGGCGGCTCTCGGGGGGCAACCAGCAGAAACTGCTGCTGGCGAAAACGCTGGCAAGCCAGCCGGGCATCGTCATCCTCGACGAGCCGACCCGCGGGGTCGATATCGGTGCGAAAGCCCAGATCTACCGGCTGATTGCCGGGCTCGCCGCCGAAGGCCGCGCCGTCGTCGTGATCTCATCAGAACTCCCCGAGCTGATCGGCCTGGCCCATCGCATCCTCGTCATGGATCGCGGCCGCATCGCAGGCACGATCCGCCAGCCCGAGGGCGGCCAGGTGAGCGAGGCCGATATCCTGCGCCTCGGCCTTGGCCTTTCCACCGTTTCAGAAAAGGAAATCCCCGCATGAGCGACGCAACCCTCGATCCCGCCGCTACGCCGCTGCGCCAGAGGATTGGCCAGCTCGGGCCGCTGATCGCGCTGATCCTGCTGGTGATCCTCGGCGCCGTGTCCAGCGAGACCTTTCTGACGACCGAGAATGCCCTCAATGTGCTGACCCGGTCCTCGATCATCGGGATCATCGCGATCGGCGCGACTTTTGTGATCACCGCGCGCGGGCTTGACCTGTCGGTCGGGGCGATGGCCGCGCTGGTCGCGGGGCTGGGCATCATGGGGATGAACTGGTTTCTCGCCCATATGTCGCCGATGGCGGCGCTGGTCACCGGCATGACACTCGCGCTGGTGATCGGGATGCTGGCGGGGCTTCTGAACGGCTCGCTGGTGGTGTTTGCCCGGATCGAAGCCTTCATCGTGACCCTTGGCACCATGGGCATCATGCGCTCGCTGGTGACCTGGATGTCGGATGGCGGCTCGATCTCGCTCGATTTCGCACTGCGCGATGCCGGGCGCGGGTTGTACTATGGCGCCGTGCTGGGGATCCCGGTGCCGGTGATCATCTTCGCGGTGCTGGCGGCACTGGGCGAATTCGTCATGACCCGGATGCGCTTTGGCCGCCATGTCACCGCCATCGGCTCGAACCCCGATGTCTCGCGCTATTCCGCGATCCCGGTGAATGGGGTGCGGCTCGCGACCTATGTGCTGCAGGGCGCCTGCGTCGGGCTGGCGACACTGATCTATGTGCCGCGCCTTGGCGCCGTCACGCCCTCGACCGGCATGTTGTGGGAACTGGAGGCGATTGCGGCCGTCATCATCGGCGGCACTGCGCTGGCAGGCGGTTTTGGCCGCGTCTGGGGCACGGTGGTCGGCGTGCTGATCCTTGGCCTCGTGGCCAATATCCTCAACCTCACCTCGTATTTCAGCCCGCATCTGAATGGCGCCTTCCAGGGCACCATCATCGTCATCGCCGTCCTGCTGCAACGCAGGCGCAGCGGCACCTGAGTTTTTCAACCGGAGGAGACCCCAATGAAAGCCCATCTTTCCCGCCGCAATATGCTGGTGGCATCGGCTGCGGGCATGGCGCTGCCGCTGGCCGCCATGCCCGCCCGCGCACAAGAGAAAGTCGCGAAAATCGGCATCGCGATTCCGGCCGCCACCCATGGCTGGACCGGCGGCCTGAACTACCATACCGAGCGCACAGTCAAATCGCTGCAGACCGCCTTCCCGCAGCTTGATTTCGTGGTGACCACCGCCGGCGACGTCCAGGCCCAGGTGAATAACGTTGAAGACCTGATCGCCCAGGGCATCAATGCGCTGGTGATCCTGCCGATGGAAAGCGATCCGCTGACCGAGCCGGTCAAGGCCGCCAAGGCCCGTGGCATCTTCATCACCGCCGTTGACCGTGGCCTGTCAGAGCCGGGCGTCGAAGATCTCTATGTCGGCGGCAACAATCCGCAATATGGCAAAATCGCTGCCGATTACTTCAGAGGCAAGCTGCCCAATGGCGGCAAGATCGTCGTCATGCGCGGCATTCCGACCGCCATCGACAATATCCGCATCGAGGCCTTCAATGCCGCGCTTGAAGGGTCGGGGATCGAAGTTCTCGACATGCAATACGCCAACTGGAACCCCGATAAGGGGTTCGAAGTGATGCAGGACTTCCTCACCCGTTTCCCCGAAATCGACGGGGTCTGGGCCGGTGACGATGATGCAGCGCTTGGCGCCAAGGCGGCTATCGAACAGGCCGGCCGCGCAGAAGGCATGAAGCTCCTTGGCGGATCGGGGATGAACCGGGTGATCAAACAGATCATGGATGGCGACGCGCTGATCGACGCAGATATCTTCTACCCGCCGACCCTGATCATCCCGGCAATCTCGGTCACTGCCGCGCGCTACGCGGTGCAATCGCCGGTGCATGGCATCTATACTCTCGACAGCCCGCTGATCACCGCTGAGAACGCGGCGGAATATTACTTCCCCGACAGCCCCTACTGAACCTGTCCGAAACGCAAAGGGCGCGGGATCTTTCCCGCGCCCTTTTTCGTTGCCATCGCATCACTTCATGAGGAATTCGACAGCCGGATCCGCCACGAAGCGCCAATTGCGGCGCGGGCCTGCCATGACGTTGAGGTAGTAAAGCTCGAACCCATGGGGCGCGCCGCAGGGGTGATGGCCGCGCGGGACCAGCACCACATCGCCATCCTTCACGGCCATCACCTCATCAAACTGCCCGTCATCGGTATAGACACGCTGAAAGGCGAACCCATCACCAGGGTTCAGACGGTGGTAATAGGTCTCTTCCAGATAGGTGATGCGGGGGAAATCATCCTCGTCATGGCGATGGCTGGGATAGGACGACCAGTTGCCGGCCGGGGTATAGACCTCGGTCACCAGCAGGCTGTCACAGACGTCATGCATCTCCATCGCGATATTGTTCACAAGCCGCAGATTGCAGCCCGATCCGCGCTCGGTCAGGGTGATGCCATCGGGGCCAAGCCGGCGCGCCGGATAATTGCCCTTGCCGGGTGCGGCACAGACCGCGATGGTACAGGCGGTCTCGGCCACCGCGCGCCAGTCATGCCCCGGCGGCACATAAAGGCTGTGCGGCGGCGTCTTTTCAAAGACATTCATCCGGTCGCCAAGCACACCCCAGTCCTGGCCCGCAGCGGTGAAAGCGGCCTTGCCCTCGACCATGACCAGGATCACCTCATCCGTGCCGGTCGCTTCCGCCGCCGTCTCGCCCGGACGCAGCCGATAGAGCGAAAAGCCGACATAGCGCCAGCCGGCCGAGGCGGGAGTGACCTGATGCACCTTGCCCGTGGTGCCGAAGGGTTTCAGTTGCAATTGGCTCATGGATACGATTCCTGTCACTGGCGCAGGCGCGGGCATCAGCCGGCGCTGTCGCGCCTTGCCTGATCCCAGATGTCACACAGCCGGCTGTAGCGCGCCGTCATGTCGGCAACCGCCCCGGCGTCATCTGTTTTACCTTCCATCCAGGACCGCGCCACATCGCCGAATATCGACCGTCCGACAGCAAAGCCCCGGACCAGTGGCTGCGCCGCCGCGACGCGGAAGCTCGCGGCCAGTTCGTCCTCGGGCGCATCTAGACCGAGGATCACGATGCCGCGCGTATTGGGGTCGTTTTCGCCGATGGCGGCGACGGCATTGGCCCAGGCCCCGGCCGTCTTCATCGGTTCAAGCTTCCACCAGTCGGGGAAGACGCCCAGATCATAGAAGCGGCGGATGATCGTGGCCGTGGTCATGTCATCCACCGGCGCCACTTTGGAGGGGATCACCTCCAGCAGGAATTCCAGCCGGTTGCGTCGCGCCGCTGCGAAAAGACGCTTCACGACATCCTCCTGCCGGGCCCAGGTCGCAGCATCGTCATCGGGGTGGCAGAAACACAGAACCTTGACGACATGGTCCAGCGGCCATTCCGACAGACCGCCGTAATCCGCCCCGATCTCGGGCTCGAGGCTCAGGGGGCGCGAACCCGGCCATTCCACCGGCCGCCCGACCCAGAGGCCAGTGCCCGCCGAGGCATGCAGCGCTGCTTTGCCAAGCCGGTTGTCGCAGAGAATGCCATAGCCCGGCCGATCCGCCTGGACCCCGCGCGCGGCCTCAAGGCACAGCTCTTTGAAGGCGCCTATTTTCGCGGGTGTCGCGCCCTGCATCTGTTCCAGCTGCATCCGGTGATCAAAGGCAAAGACGCGGATGTCTTTCCAGGGGTTGCCCCGCCTCTCACCCAGCAGGGAGCGGCGGTTGGTCGACCAGTGGATCTGTTCCAGTTCCGGGTCGTTTCTCAGATCCGGCCGGATCACGCCACGACCCAGGAAAAATTCCAGCTCCGCGAGCGAGGGATAGGCCGGCGCACAGCCATGGCGCGACACCGCGAAAGCCCCGCAGGCATTGGCATATTCCAGCGCGCGCGGCCATTTCTCATCATCCAGCCAGCCTTTCAGCAGGCCCGACATGAACCCGTCACCCGCGCCCAGCACGTTGAACACCTCGATCGGGAAGCCAGGCCCGGTCTCGCCCGCATCAAGGCTGTCCGGCACCGGGCCGGTGAACGCCACCGCCCCCGCCGCACCCCGTTTGCACACCAGCGTGGCAGTGCTCAGCGCCCTGACCGCGCGCAAAGCGGTGATGGTATCGGTCGATCCGCCCGCGATGTGGAATTCTTCCTCGGTCCCGACGATCAGATCGAAGAGATGCAGCGTGGTTTGCAGTTTCGCCGTCACCTCGGCGCTTTCGACGAAGCGGCTTTCGCCGTCACCATGGCCCGCAACACCCCAGAGATTCGGGCGGTAATCGATATCCAGCGCCGTCCGCGCGCCATGCTGGCGGGCCAGTGCCAGCGCCTTCAGCACCGCCGCCTTGGTGCGCGGATGCGAAAGATGGGTGCCGGTCGCAACCACCGCGCGGGTATCCGCAATCAGCGCCTCGTCAATATCATCCTCGCACAGCGCCATATCGGCGCAGTTTTCGCGGTAGAAGATCAGCGGGAACTGATGTTCATCGCGGATCCCCAGCAGAACCAGCGCCGTCAGCCGTTCCGGGTCGGTCACCACGCCGCGCGTATCGACGCCTTCGCGCGCCAGCTCTTCGCGCAGGAACCGGCCCATATGTTCAGCGCCGACCCGGGTGATCAGCGCAGATTTCAGCCCCAGCCGCGCCGTCCCCACCGCCATATTGGTGGGGGATCCGCCGACATATTTCTGAAACGAGCCCATATCTTCCAGCCGTCCCCCCACCTGACCGCCATAAAGGTCGATGGAGGACCGGCCAATGGTCACGAGGTCCAGCTTTTTCGTCATCTCACAAACCCCCTCCCCCGGGGTGAACTCCTGGTCTCAAACGGCAACAGGCGTGATCCAGGGCTGATCGTCCGCCTCATGGCTGTCGACAACCGCCTCGACAAAGGCGACACCCTTCACCCCGTCCCGGATCAGCGGAAGGTCCTGGCCGATGGGCGCAGGCACGCGGCCTTCTGCCCGGGCGCGGATCGCTTCGGCAAAGCCAAGATAAAGATTGGCGAAGGCCTCGAGATAGCCTTCGGGATGGCCCGGAGGCGTGCGGGTACGCGCCTTCGCCGCCGGTGACAGATCACCCGCTCCGCGTTTGAGCGTCTGCACGCGGCCCTCAAGCGGGGTCAGGATCAGCTCATTGGGCTGTTCCTGATACCACGCAAGCGAGCCTTTCCCGCCAAAGACCCGGATGCGGACACCGTTGGAATTGCCAATGGCGACCTGGCTCGACCACAAAAGCCCGCGTGCGCCGCCCTCATAGCGCAGCATCACATGCGCGTTGTCATCAAGCGAACGACCGTTCACAAATGTCGCCAGATCCGCCGTCAGCGATTGTAGCCGCAGCCCGGTGACAAAGCCCGCGAGGTGATAGGCATGGGTGCCGATATCGCCGATGGAACCACCGCGCCCGTTCTTCTTCGGGTCGGTCCGCCAGGCGGCTTGGGCATTGCCCTCGGCCTCAATCGCCGTCGCCATCCATTCCAGCGGATATTCGACCTGCACTGTCCTGACCGCGCCGATCTCACCGGCCGCGACCCGCGCACGGGCCTCATGCACCATCGGATAGCCGGAATAGGTATAGGTGACGCCGATGAAGATACCACGCACCCGGGCGAGTTCCTCCAGCGCCAGCGCCTCTTCCAGCGTGGCGGTCAGCGGCTTTTCGCAGATCACCGCGATGCCCGCCTCGATCAGCGCCTTCGCCATAGGGTAATGGGTGAAATTGGGTGTACAGATCGCCACCGCATCGACGCGGTCCTCGCGGGCAATTTCCCCCGCGATCAGCTCCTGATATGTCCCGTAGCTGCGATCTTCAGCGATGCCCTGGCTTTGCGCGAAAGCCCTGCCCTTTGCGGGATCTGCATCAAACGCCCCCGCCACCAGCACCCAGGCGCCATCCAACCGCGCCGCAAGGCGGTGGATATTGCCGATATAGGCCCCTTCCCCACCGCCGATCATCCCAAGCCGCAATTGCCGCGTCATGCTTCCCCCAGCCCGAGCATCGCCCGGTTGGCTGCCCGGTCTGCGCCGGATTTCACGAAATCATCAAAGGCCCGGTCCGAGACGCGGATGATATGGTCTTTGATGAACTGAGCCCCCTCGCGCGCGCCGTCTTCGGGGTTTTTGATGAAACATTCCCATTCCAGAACCGCCCAGCCGTCAAAGCCGTAAGTGGACAGCTTCGTGAAGATGGCCCCAAAATCGACCTGACCATCGCCGGGGCTGCGGAAGCGGCCCGCGCGTTTCGCCCAGGGCATATAGCCGCCGTAAGCGCCGGATTTGCCATCCGGGCGGAACTCGGCATCCTTCACATGGAAGGTGCGGATACGCTCATGGTAATGGTCAATGAACGCGAGATAATCCATGCCCTGCAGCACCAGATGGCTCGGGTCATACATCAGATTGGCGCGGGGGTGGCCCTTCACCTTGCCAAGAAAATATTCCCAGGAATGACCGTCATGCAGGTCTTCCATCGGGTGGATTTCATAGCAGACATCCACGCCATGGGCGTCGAAATCATTCAGGATCGGCGTCCAGCGGCGGGCAAGTTCGTCAAAACCCTCTTCCACCAGCCCCTCGGGCCATTGCGGATAGGGGTAGAGGTAGGGCCAGAGCAGAGCGCCGGAGAATGTCACATGCCGGTCGATCCCGAACCGCTGCGAGGCCCGCGCCGCGAAGCGAAGCTGTTCTTCCGCCCAGGCGCGCCGCCGCGCCGGGTTGCCGCGCACATGTGCGGGCGCAAAGGCATCCAGCACCCCGTCATGACAGGGATGCGCCGCCACCAGCTGCCCGGTGATATGCGAGGCAAACTCGGTGATTTCCAGCCCGTGATCCGCCAGAAGGCCTCTGATCTCATCACAGTAAGCGTCTGAGGTCGCGGCCTTTTCCATATCGATCAGCCGCGTCTCCCAGGTTGGGATCTGCACGCCCTTGAAACCCTTCTCCGCCGCCCAGGCCGCGAGGCCCGGCAGCGAGTTATAGGGCGCCGCATCCGCAGCAAACTGCGCAAGAAAGACCCCTGGTCCTTTGATCGTGCGCATCGCTCAACCCTCCAGCGCGACCGCAGGTACGGGTGCGTCGTCATAGCCGCCATAGACCGACTGGTCGAAGGGGATCACCGCGCCTGTCATCATGCCGCCATCGTCCGAGGCCATCCACAAAACCGCGCGCGCCACCTCTTTCGGGTCGAGGATCCGGCCAAAGGGTTTCGCGGCCGCCGCCCGGTCGATGAAATCCGGATCACCGGTTTCTGACAGCACCAGCGCCCGTTCATGGTCCGAATTCATCCAGCCGATATCGAGCTGGTTGATATGGATCTTGTGCCGCATCAGCGCGAAACCGGCATGGCGGGTCAGGGTCGAAAGCGCACCCTTCGAAGTCGAATAGGGCGCGAGGAAGGGCTGTCCTGCAAGGCCCGACATCGAACCGATATTGACCACACGGCCCTCGATCCCCTCGCGGATCATCACCTTTGCCGCGTCCTGGATCAGGAAAAACGGCGCGCGGGTATTGACCGCGATCATGCGGTCAAAGAGCTCCGGCGAGGTGTTGAGCATATTGCCGCGATCCGTCAGACCCGCCGCATTGACGAGGATGTCGACCCGGCCGAAACGCTTGTCAGCCGCAGGGACAATCTTCGCCACATCCTCGATATTGCCGAGGTCGGCGAGCACCAGCTCCACCGGCACACCGGTCGCCTCAAAAATCGACTTCGCAACTGCGCGGCCTTTTTCTTCGCCGCGCCCGACGATGACGATCCCCGCTGCACCGGCCTCGGCAAAGAGCCGGGCAATCGCCGCGCCAAGGCCCTGGGTGCCGCCGGTGACAATCGCGACTTTCCCGTCGATCCGGTTCATTTCGCCACCTCATAGCCGGCGGCGGCCATGACGCGCATCAGCTCTTTATGGCCCTTCACTGCCATTTCCAGCGGCGGCGAGATTTTCGGATCCTGCTCTGCCTCGACCACGAACCAGCCTTCATAGCCCTTCCGGGCCAGCGCTTTCACAATCGCCTCAAAGTCCAGCGAGCCATCGCCCGGCACGGTAAAGGCACCCTTGATCACCGCATCAAGGAAGCTCTCTTTCGTACGGTCCAGGCCGTCAATCACCGATTTCCGGATGTCCTTGGTGTGGACATGGGTGAAGCGCGCATGGTGGTTGTCGATCACCCGCATCAGATCGCCGCCCGCGAAGGCGAGGTGTCCGGCATCAAACAAAAGCGGCACAGAAGAATGCTTCAGGAAGAGATCAATCTCCGGCTCGGTCTCGACCACCGCCGCCATATGGTGGTGATAGGAGATCGGCATCCCCTGTTTCGCGCACCAGTCGGCGAAGTCGCTGATCTTGCGACCGTAAGCCGCCATCTCGGTTTCAGTCAGCTTCGCCTTTGTCGCAAGCGGCGCCGAGCGCACACCCTGGATCGAGCGCGCGGTCTCGCCATAGACAATGCAGGGCGCTTTGGCGGCGATGAAAAAGGCCATCTGTTCCGCGATGCGGTCCTTCTCGACCTCGATATCACCATCGACCAGCAGGCCCGAGAACCAGCCGCCACAGACCGAGATGCCAAAACGGTCCAGGATAGGCCCAAGCTCTGCCATATCCATCGGGAAGCGGCGGCCGGTCTCCATGCCGGTAAAGCCCGCGACCGAGGTCTGGCGCAGACATTCCTCAAGGCTCACATCATCCGACAGTTCCGCGAGGTCGTCATTCCACCAGGCAATCGGGGCAATTCCAAGTTTCGCTTTCATGGTATCAGACCCCGATACGCTGCTGTTTGCGAATTTTTTCCTGGTTCGCACGGGCGGTGCGGACCGATTCAAAGGTTGAGACCTCGGGCACGCCGACATCCCAGTCGGCATCACCCGGCGTCCAGGTCCAGGCATCGGTGACAATCGACAGCACCGTCACGCCGTCCTGATCATAGGCCCATTCCAGAGCCGCCGGCAGGTCGGCCAGGCTTTCGACATGTTTCGCCGCCGCACCCATCGATTTGGCATGGGCCACGAAATCAACATGCAGCGGGTTGTTGCGGTCGCGGATGCGGCAGTCTTTCAACAGGTTATTGAAACCCGGAACGCCCTTGGCCTGTTGCAGCCGGTTGATCACGGCATAGCCGCCATTGTCGCAGACGATCACGATCATCTTATGGCCGGTCAGCGCCGCCGAATAGATATCGGAGTTCCCCATCATATAGGTGCCGTCACCCAGCATCACGATGGGCGTGCCGCCGGTGCCACCCGGGCCTTCTTGCGCCATCGCGGCACCCCAGCCCGCCGGGATCTCATATCCCATGCAGGAGAAGCCGAATTCGCAATCAAAAGTATGCGGGTCTTTGACGCGCCAACCCTTGACGACCTCGCCCGGCAGACCGCCGGCGGCGGTGACGAGCGTATCACCCGGACGCGCCGCCTGATTCACCACGTTGACGACCTGCTGATAGGAGGGTACCGCCGCATCGGTGGGAGCCTGCAGGCTGTCGAGGAGCCTGTTCCATTCCGCAAAGAGCTTCTTGCCGCGCGGCAACAGACCCGCGTCAGCCTTCCAGCTGCCAAGTGCCGCGTCGAGCTCCAGAATACCTTCCTTCGCATCGCCCACGACCGAGAGCGCCCGGTGCTTGATCGCATCGAACCGCGCCGCGTTCAGCGAGATGAACTGCGCTGATTTCGAGAATACCGTCCAGGAGCCGGTGGTGAAATCCTGCAGCCGGGTGCCGATGGCAAGGATCACATCCGCCTCGCGCGCCAGCTCATTCGCCGAGGTCGAGCCGAGGATGCCCACGGGGCCAATATGCACCGGATGGTCATGGGTGAAGGCGCCCTTGCCGGCCACGGTTTCCACAACCGGGATACCGCGTTTGGCGGCGAAATCGGCCAGCGCCTGTTCGGCACGGCTATAGCGCACGCCACCGCCCGAGATGATCAGCGGCAGTTTCGCGCCTTTCAGCACTTCGGCAGCCTGCGCCACCGAATCGCGGTCGGGGCGCGGACGCGGGATCTTCCAGACTTTGGGTTCAAAGAAGACTTCCGGGTAATCATAGGCCACTTCCTGGGTGTCCTGGGCCAGACCGATGAAAGCCGGGCCGCAATCGGCAGGGTCCAGCATCACGGCCACGGCCTGGGGCAGCGACTGGATGATCTGTTCGGGCAAAACAATGCGGTCCCAGTAGCGCACCACCGGCTTGAACGCGTCATTCACGGTGATCGAGGGGTTGTTGTAATGCTCCACCTGCTGCAGCACCGGGTCAGGGACGCGGTTCGCGAATGTATCCCCCGCGATCAGAAGAACCGGCAGCCGGTTCGCCATAGCCACACCCGCCGCCGTGATCATATTGGCCGCACCCGGGCCGATCGAGGTCGCCGCAACCATCAGCTGACGGCGCTGTTTCGCTTTCGCGAATCCAATCGCGGCGAGCGCCATCGACTGCTCATTCTGGCCGCGCCAGGTCGGAAGCTGATCCTGCACCACCTCAAGCGCCTCGGAGAGGCAGGTCACATTGCCATGGCCGAAGATGCCGAAAACACCTGCGAAAAGCGGAACACGTTGCCCGTCAATCTCGGTGAACTGGTTGCAAAGGTAACGAACAAGGGCCTGCGCCATAGTCAGGCGCACAGTAGATCCGGTCATCTCGCCTCCTCCTGCGGATGTATCTTTTCTCAATGCTTACGGAATGCATATTGACAATGCAACGTCATAGCAATGATTATTGCAACAAAGTTGGGGAGGAGACTCAATGCTCAGGATTGCAGTAATCGGCACGGGCCGCATTGGCCGCATGCATGCCGAAAACATCGCAGCACACCCGCGTGCGGCGCTCGCCGGTGTCTATGATATTCATACCCCATCTGCCGCCGAAATGGCCGAAAAACTGGGCGTGACCCGGTTCGACAGCGCCGAAGCGCTGATCGCCTCGAAAGATGTCGATGCAATTCTTATTGCCTCCTCGACCGCCACCCATGCCGATCTGATCGAGGCCGCGGTCGCTGCCGGCAAACCCGCTTTGTGCGAAAAGCCGATTGATCTGTCGCTTGCCCGCGTCAATGCCTGCGCTGCAAAGATCAAAGGCACAAGCGTTCCGATCATGCTCGGCTTCGTGCGCCGGATGGATAAAGGCCATGCGGGCGTGCAGGCGGCGATTGCCTCGGGCCAGATCGGTGATCTGCACCAGGTCATCATCACCTCGCGCGACCCCGACATGGCCCCCGATGCCTATATGGAGGTTTCGGGCGGTATCTTCCGCGACATGACCATCCATGATTTCGACATGGCGCGTTTCATGCTGGGCGAGGATGTGACCGAGGTTTCCGCCACCGGCTCGCGGCTGGTGAAGCCCGGCCTGATGGAAAAACTCGGCGATTACGACACCGTTACCGTGGTCCTGAAAACCGCGTCCGGCAAGCAGGCGATCATCAACAATTCACGCCGCGCGGTCTATGGCTATGACCAGCGGGTCGAGGCCTTCGGGTCAAAAGGCATGGCGATCTCGGAAAACCACGCCATGACCAAAGTGCGGCTCTTCGGGGCCGAGTTCACTGAACAAGCGCCGCCGCTCCTGAACTTCTTCATCGAGCGTTATGACGATGCTTTTGCCGCCGAGATCGGCGCCTTTGTCGATGCGGTCGAAAACGGCACCACGCCACCAATGACCTTTGAAGACGGTCGCCAGGCGCTGATCCTCGCCGAGGCTGCGATCAGGTCGGTGGCCGAAGGCCGCACCATCCTCACGAAAGACATCGGTTAAGCCCCATGTACGACAATTTCGGCCTGTTCACAGGTGGCGCCTGGATCCCCGGCGCCACAACGGGAGAGGTGTACTCTCCGGTCACCGGCGCCTCCCTCGGGGCTGTTGCCTTCGCCTCGGTCGCGCAGACCCGTGCGGCGCTGGATAAAGCCGCCGCCGCGCAAGACCTCTTGCGCGCCATGGGCGGTTTTGGCCGCGCCGACGCACTGCACCGGGCCGCCGATGAGATGATCCGCCGCACGGAGGAAGGCGCGCGGATGATCTCGCTCGAGACCGGAAAGCCCATCGCCCAGGCAGGCCGGGAATGGGTGCTCGCCTGTGATCAGTTCCGCTGGTATGCCGAAGAGGCGCGGCGGATCTATGGCCGGATCGTCGACAGCCGGGTGCCAGGCGGACGGTTCGAAATCAGCCATGAACCGGTCGGCATCGTGGGCGCTTTCACCGCCTGGAACTTTCCCGCAGCTTTGCCCGCACGCAAACTTGCACCGGCGCTTGCCGCCGGGTGCCCGGTGGTGCTGCGCCCGTCTTCGCAGACGCCGGGCGTTGCCATGGTGATGGTCGACTGCCTGCGCGCGGCTGGTCTGCCGGATGGGGCCGTGGGTCTGGTGGTGGGGTCCACCGCCGACACCTATGCGCCGATCATGGCGGATAAACGGGTGCGCAAGGTCTCGCTTACCGGGTCAACCCGCGTCGGCCAGCAGATGATCCGCGACGCGGCGCAGACGGTGAAAAAGGTCTCGATGGAGCTCGGCGGCAATGCGCCGCTGATCATCTTTGATGATGCCGATCTCGAGGCCGCGCTCGATCTTTCCGTCGCGACGAAATACGCCAATGCGGGTCAGGTCTGTGTGACTGCCGACCGTTTCTTCGTGCATGAAAGCCTGCATGATGCCTTTGTCGAGGGCTTCACCGCGCGCGCGGCAAAGATCAGAGTGGGTGACGGGCTTGACCCCGAAACCGGCATGGGCCCGCTGATCAATGCCGGGCGTCTCACCGAGATCGAAGCCATCGTTGCCGATGCGCTCAAGGCAGGGGCGACCCTGAAACATGGCGGCCGCCGCCCCGCGCATCTGAACAAAGGCCATTTCTACGAGCCGACCGTCCTCACCGAGGTCACCGACGATATGCGGGTCTTTGCTGAAGAAAACTTTGGCCCCATAGCCGCGATCTCGCGCTTCTCGACCGAGGAAGAGGTCATCTCCCGGGCCAATGCCTCTGATATGGGGCTTTCGGCCTATGCCTTCACCCGCTCGGCTGATCGCGCCCGGCGTGTCACGGCTGCGCTGAAATCCGGCATGGTCGGGATCAACAGCTTTGCCCTTGCGGCCTCCGAAGCGCCTTTCGGCGGCACCAACCAGTCCGGCATGGGCCGCGAAGGCGGGTCCGAAGGGATCCGGGACTATCTCGACACCAAACTCGCCCAAATCCTGTTCTGACCAGATCGCGCTCATAAAGGAACCGGCATGTTCACCAACCGGCTGAAACAACAGTGGTCCGAGGGGCGCGCCGCCATCAATGGCTGGCTTTCCATCGGAAACCCCTTCACCGCCGAGATCATGGCGGCGCAGGGCTATGACAGCATCACCATCGACGCCCAGCATGGCGCGCTGGATTACACGGCGGTGCTGCCAATGCTCCAGGCGATGCGCGCCTCGGGGGTGACGCCGATGGTGCGTGTGCCCTGGCGCGAGCCGGGGGCGATCATGAAAGCGCTGGATGCCGGTGCCCAGGGCATCATCTGCCCGATGGTGAATTCCGCCGCCGAGGCCGCCGAATTCGTCAGCTACACCCGCTACCCCCCGCAGGGGCAGCGCAGCTATGGCCCGACCCGCGCGGCGGTGGCCTATGGGGGCTATGGTTCGGCCGCGAATGACCAGGTGCTGGCGCTCGCGATGATCGAGACCCAGGGCGGTGTCGACAATATAGAATCCATCGCCGCCACGCCCGGCCTTGACGGCATCTATATCGGCCCCGCCGATCTGACGCTTGGCACCACCGGCACAAAGCATCCCATCGGGTTTGATCGCGAAGAGCCGGAGCTGATTGCACTGATCCGGCACATCCTCGCGGTCTGCAAGGCAAACAATATCCGTGCCTGCCTGCATTGCGGCACCGCCGATTACGCCGCCCGCGCGATTGGCTGGGGCTTTGATCTGACCACCGTTGGCGGCGACTCGCGGCTGCTGGCGGCGGCGGCCTCGGCCTCTGTCACGAGATGGCGCGATCTGACCGGTGCCGCCCCTGCACCCATTGCCGCGAAAGGGGGCTATTGATGCCGCATCTCCTGATCGCCGGCAAGCTGCATCCTTCAGGCACCGCGCTGCTCGACGTGCTGAAGACGAAGGGTTTCACCATCGACTATGTCGAAGAGGTATCCGAACCCTCCTGCGCCGCGCTGATCCATAAGGCGGATGCGCTGGTGATCCGCACCCAGCCGCTTACGGCGGCAACCATCGCAAAGGCCGGGCGGCTGAAAGTGGTCTCGCGCCATGGGGTTGGTTACGATTCCGTGGATCTTGCGGCACTGAATGCGCGCGGGATCGCACTGACAATTGTCGGCGATGTCAATTCGGTCTCGGTTGCGGAACATGCGATGATGCAGTTGCTGGCGGGCGCGAAACGCGTGCTGCTCGCGGACCGTGCCGTGCGCGAGCCGTCAGAATGGAACTGGCGCAACCGGCTGGAAGCACATGAGATTTCCGACAAGAACCTGCTGATCATCGGCTATGGCCGCACCGGTCAGCGGCTGGCAAAGATGGCAGCAGGGTTCGATATGAAGATCCGCGCCTATGATCCCTGGCTCTCGCGCAGCGGCTGGCCAAAGGGCCAGGTGGGTGAGGTCACCGACCTCACCGAAGCGCTGGCCTGGGCCGATTGCATCTCGGTCCATGTGCCGAAAGCCGAGCACCCGACCATCGGCGCCGCAGAGATCGCGCTGATGAAGCCTGGTGTTGTCCTCGCCAATACGGCGCGCGGCGGCGTGGTCGATGAAGATGCGCTGACAGCAGCGCTGATCTCGGGCCAGGTTGGTGCGGCGGGGCTGGATGTTTTTGCCGAGGAACCGCCCGGCCGGCATATTCCGCTCTTTGATCTGCCGAATGCTGTGCTGTCGCCGCATATTGCCGGCCTTACCGCCGAATGTGCGGCGCGGATGGCGGTTTCCTCCATCGAGAATGCGGTCAATTTCCTTGCGGGCAGCATCGACCCGCAGCTCATCGTCAACCGGGATGTCGCCAATGCCAGCTGATCAGATCACGCATAAACCCAAACTCCGGATCGGCCTGATCGGCACCGGCTTCATGGGTAAGGCCCATGTCTTCGGCTTCACTTCGGCTCCGAAAGTTTTCGAACTGCCTTATGATCTCGAACTGCACACTGTCGCCGATGTGACGGTTGAGACCGCCACCCGCGCCGCGCGGGAACTGGGCTTCGCGCATTGGACCACCGACTGGCGCGATCTGATCAGCAATCCGGAGATCGACCTGATCTCGATCACCGCGCCGAACGCGCTCCATAAGGAAATGTCACTGGCGGCGATTGCGGCCGGAAAACACGTCTATTGCGAGAAACCGCTGGCGCCGCTTGCCACCGACGCGCTTGAGATGACCCTCGCGGCAGAACTGGCCGGGGTGAAAACACAGGTCGGTTTCAACTATCTTTGCAACCCGATGCTGCGGCTGGCGCGCGACATGATCGCGGGCGGCGAGCTGGGCGAGATCCGGGGCTATCGCGGTCTTCATGCCGAGGATTACATGGCCGACCCGAACGGCCCCTGGACCTTCCGCCATGATCCGGCGGGCGGCGGCGCGCTTGCCGATATCGGCAGCCATGCCCTGGCAACGGCAGAATTCCTGCTTGGACCGATCACCGATGTCATGGGTGACTGCATGACGCTGATCCCGTCCCGCCCCGATGGCAAAGGCGGCACACGCCGTGTCGAGGTCGATGATGTCGGCCGCGCCTTCCTGCGTTTCGCCAATGGCGCGCAGGGTTCGGTCGAGGGCAACTGGATCGCCACGGGCCGCAAGATGCAGCATGATTTCGAGGTTTACGGCACCAGAGGCGCGCTGTCCTTCAGCCAGGAACGCTTCAGCGAGCTGCATTTTTATTCGACCGAAGACGCCCCCGGCCGCCGTGGTTTTCGTCGGATCGAGGCCGCCCCCGATCACGCACCTTACGGTCGTTTCTGCGTGGCGCCGGGCCATCAGCTCGGGTTCAACGATCTGAAAGCCATCGAGGTGGAAGGCTATATACGCGCCATCGCGGGCCAGACGCCCGAGCCCTTCAACTTCCGCGCGGGGCTCAGGATCCAGACCCTGGTCGAGACCATCCAGCGCTCTTCTGCGGCGCGTGAATGGCTGAAAGTGCCGGGCTGAACATCTGCCGCGCTCGTGATTACGGGCGCGCGCCTCCGCCGTCGCGGATCCAGCCGAAGTAATCCTCGCTGCCCATCTGACCGCCTTTCAGCGCAATCTCCAGCCCGTCGAAATCGCCGGCCGCATAGGCACGCGACAACGAGGCGCCCGGAATGGTCGGCGCCAGGGCCTCCAGCGCGAAAATCCCCATCTGCCGCATGGCGTGGCCGGATGTATCGCCGCCCGAGATCACCATCCGCTTCAGCCCGGCCTCCCGCGTAAGACCCGCGAGCAGTGCACCCAGCGTCTCGCCGATCCGCTGGTTGAACACCGCCGGATCGGTGCCGGTTTCCTTCAGGGCCTGAGCCAGAGCAGCGACGCAAGGATCTTCCGGTCCTTCCGCCGTGTGGACCAGCACGTCTTGGCCAGCCTGCAATGCGGCCAGCGCCGCAGCGCGCAGAGGTGTCACGACATCCTCACCCCGGCACAAAGCCGCCGCATCCAGCACGAAAGTGGTGAAACCATTCGCCCGCGCCCATTGGATCTGAGCCGCTGTAATCGGCGAAACCGAACCGGAGACCACCATCACCGGCGTCAAAACCCTGCCCCGGCTTGTCGGCATCGGCGGTAAAACATGCTGCCCCGAGGCAACCAGATGCCGGATCACCGCATATTCCACGCCTTGCGAGCCGATTGCGAACAGGGGTTTCCCTTCCGATGCCGCCCAGATCAGCCGCCCGGCCTCGGCCTCGGATCCCGCATCCAGTTCATCTAAAGTCACCGCCCTGACGCCTTTGGCCATAAGCCCGGCCAGCGCCGCATCCGCGCCGCTTGCGTAATCTTCCAGTGTCAGGCAGCCAATCGCCACATCGGTCTGGCGCGACAGATGCAGCGCGACATCGGCCTCATCCATCGGGGTGACCGGGTGGCGCGCCATCACCGGATGCCGGTCGAGACGGTGTATCCCGGCGCCCACCCCGGCAAAGAGATGGCCAAACGCCTGATAGCGCCGCATCTGCGGCGCAGCGATCACCACCGGCACGAAAGCATTGTCAAAAAGCTCCAGCCCGATCTCAAGCGCGCATCCGATATTGCCGATATGCGGCGCGGAATCGAGGGTGGAGCAGACCTTGTAATGGATCACCCGCGCGCCAAGATCCGCCAGCGCCTGAAAGGCCATGGGCAGGTTCGCCCGCATCCAGTCAGGGCTTTGTGTGCGCGAGGTAGAGGCTATCCCTACCCCCCGCAGCCCGGGAAAGCGCGCGAGCTGTTCTGCCGTCGGCATTTCCAGAAACAGCACCGCCGGCAAGCCGCCAAAGGCCAGCGCCTCCATCGTCGCCGCAGCGCCGGTGAAATCGTCGCCATACCAGGCGAAATCGAGCGCATAATCAGCTGTCATCATTTCTTCCCGAATTTCACGAGCGAAGCCGCAAGTTCCGGATGGTTCTGTGCATGGGTCGCAAGCGCGATGCCCGAAGACGCCGCCTCCCAGGCCTGGCGGATCGCACGTACGCCGCCCGCCGCCCCCATCGGATGGCCATGAATACCGCCGCCGCCGAGATACATCAGATCCAGCGCGCCGCCGGTGCCCTGATATGTGGCCACCGCCTGACCGCCCCATTGCCCGGATCCGCAAACCGGCAGCGCGCGGTCCGAAGGTGAAAAAATCGGCTCTGCCATATCTGCAAATGATTGCAGGAAGCTCTCATCCGGCTCCCAGTATTTCGCGGCGATGCCGTTGATCTGGAACTGGTCAACGCCCAGCAGTCGCCAGATTTTCTGATAGGGGCGGAAGGCCATGCCGATGGCCGGATGCCGGGTCATCAGGTCCCAGCCATTCCGATGCGCATGCAGCGCCAATGCCGAACGGCGGCGCAGAAAGGTCATGCCGCCATAGCCGATGGAGTTGATATTAACGACCGCCGCCTGGCCGCCATGTTTCACCACCACATCATGGCGGCGCAGCATCTCTTCCGGATCAGCCGAAGACAGACCAAAGGCATAGACCACCTTTTTGCCGGTCTTCTGCGCGTGATCGTCAATCACCCGCATGATCGCGGCCACCCGGTCGTCAAAGGGCGAATAGGCCGGCGAGGTCAGCTTTTCATCATCCTTGATGAAATCGACCCCCGCCTCGCAGAGCTCGCGCACGATGCCTGCAACCTCTTCGGGCAAGAGGCCCAAAGATGGCTTGATGATCGAGGCAATGATCGGCGCCTTGGCCGGATAATCGAGACCACAGAGCCGGTAAGATCCTTCGACCCCGAATTGCGGGCCGGGATGCGACGCATAGGCACTGGGCAATTCGATATCCAGAAGCCGCGCCCCCGTCAGACCACGTGTCGCATAAAACGCATTTATGCCAATGGTTTGCAGCGACGCAAAATCCGTGCCGATGCTTTCCAGCGGAAAGTCGATCACCACCCCGGCACGGCGGAACGGCCCGGGCGCATCTGTCGGCCAGGCCGGCACCGCTGCCGGTTCCAGTTCCGTCACCGAAACCACCCGTGCGGCGCAGCGCGCCTTCACATCCGCGGTCTCTCCCGGCAGATCGGTAAACGTTCCGGTCGACTGATCGGTCGCGATCTTCACCGCCATCCGCCCGGGGTCATCCGGCGTCTCGATCAGATAGTGAAAGCGGATCTGGTCCTGGGCCATGGTCTACCTCGCCCCTCCCCGGTCACGAGGTCCACCCGCCGCGCCGGGGGGAGGGGGAGGAGAGGCGCGGCGCGGCGGGTGGTCTTTCACCTTTTCAGGTGATGCGGATGATCGAGGCCTTGATCTCTTCGAAATCAAAAACACGCTTCCAGTCGTCGCGCATCAGCACCGGCTTGCCGAATTCGATCGCCTTGTTGCAGGCATCCGAGAACTGGCCGCCTTTGACCTCGTCAAAGATCACCGCGCCGAGAATGTTCATATGGCCAAGCAGGAAGTCGCGGGCGCAGTCATAGGTGACGCCGGTCTTGATGACCTCATCCATCGCTTCGCGCATCACAACGAGCAGCGAGGCGCAGACGGTTTCCGACAGGCCCGGCTCGAGATAGGCCATCTGCTCGACCGTGACGCGATGGCTGCGGGCTACCGGCGCGTAGATGGTTTTCGCGACTTTCTCGCCGAGCGCATAATGCTCTTCCGGCCCCTGCATCAGCGCATTCACCACGCCCTGCTGCGCCGCGATGCCGCCGAAATGGTCCCTGCGGCCTTCCGGAGTGGCTTCGTCATTGAAGATCGGCGGGTGGCAGGGATGGGTCACGAAATAGGTGATATCGGCGCGCTCGGGCAGGTGATCGGCAAAGGGTGCAGCAGCGTCCAGGCAAACCACCATCGTGCCGGGGCTCAGCTTCGGCACGATATCGCGTGTGACCGCGCCAATGGCTGTATCAGGCACTGCAAGCACCACGACTTCGGCGTTTCTGACCGCCTCGTCCGGGCCGACGCATTCGACACCATGCGCGTCTTTCGCGCGCTGGCGACCGGCTTCCGAGACCTCGACATAGGTCACATCGAAATCGCTGGTCAGCAGATTGCGCGTCAGGCGCATCCCCATTTTTCCACCGGCGCCGAAAAGGGCCAATCTGGTCATCTTCACTCTCCCCATGCTCAACTGGTATGATGAGTGCGCCAGTCAGCGCAAAAGTGCAAGAGGCCATGCGCAACGCATGACGCGATGTAAGAAATTGTGAACCAGATCCTGACGGGCTCCCTCAGCCGGGGAAACAACCGGCTGCAGGCCCTCACAATGGCATTCGATCCGGCGCGCCTGCCCCCGGTGCCGCGCCACCACCTCCTCGGTCGTCATCGCGGCCCGCCCGCCCCGGTCCCGGATATAGCGGATGTCGTAGCGGTCCAGAAACTCCATCGCGACCTTGCAGCCAAAGGCATTCAGAAAGGGGCCCCCGAATTCCCGCACTGCAGTGGAGCGGTAAGCCGCGGATCATTGCTGGGAATTACAGCAAAGAATCGGGTGCAATCGACGGACTCTGCGCAACAGATCACCCTTGAGTTTACGGATGCTAAAGGGCGTGGAGCGGCCCGGCCCGGGCAATCGGCGATGCGCTGCATGGCTTTGGTCCAGTGCGAGAGCGGCGGGCGACTCAGTCCGTCTCTTCACCGGCGACCGGCAGATCCAGCGCCACATCGTTGCGCGGTTTTAGCAGCCCCGCATCCTCCAGGGCCACAAGATCGGGCAGATCGCGCAGCGTCTCCAGCCCGAATTGCGCCAGAAAGCCCGGCGTCGTGACATAGGTATAAGGTGCGCCGGGTTCCGGGCTGCGCGGTCCTCGCGCGATCAAAGCCTGGCGATGCAGCCGGGCGATCAGATCGCGGCTGACCTCGCGCCCGGTCAGGCGCGCGATCCCGCCGCGTGTCACCGGCTGCATATAGGCGATGATGGTCAGGACCAGTGCCTCATTGCGGGTCATGTCGCGGCTGGTCTCTTCCCCGCCACATGCCACCCGGATCGCCGCCGCGTATTGCGACCGCGTGCGGAACTGCCAGCCGCCGGCAATACGGGCGATCTCATAGGGGCGGCCGCTCAGTTCGGCCGCAAGATCCCCGATCAGAAGATCAAGCGGACAGTCCCGCCCGACCACCCGCAAAAGCACCTCGCGTGTCACCGGCCCGGATGCAGCAAAAAGCACCGCCTCGACCCGCGCCATCCATTCCCGCCACCGCAGCGCCTGGGGCAAAGCCGCCAGTTCGGTATCCAGCCTCTCCTGCGCGTCCGCCATCTCAGAGCCCATACAGCCGGAAGCTAGACCGCCCGGTCAGCTCGCGCACCAGGCCCAGCGAGATGAGCCTGTCAAACAGCCGCCGCGCCGCGCGGTCGCTGGCCTCGGCCCCCGCCCGGGCGATCAGCGCATCCTCGCTCAAAAGCGCAGCGATGATCTGGCCGGTATCCTTTCCCGGGCGCCGCAAAGGCGCCAAGCGCAATGCATTCCCGCGCTGCAAAAGCCCGGCCCAGAGATCATATGCCGCGACTGCTGCTTTCGCCCAGGCTTCGGCACAGGCGGCCAGCCAGGCCTCCCCCTCGAGCCGAAACGCCGCACGCGGCAGCTGGGTCGCCAGCAGCGGCACAGGACGCTCCCAGCCAAGCGCCCGCGCAAGAAGCGCATCTGCCAGCCAGAGCGCAAGGCCGCGACAGGCCGGCCCCAGCGTCAGAACCTCCCGCGCGGCAGTCGCGGCAAAGCGTAAGGGCGGTGTGCGGCCAATAAACCGGGTGCCGGCGTCTTGCAGTGGCCCCGCGACCAGCGCAGGCGACAGATCGAAAAACCCTGGCAGGCGCGCCGGCCATTCTGCCGACCGCAAGGCCCGCGCCTCGCCAAGGGCGCGCCAGCCCAGCAGCATCCGCCCCGCCGGGCCAGGATCATCGCCCGCACGCCGCAGGACGAAAGCATCGCGCAACTGGGCCTCGCCCTCGCGCCGCCCCTCAAACCCCGAAACTGCAGTCGCAGCCCCAAGGGCCAGCCGCTTGCGCCACAGCCCTCCGACCGGGTCGTCCGAGCGCGCCGCCACATCCAGCGCGGCAAGCGCCGCGCCGGCAGAAAACATTGCCGCTTCAATATCATCGCGGCCCACGCCCTGCCGGATCCAGCGCGGCAGCGCAGCTGGGCCTGGCATAGGGATAAAGGAGGGTTTCGGAGCACGTGACATGCCACAGCCTCGCATATCTCGGCGGTTTCCGCCAGTTCCCTGAAAACTAACCGCCGCAGCTGTCGCATGGCAGCACCGGATGGAAATTGCGCGCATTTTGCCCCGGAGAGGCTTATTTTTGAATCTCCCTGCAGCTCGGCCAGGCGATGCCTCTGCCGATGCGTGCGTCTCACCACTGAAAAACCGCCTTTGCCAAAGCCGTTTCTTCGCGCCTTCGCGCAAGGGTGACACTATGCCCACCACGAAAGCAAATACCTGTCGGCCTCCTGCAACCACTGGTATCTTTGCAAACTGCGCCGGAGGAGGCGCATTTTGTCAGATCCGCAGCGGCAAAAGCAGCGAGGGGCGCCCCTGACAACCTGTGCCACCGCCCAATGGCCTTGAACTCCCGGCCCGAATGCCCCCAGATAGGACAAAGCCATTCTGAGCCCGGCAAACAGCCCGAAATCCGCCCGCTGTCAGGCGAGACGGACCCCATCAGCGCCCTGAGGACCCCACGTGACGGACGAGGCCCCCTCCCCCGCCTTGCGCGACCACCAGCCGCTCGCACTCCGCGATCTGGCAGAGCGGGCGCGCGGCTATGCCGAGGCCGCGAGCTCTGCCAATACCCGCAAAGCCTACGCCGCGGACTGGAAGCATTTTGCGGATTGGTGCCGGCGCGAAGGCCTTGATCCGATCGCACCCGATCCGCAGATGGTCGGCCTTTACATTACTGCCTGCGCCAGTGGCACGAAATCTGTCGGCGGCCGAAAAAACGCGGTTTCAACCATCGAGCGGAGGCTTTCGGCCTTGGTCTGGGCCTATACGCAGCGCGGACTGATGCTTGACCGGCGCGACCGCCATATCGCCACCGTTCTCGCCGGCATCCGCAACAGCCATGCCGAACCACCGCGCCAGAAAGAAGCGATCCTGCCCGAGGATCTGCTCGCCATGCTGGAAACCTGCAATCGGGCCACGCTTCGCGGGCTGCGCGACCGCGCCATGCTGCTGATCGGTTTTGCCGGTGGCCTCAGGCGGTCTGAAATCACCGGGCTCGATATGGGCCGTGATCAGACCAGCGACGGGCGGGGCTGGATCGAGGTACTGCCTGGCGGCCTCCTCCTCAGGCTGCGCGGCAAGACCGGCTGGCGCGAGGTCGAGATAGGGCGCGGCTCCTCGCCCCTCACCTGCCCGGTCGAGGCGCTGGAACTGTGGCTCCGCCTTGCGCGGATTTCGCGGGGCCCGCTTTTCCGCCGCATCACGGGCCAGGGCAAGGAACCAGGGCCGCTCCGGCTGAATGACCGGGAAATCGCCCGCCTTGTCAAACGCGCGGCCCAGGCTGCAGGATTGCGCGGGGACCTGCCCGAGGCCGAGCGACCCGCCCTCTTTTCCGGCCATAGCCTGCGCGCCGGCCTCGCCTCTTCTGCCGAGGTCGACGAACGCCATGTGCAAAAGCAGCTCGGCCATGCCAGCGCCGAAATGACCCGCCGCTACCAGCGCCGGCGCGACAGGTTCAGGGTCAATCTGACCCAGGCTGCAGGGCTGTGACAGCTGCAGAATCGCCCCCCGGGGCGAAGACGCCAACCGGCGTTTCCGCCTGCCAGTTTCAGACCACCAGCTGAAAGCGCCGTAGTTTATCAGGGCCTGGAGCAGTCCTGCCTGTACCCGGGCCTGGAAACTCTCCTCACCCGTGTTGAATTTTATGCCTGCCGATGACCGCAGGAATGCAAACAGGGCTTGAAGCCAGTGAGCTCCTGCGTATAGACACCCCGAGATGGACAGTTGGCCGAGTGGTCGAAGGCGCACGCCTGGAAAGTGTGTAGGCGGGGAACCGTCTCGAGGGTTCGAATCCCTCACTGTCCGCCATTATCCCAAGCTTATAGATCTTATAATCACGTGATATTAAAGGAAATATTGAGACTTCCGTGCGATTTAACGCTAGTTCGCTCTGAATTTGCTGCACACTTTGCTACACAAACTGCTGCACTTTCTCTTGCTCGCACGCGGGGGCGTTGGTAGCCTCTCCGCATGAAACCTATCCTGCGCGGCACCACCTATCATCTTCGTAAACGTGTCCCGCAGCGATATCGGCCCGTGGAGCCGCGAGACACGGTCTGGATCAGCCTGCATACCGATTCCGAGAAAGTGGCCAAAGCGAAGGCTCCGGCGGCATGGTCCGAGCTTGTAGAGGCTTGGGAAGCCAAGTTGTTTGGCAAAGAAGCCGATGCCGAACAATTCTTTGAGGCCGCGAAGTGAGCTACTCCCCGATGCTTGGACAGTTTTCGAGGATGTTTAAGCTACTGCCTGTGCCTGCCGGTCGGTTTCGATGCTGTTGAAGTAGACCACGGCGGGGGGCAACCCGCCATGGGCAGTGTGTGGCCGCCGATGGTTATAGAAGCTGACCCAGGATCCGATTGCGGCCTTTGCCTGAGACCCGGTCTCCCAGGCATGCAGATAGACGCATTCGTATTTCAGGGACCGCCACAGGCGCTCGATGAAGACATTGTCGATGCACCGCCCCTTGCCGTCCATCGAGATGCGGGTTCCGACGCGTTTCAGCCGATCTGTCCAAGCGAAGGACGTGAACTGGCTGCCTTGGTCAGTGTTCATGATTGTGGGCGCGCCGAACCGGTGGATGGCCTCGTTCAACGCCTCGACGCAGAAGTCCGCTTCCAGGGTGTTCGATATGCGCCAGGCCAGAACTTTGCGCGTGAACCAGTCCATGATGGCGACCAGATACAGAAACCCCCGCCGCATCGGGAGATAGGTAATGTCGGCGCACCAGACCTGACCGGGGCGATCGACCCGCAGCCCGCCCAGCAGGTAGGGATAGGTCTTGTGGCCCTTTCTCGGCTTGCTGGTGTTGGGCTTCTGGTAAATCGGCATCAAACGCATGAGCCGCATCAGCCGCCGGATGCGCTTCTGGTTCACGCCGTGCCCCTCGTTTTGCAGATGCCAGGTCATCTGCCGGACGCCGTAGAAGGGCGTATCCATGAACTGCCGGTCGATCAGCTGCATCAGGCCGAGGTTCTGATCAGTCTCTCCAGCCGGCTCGTGGCAGAACGACGAGCGCGAGATCGACAGCAGGCGGCACTGCGCCCCGATCGACAGTGCAGGGTGGTCCCGTTCGATCATCCCACGCCTCACTTTCCGCTCCACGGCTTGAGCTTTCGTGACAAAAAATCGTTGGCGACAGCCAGCTCCCCGATCTTGGCGTGCAATGACCGGACCGTCTCTTCATCCACCTCCGTCGCGGGCTTCTTGCCGCCGCGCTCGAAGATGTCCGCAGCCCCGTCGAGCAGCGATTTCTTCCATTGATGGATCATCGTCGGATGCACGCCGTATTCGGCCGCCAACTCCGACACAGTGCGCTCGCCCTTGATGGCCTCAAGTGCCACGCGCGCCTTGAAGCCCGCGTCATGGTTCCTGCGTTTTCGCATGCCTGATCTCCTCGTCCGTGGAGACCAGCAAACGTCAGATCGTAGCTTCCGTCACTGTCCGATTTCCAGGGAGTAGCTCACTCTCGCGCCAGCTCGATGATGTCCTCGGTCAGCCGCTCTTCATCGGCCAGGCCGCAGGGCACTTTGCGCTGCGTAGATCGGTGCTGACCCAGCGTGCGACAGGCCCGGCGTTCGGAAATCCGCAGGGGCTGCCGCACATGGTCGATGCATTGGCGGCGGCGCGAAGGGCTCAAAAGTTTCCCCGGGCAGCCTCAGCCAAAATCATCTTGTCCGGGGTCAGATCCGAAACCGCTCGCCTGAGCCGCTGGTTCTCCGCCTCAAGATCCTTCAGCCGCTTGAGCTGATCGCGGTTCATACCGCCGTATTCCTTGCGCCATCGATAATAGGTCTGCACCGTCACTCCGATCTGTCGCACAGCATCAGAGACCGACTTGCCCTGGCCGTGCAGCACTTCAACTTGCCGCAGCTTCAGAACGATAGCTTCGGGCTTCTCTCGCTTGCCAGCCATAATCTGGTCCTCCTGAAAACGGGATAAGCATATCCCTGTGGCTGGACCACTTCAGTGGGCGCATTCCAGAGACACCATTTGTCAACATGACCTAAAGCGCGACGCGGAATCCGATATGCCCGGTCGAGCTGTCGGGCGTGTTGTGGCTCCGCGAATGCACAAAATAGCGCTCGCAGTAAGAGGCGTGGCAGAGATGCGAGCCACCCCGCATCACCCTGTGACTGCCCGTATCCGGCCCGGCGGGATTGCTCGGCGGCGGGTATTTTGCTGCCGGCAAGGGGCCGAACCAGTCCTGCACCCATTCCCAGACATTGCCCGTCATATTGTAGAGGCCGAAGCCGTTAGGCGGGAAGGCCAGGGCGGGCGCCGTGCCATTGAAGCCGTCTTCACCTGTATTTTCGCTGGGGAAAACCCCCTGCCAGGTGTTGTGGCGAAAGGCCCCCCCTGGACGCATTTCGTTGCCCCAGGGGAAGGCCATCCGCGCCAGACCACCCCGCGCGGCATATTCCCATTCGGCTTCTGACGGGAGCCGCGTGCCGGTGAAATGCGCGAAAGCCGATGCATCCCCCCAGGAAACATGTGTGACCGGGTGATCTTCGCGGCCTGCAATATCCGAGCCTGGGCCTTCGGGGTGGTTCCAGGTCGCACCCGCCACCCGACGCCACCAGGGCGTTCCCGCAGGATGGGTGAGATAAGCGCCAGGATCTGCAAGGAAAAGATGGAAAACAAAGGACCACCCCTCCCGTTCGGCGGTGGTGCGGTAGCCGCTTTCCGCGATGAAGCGCGCGAAAAGCCGGTTTGTCACCACCGTCGCGCTCATCTGAAAGGGCGCGATCTTCACCCGGCGCCGCGGATTGTCGAGATCGGCCTCATAGCGCGGCTTCGCATTGCCCATGTCGAAGAACCCGCCCTTCAACAGGCGCATCTCTGCCAGCACAGCCGCCCGGAGCGTGTCTGATGCGGTCCCTCGCCCGGTCGCGGTAGAAAGCGTGGCCGCCGCGCCACGGCACGGGGCGCAGCAGGGAGACCCCGCGCTCACGCGTCTTCCGGGGCTTCAGCCGGAGCAGTGGCACTTTCAAAATGGTAACCCGCCGCCGCCAGCCAATCCTCCATCGCCTCTTTCATCGGCGCGAAGATCGGATGGCTGGTGCCAAGATCGTGCTGTGCCCAGTAATCTTCTTCGACATCAAACAGCTGGTGCCCGCCATCGCGGTACCGGATCAGCCGGTATCTGCCTTTGCGGATCGACACGTTATCCTTGTAAAACGAAGGGATGATCTCATCCGGCACGCGTTCGCCGCGCAAAAGCCGCATCAGGGACTGGCCGAAACGCCGTTCTTGCGGGGCGACACCGGCCAGATCAAGCACGGTCGGGCCAAGGTCGATCAGCGCCACCGGGTCGTGGATGTCGCGCCGCACCCCGTCGGTCGGGTCACAGATGATGATCGGCACATTCAGCGACTGTTCCCACAGCGTCGTCTTGCGAAAGATATTGCGGTTCCCGAGATGGAAGCCATGATCTGCCACCACCAAAATCACCGTGTTATCGGCATGACGGGAATTGCGCAGCGCTGTGAGCACCCGCCCCAGCTGGTAATCAGCATGGCTATAGGCGGAAAAGTAATTGCGGATGCTTTTCTGCCAGTATTCCTCATCCCGGAACTCGACAAGTTCGGGAATATTTTCCACTACATACGGCGCATCGGCGATGTAGCCGCTCCATTCTGGCGGTTTGTGCAGGGCTGTATGATCATACATTTCCTTGAAGCGCGCCGGGGTGTTGTGCGGTGAATGCGGGCTGAAAAACCCAAGCTCGCGGTAGAACGGCGCCTCGCCCTCGTAGTTTTCGAGGAAGCTGATGGCCGAGCTGGCGGACTGGGCGTCAAAGAAGAAATCGTCATCGGTGAAATCTTCGGTGCCGCGCCCGTGACGATAGCCACCGTAGAACTTCACCCGCTTCTTCATTTCGCGCGTCAGCTTCACATCCAGAGTGAATTCCTTACTCTCGTCGGAGTAAAGCGCCCTGTGATGACGCGGTCGCAGGACCGGATCATGATGGACCTTGCCGCCCGAGGAACAGAAATATCCCGCTCCGTTCAGATCATGCACGAAACAGCGACGCGCCGGCACCTGCCGGAAAACATAGCGCGCATTGTCAAAAATCTGGGTTTCATGCGGCATCAGCGTGGTCATCATACTGGCGCGAGAGGGGCCGCAGACCGGCGCCTGGGAGCAGGCCGCGTGGAAGTTCGATGACACCTCACAAAGCCCGTCGAGATTTGGGATCTGCAGCGGCGCGCCAAACGCCGTCTTGTAACGCCAGGGCGCTACGGCGTCATCGAAACTGACAAGCAGAATATTCTTTCTGGTCATGGCTTTGCCAAACTCTCACCGGACAATACAGCCAGCCGCGACGGGCTTTTGCGCAAGAGACCACGATTGCCGGTGTGGCGCAACATCAGGGGCCCGGTGCCATCGCGCGCCCGAAGGATCGTCTTTGCTGCCCCTGACCACAGTAGCTTTACTCTGTTTCCAGCTTCCACCGGGACAAGGATAAACTCGACAAGCTGAGGAATGAGGCCGCGAATAAGGATCTGCCTCCGGGCGCCGATGCTGTAGAAATCTCGCCTTTCACGATCCAAGACCGTCGCAGGACCGCCGCGACCGGCCTGGCCGGGCTTCGCTTCCCGCCGCATGTGGTGGAGGCGGCACTGAACCACCTCAGCGGCACCCGGCGCGGCATGGCCGGCGTCTATAACCGCTACGTCTATGCTGTGGAAAAGCGCGAGGCTCCGGAGGCATGGGCGCGGTTTGTCGCGGAACCGCTCGAGGACAAGGCCGGGAATGGGATCAGGCTGAGGGGATGACATCGGAAATGATTTCCGATTTTCCGGGGGTATCCAGATTTGGACAGACCCCATACACCATGGGCAGCGATCGCTCCCCAGAACGGGGGAGCAAAGCCCGTGGCGGCGCGGAGTATCACAACCAGCGTTATATCTTCGCCCTGCATCCCAGGATGAAACCAAAGCCAGATTCCATGCTTAGGCCAGACGCCGAAATCGGGGGGCGAGGCCGGAACGCCACTCGTACCGACCCGCCAGACCGGTGATCCCCGGTCTGACTTGCGGTCCCCACAACCGGGGAGCGCAACCTTCTTCCCGGCAGGAAGTAGATGTTTCCCACGACCCGGGATAACCGCCACCCGTGCTGGAAGTTGCTTTGAGCACTTACCTGCCATTCAGGTGTGGCCGCCGATGACGGTCTGCTCGACGACAACGAACATGGCGATGCAGATCATCGCCAGCCCTGTAAACTTCCCCACTCGGAGCGCGGGGTCGTGCCCGTGCGGCAGGTCGTGGTCCACGACTGAGGCAGCAGTGGGGCGGCCATCGGCCAGGTAGTATGCGCAGAGCGGGTGCTTTCGCAAATTCTGGTCGCGGAAGCGTTCCATGCTTTGGTGTATCCGGGTTCCCGGGCACTGCCTCTGTCTGTCCAGCGCGGGGCCTTGTGCTTCGGTGCCGGGGCGCGCGTGGTGTGCGGCAGGCCGGGGCGGGAGGCATCAGCCTATCGGCTTTGGCGGTCGCGGGCTGGTCGTGTGCGAAGGGGTCGGTTGAAACGCAGCTATGTTGCCAATGGCGATATCCTAGCCCCTGGCAATTGCAGTGCCTCGCTGAGTGCCGCATCCGGATCAGCCAGTTCCCTTGTGAGGCGTTCACGCGCGCCACCGGCGGGCAGGAGCTGTAAGCGCTGCTGGGTTACCCTCTCCTCAGCGTCGACCAGCTTTGCGCTGATCTTTTCGCGGACGCCGGTCAGGATATCGCGGGTGGTCTGGGTCATGCCGATCCCCTGCCTGAAATGCGAATGCCGCGCTCCCGGAAGGCGCGGCAGTTGGAGTGCGTGGCGTGAACATGGCAGAGCTGCTTGCCGCAACCCCAGCTGTATTTGGCCACATCTACGCCGCGTTGTTCGGTAATTGCTTCGAATTAGAACTCGGTTTAACGCTTTCGGATTCTCAGAATTATGTCGCCAGATCTGCTCATCGCCGGGCTGAATACTGTTGGCCTGATTGCCATCTGCACTATTGCTTATGGCTGGCTTCAGCGACTCATGCCGCATCGGCTGGTTCGCCAATGTGCCGTTGGCTGCCTTCTGGGCACCGGTGCTGCGTTGTCGATGCTGGAGCCCTACACTGTCTTAAGCGGGCTTCAGATTGACAGCAGAAACCTCTTTCTGGCGGTTTCCACAGCCTTCGGAGGCGCTCTGTCAACCGTGATATCGTTCACGATATCGGGCCTGGTCAGGATCAGTATCGGCGGACCTGGCGTGGTCACAGGTTTAGCGACCATGATATTTGCATGCCTGATGGCCGGCCTTTGGACCTATGTAACGCGCGGTAAGCGGCGCAGAAGCTGGATGGCATGGGTGATGCTTGGCGTAATCCTCAGCGCACCACTGCTCGCCGTTATGCTGTTGATGAAGGTCATGAATCCCTACGTCGCACTGATGCGCCTTACAACAGATATGATTGGCGCAGTTTTCTTCGGCCGGATGTTCGAAGGCGAGCTGCGGCGCGGAAACCGTGAGAGGCAGCTAAACCTTGAAGCCAGCACGGATGCGCTGACAGGTCTGCCGAACCGTCGGGCCCTGATGAACTATATTTCGCATATCAGTCCCACTGACCAGGAAACCATGGCGTTACTGGTCGTCGACGCAGATCACTTCAAATCGATAAACGACACGCATGGCCACGATGTTGGCGATGAAGTGCTTAAAATGATTGCTAAATCGATATCGGCATCCATTCGCCATGGCGACTTCGCAGCAAGATTTGGCGGCGAAGAGTTCGCGGTTCTGCTCCGGGTGGAGAAAACTGAAGATGGGTATGAAATGGCCGAACGTCTTCGCAGAGAGATTTCTGGCTTGCATGAGGTTTTCGGGAAGCGAATAACCGTCACCGTAAGTGTTGGCGGCGTGTCCCTGCCGCCTGACAAATTCGACTTCCGGCAGGTCTTTCATCAGGCAGATGCCGCACTTTATGCAGCGAAGCGGATGGGGCGGAACTGTGCGGTCTTTCTGTGAGCCTTGCAATCGATCAACCAATGGAAAGCGGCAAATACCCCTCCGGCCAGTCCTGACGCCCTCGGTAATCCGGGGGCATTTCTCGTCTGGTCACAGCTTCGCTGACCTGCGCGCAGGGTGGCCCATCCGGGCAGCGCTGCGGCTGGGCGTCCAGCGTTCGCCTCGCCGCAGGTCGCCCCATCTGACTGCCGACATCCTGACTCTGGCAAATCAGGTCATCGAGGCTAAGAGCCTAAACCGGACGGTCAGCTTCCTTGGCACCCGCTCCATCCGCATAGCCGCTACCCACCTGAAGCCCGACTTATCGCCGCTCTGCCCCACCGCTTGAACGAACTTCCATCGTCCCGCGGCCAATCGTCGGCATGTAATTGGTGGCTTCATAGATCCCTCCGGGCGTGACAGGTTAGCTCTGGCTTTTATCTGACCTGAGCAAGGCGAGGATGGTGGCCCGCTTGCGACCCCATTCCGGTCGCTCACAAGGAACGCCGGCGCTGCAAAAAGCAGACGTCGCGATACGGCTCTTTCAGGACAGATCAAAGGTGCCTGTTCCGAGCGAGACGCCGTGTCAGCGGCTGTTGCTCCTCGTGAACTATGTTGGGGTCAGGACGATGCGCCCGTCCAGCGCGCGGCTCTCCATGCGCGCATGTGCTAAACTTGCCTCCGCAAACGAAAGAAGGTCAATCGGGGTATCCAAGAGGCCCGCAGCAACAGCCCGCAGCCCAGCATCAAGGCCCGCTCGAACGGCCTCTCCATGGCTCGGCAAATAGGCGCCGGCATTGAAGCCTGCCACCGTTACGCTGCCCAACCAAAGGTCGTTCGTTTTCACCTCGCTCGCCCAGTCACCGCTTGCGTTGCCGACGGCAATGAGGCGGCTCCCTGGTTTCATGACCGCAAAGCTCTGTTTCCGGAGCGCACCGCCGACCGGATCGATGATGACGTCAAACTTTTCATTCGCCAGGGCCGTGACGAGATTTTGTGAATCAACGAGCTGGTCGTAAGGCAGCCTGGTGCGCGATACCGCCTCCAGCTTGCTGGAGCGAACAGCTCCAACAACGCGGGATGCCCCCAAGAGCGTCGAGGACCAGCACGCTCTCACTTGCTTCAAGGTGAGCTACGCGGGTCAGAGCCACATGTGCCATTGCCGCATTGGGGATGGTGGCGACGGCCAGCGCCGGATCAACGCCAGAATTCTCTATCGAAACGACACCACCGACCGGCGCGACGTAGACGGACGCATAGCCCCCTGTACGGGGGCCAGCTGACATGGATACGACTTTCTCACCGATGACGAATTCCGTCACGCCCGCACCAACCGCGCGAATCGTGCCTGCCACTTCCAGGCCAGGGATGTATGGCGGCTGCGCCATGCCCGGCACAGCTTTGAAACGGCCCTCGAGGATGAGGATGTCGATGAGCCCCACGGCCGCGTGACTGACATCAATCGCAATCTGACCAGGCCCTTGTGGGATCTGGCAGACTGACGACGGTGAGAACGCCTGGGTCGCCGAAGCGAGTTGCATGAACAGCTTTCACGGAATTTTGCCTTTCGAGCGAGGAGCCAATGCCAACCCGAAAATTCGACTTGCCTGATTGAGTGGAGAGGGTCTGTCACAGATTTACGGATTGGCTGGCGCAGGAACGTCCGACAGTCCGTTCGGAAAGAGCATAGGCGCCGTGTTGATGACGTTCAAATATTCGCGCAGCACTTTGATTTTACCGTTCTCGGCGACAAGCTGGCTAACATAGTCCTGGGCATAAACCCGCTCGGAGCGGTCGATGAAGCCGGCGGCGTAGTAGCGGACAAAGAGAGCATCTGCATCCCTCCCCTCGTGGATTTCGATCTCCGAGAGCGTGAAACCCGCGAAATGGCCATTGATGAGACCGAGGACCTGGCTAATTTCGGTCTTACCCTGGAAACGTGTCGGCACCCAGAGGACCGTGAAGGAGGGAAACCCGAAGACACCTTCATCGGAACAAAGATCGATGCACCGCTCGACCGAGTTGTCGAGATCACAGAGGCTATAGAAGGCGGCGCTGCGCAATTGCCGGCTGGACGACACCGTCTTTGATCCTCTGGCTTAGAACACCCAGTGAACCCTGGCGACCTGGGCCAAACCACCGTCGATGAATACCGTTTACAAAGCTGCTGTCATCGGAAGCCAGGATGGCGACCACCTTGGTCGCTTCGCTCTGAAGCGAAGTGATCTGGTTGTTGACCTGCTGAAGCGTGCGCGCGGGTCGGCGACAAATTCCCGTACGGGTAAGATGCGCGCGACGGCGTTGGGCCTCATAGCTTCGGCATTCAGCTTCGACAGGAGCGAAGCGCCCGGATCGTGGGCGTGGCGTTGCAGCGATGCGATTTGGCACGCGGCCGGTTAACGGGACGGCGCGGACATCGGACAAGAAGAGCTGCGTGGCCGACGTTATGTCTGCCGAACCTCGGGGAATCCGAGCGGGTTTGCCGCCATCCCCACCGCCGCGCCTGATCCGGCCCATAATCCGGCGTCTCCTGCGGTCGCCGTGCTTATCGGGTCCGCGGCCCCATCGTCAGCCAGATTCTGAATCCGCTATTCTTCCACCTCGTCTGGCCCCTCCGAAGTCGGCTCCGGGCGAGACAGAGCCGCCACGATTCGACCAAACTCGCCGAGGATGTCTGCGTGGTTCTTTTCGAGATAGCGATTGATCCGTTCATTCGCGAGCAGGCGTTCGACGTAGCGGCCCGCTACCACAAGGCGCAGATGATCGGGGCCAAGGGTGCCCTCGATCAGCCTGATATTCTTCTGCAGGCTTGCCATCTCGGTCTTCATCCGCTCGGCCTGCTCGCGCGTGATGCCGGAAGTTTCTGTTTTCATTGCCGGATCGACAAGGTCTCCGTCATCGGTCGCGGCAAGAATGGCGTCGGTATAGGCCACCGTGTAATTGTTCGCGGCGATCATAAGTTCGGCTGCCTGAATCTGCCGCATGGGCTTCATCTTGCGCAGGGATCGGAAACTGTTGAACGGGCAATGCTTGTCTTTCAGAAGTTCAGCCGCCTCGGGGCAGATGCCGTTCAACAATGTCCGCTTTCGCCGGATCAGTGCCACATCCACATTCAGAGCGGCCGCGATACGGGCCTCGGGCACGCCGCGCTCAATCGCGCGCAGGATCATCTTGTGTTCCTGGATCGTGGCGAGACGGCTGATGCGCTTGTTATAGGTGAAGGACTCGTCATCGGTGGCGACCAGGCAGGCGACGGTTTCTTCGCCCGTCTCCTTCAGGACATGCAGACGGACATGACCATCGAGCAGGATGAACGTGCCGTCCTGACCAGGTGCGCGCGCAACCACGAGCGGTTCGATCAGGCCGGCCTCGCGGATCGATGCGGCGATCTGCGCATATTTCTGGCCTTTGGGAACCGTGGCCGGCAGTTGCTTCACCGGCAGGATGGCGGCGATCGGGATCTGACGCAGAGCTGGTTCAAATCCTGGCCCCGGTAATGATGCGTCATGGGGCGGGGGCGTTTTACCCATATGCGTCATGGCCGGGGTTCCCTGAGACCATCGGCCACCATGCCCGGCAGAGAATCCAGCGCCTCGGCGCGGAGCAGGGTAAGGAAATTCTCATCCCTGAGCAGGGACTGGAACGCCGCATCGAGGAAGAGCAGGTTGCCGCGCGTCGCCCGGGCCCTGCGGATCATGTCCTGCTGGCGTTCTGCCTCGATACGATAGGCCCGGACCAATGCCGCCGATGTCATCCGCACCCCGGATCGTTTTATGCGTGTGGCGCCTTTTTTCTTGCCGTGCCGGTGGCGCAATTCCACCAGCCGCCGCGCTTCCAGCAGTTTCTTGCCCCGCAATTCACCCGAGGCATAGGCTGCCTCCAGCGCCTGTCGCACATCTTTCTCTTCCGCCCGGCTGATATACAATGCGACGCTGAGGGGCATCTGACCGGTTTCGACCGCGATCAGCAGTCGTTCCTCGCCCTTGGCGATCAACTCGCCGATTTCGTGAACATACGACCAGGACAGCCCGGTTTTCCCGGCGATATCGTGGTCCGAGTATCCCCGGTCGCGCAGGATGGCGATATCCTGCAGCAACTCGAGCGGTCGCTGCTGACGACGGGCGATGTTCTCGATCACGCTGCGCAGAAGTCGTTCAACCTCGTTCGCGTCCACGATGATGGCCGGGATGTGGGTTTCGCCAAGTGCAACATAGGCCTCCATCCGCCCCTGACCGCAGACCAGACGCCAGGCATCCCCTGACACCGTGTCATCCCGCGCCACGGTGATCGGCTTCTTCAGCCCCACCTTGCCGATACTGTCCACCAGTGCACGAAAGGTCTTTTCGGATCGTACACGCGGATTTTCTATGGTGATGGCGGCAATGGGGATGATCTGCACCTCGGCATGGGTTTCGACATCGCTTACCATGGTGTCACCTCGGAAACGGATACGCGCCGGACCATGTCGAAGAAGAAGTCCAGCGTTTCAAAACGGAAGGCGTCCAGCATCAGGCCATTCTGCTCTGCAAGCCCCAGAGGTTTACGCCGCATCCGGAATTGGGGCAGCAGGTAGTAATCGAGCGCGTCAGTGTTCGTGCGATTCATCCTGATGGCGATGGTGATGTCGGGCGCGAGGCCGACATCAAAACGGATCTTCCAGCGCAAACCGCCTGAGGACGTTTCGCGACAACGGGCGACGACGACGGATGCCGTGAATTCGTTGTTGATGGTCAGCAGGTCCGTCGCGGGATTCCTGACCACGGCACCACCAGGCCGGGTGATCTCGCTGATCACGCGCTCGACCGCGTCGCCGTGAAATTGCCGCAACAGGCGGTTGGCTTCGATGTAGCGATAGTCGCGATCCGGGGTGAACCCGATAAGGGAATAGGCCCTGAGCAGGCTGCCGAAGCGATGGGCATAGGCACCGCTGGACGGCATCCCATCTGCTTCGTCGATCACCAGCCCGGAAATGTAGCCATGACTTCGGAGCAATCTGGTAAGGCGCTCGAGCATCTCCTCATCCGAAATGCGACGGTTGCGCGCCGCGATGATGGCCTGAACCTGTCGGAACTGTTTTGGCTCGACGATGGCATCGAAGGCGCCCTCTGAGCGGATCCACATCTCCGGACCATTGGCGATCCGCTTGTGCTTCAGTTTGAATGAGCGCCGATTGTAGACATTGTTGCCGATGTATTTCTCATTGGTCAGGATCTGATGGACGGTGGCGCGGGTCCAGACCCGCCCAAGATCGGTGAGGATGCCGCGTTCATTCAGTTCCGTTGCAATTTCAGTTTCCGACAGGCCGTTCTTCAGAAACTGGCTGTAGATCCGGCGCACCGTCCGGACCTCCTCGTCTGGTCCGGGAACCAGGATGACGCGATCCGTCTGAAGGCTCTTGTGCTCACCGCGCTTCAGTTCCGTTTTCACTTCGCCCCGTTCATTGAGAAGGGCGCGACGCAACCCAAAGCCCGCAGGGCCGCCCTGACGATAGCCGAGCTCAATCAAACGGCATTGACCCGCGAAGACCTTCACTGAAAGCTCACGGCTGTATTCGCCCGCCATTGCCCGCTTGAGGCTTTTCACGATGGTGGAGGTCGGAGAACCATCGTTCTCGAATTGCTCGGCGCAATAGGCGACCTGCATGCCCGCCTTGCGGCAACGGTATTCGTAATAGGCCGACTCGTCCGTGTCCTGAAACCGCCCCCAGCGGGTGACGTCATAGACGAGGATCACGCTGAATTCGGCCGCGCCGGCTTCGACATCGGCGATCATCTGCTGCAATGCCATCCTGCCGCCGATGGTCAGGCCGCTTTTCGCATCATCCGAATAGGTTTTAACAATCCTGATTTCGCGGCGTCCGGCATATTCGCGGATGGTCTGCGCCTGGTTCCGGGTTGAATACTGCTGATGCTCGGTCGACATGCGGACGTATTCTGCAGCCAGCAGCTGCCCGGAAGGATCGGTTTCTCCTATGGATAACGGTGATTTTCCCCGCGCCACGCCCACCTCCCGGTAAATCATATGGGCTGCTTCGAGCTGATGACCCTCTGCCGCAGGCAGGGCGCAGATACGAACTGCCGCTTTCATGTCCTTCCCCGAGTATTATCGAAGAAGGACGCAGAGATGCGGATCAAGACGGGCACATTTGTGCCGAAAACGGGCACAGATGTGCACCCAAAAGCCGATCTAGCCGATTACCGGACCGCCATTGCCACGGCGCTTCGGGACGAACTCGGTCTGACGCATCGCGCGGTCAAGACGGCGATGCGGTGGACGGGTGCCAGTGAGCGGACCGTGAAATACTGGATCGCTGGCGAGAGAGGACCCAGTGGCGCGCATCTGATCGCACTGGCCAGGCACTCGGATATCGTGTTCCACATGGTCCTGCTGCTGGCTGATCGGACCGACGGCGCGGATTCTGAGTAAGGTCGCCATGAGGCGGTGAAAAGCTGAGATGGATAAAGCGTGAGCCTGCGCGTGGGCTGACTGCCACGCGTCATGCTGCAGCCTATCATCATGGGGATGGCTGAAGGTATCGCGTCCACCCCTTGTGGGCCGCGCCCGTCTGGCACAGGGCTTTCCCGAAGCGGCGGGCTAACCCGGCACTGACCCGACCACTGCACGCCGCGCCCGGCAGGTGGCGATGTTGCCGGAGTTGCAGTGATGCGCCTCGTGTTACTGCGGGCCGCCCTGCTCTTCCTCACAGGCTGCGGCCCGCTGGATGACTACTGCGGGCGCAATATGGGTTTCCATCACGCTGGCGGAGACACCGGCCCTCACTCGTCTTTCGGGATCCGGTTTGCCGAGTGATCCTCGTACTGCTCGGTCAGCACATGTTTGCCGTCATGCCCGCCCTTGCGCGGATCCTGCTGCTTATCGCGGTTGGACAAGACTTCGTTCGGCGGGATCTTGTCGATGTCGGACATGGTCATAGCGCCTGAGGCATCCCCTTTGCCCTGGACACCCTTGCCGAATTTCTTGTGCGATGCATTTGCCATGATTGTTCTCCTTCCGAAGAGACAACGGGCGACGGGCTCACAGGGTTCATGACGATGGTGTGAGCTTGCCGATCCGGATCAGCCACCCCTCGCCCGCTCTGGCCTGATCCCCTCTTGCTCTAAGAGCGAGGTGTTGGACCGGAAGGCTACGACGATCAGTCGTCCGGATCGGGGATACGAAAGGCAAGCCGTCCTTTCCCGGTGCCAGAAAGCGCGAAAGGATCCTGATGCCGGTCATCATGAATGCGGGCCCTCCCTGTTGGCGCCCTCAATTCAGGCTTGTATAGACGGTTGACTTTCATTCCGGAGTTGCGGTTTGCTCAGGATGCTGCAGATCGTTGAATTATTGCCTTTTTTAGTCTTGGAGCTTTCGCATGTGTCAAACCTGCTGTGCATCTCTTGCCGACACAGGACTAATGCACTTTTGCCATTGCGGAAGCCCCGATACCCTGGCCGCAATGCGCCGGATTGAGGCGGATATCTCGCGTCGTCAGATGCTCGGCGGGATGTCAGCGGTCGTCGGCATGTTTGCGGGTTTTGGACTTGCTCCAAACGAGCTGCGGGCGCAGACGGTGGGCGCGCCTCTCTTGCTGACCAATCTGAAATATTTCGACGGCACCACGCTCAGCCTGCACAGCGGGGTCGACATTCTGGTTGACGGCGGCCGGATTGCCGCGCTGCCGGCAGCGGGCCAGGGCCCGACAGAGGCCGAGCGGATCGATTGCGGCGGGCGCACCGTCATTCCGGGCCTCATCGACAGCCATTGGCACACCACCCTGGCTGCGGTCAGTCAGCTGGCCGCGATGACCCAGGATATCGGCTTCCTGCACCTGATGGCGGGAAAAGAGGCGGGCGCGACGCTGATGCGCGGTTTTACAACCGTGCGCGATGTCGGGGGCCCGGCCTTTGGCCTTCAGGCAGCGGTGGATCGCGGCGTGGTGACCGGTCCGCGCATCTTCCCCGCAGGTGCGATCATCAGCCAGACCTCGGGCCATGGCGATTTCCGCTTTCAGAACTCGCTGCCGATGATGCCGGTCGACCAGCCCGATTACGCGACCAAAGCCGGCATGTCGGCGCTGGCTGACGGCGTGCCCGAGGTGCTGCGCCGCACCCGCGAGCAACTGATGAAGGGCGCGAGCCAGATCAAGATCACCGCGGGCGGCGGCGTGGCCTCGCAATATGACCCGCTGGAATCGCTGCAGTTCACGCTGGAAGAGATGCGGGCCGCAGTAGATGCCGCGACCGACTGGGGCACCTATGTCTGCGCCCATGTCTATACCTCGGCCGGGATCCAGCGCTGTATCAAAGCAGGCGTGAAATCGATCGAACATGGCCAGCTGGCGGATGAGGACACTGTCCGCATGATGGCGGATAATGGCACCTGGTGGTCGATCCAGCCGTTCCTCGCCGATGAGGATGCGAATAAATACACCGATCCCAAGGCGATTGCCGCGCAGAAAATGGTGGCCGAGGGCACGATGCGGGCCTTTGAATGGGCCGACAAGCACAAGGTCAACTGGGCGTTCGGCACAGATATCCTTTACGGCGGCGGCGAAACCCAGGCGAAGCAGCTGACCAAGCTGGCCCGCTTCATGTCGCCACTTGCGGCGCTGCACCGGGCGACAGGGGCGGCGGGTGACCTGCTGGCTCTGTCGGGGGCACGCGCGCCCTATGACGGGCGGCTGGGCGTGATTGCCGAGGGCGCCCTGGCCGATCTTCTGGTGGTCGATGGCGATGCCGAGGCTGGGCTCGACTGGCTGGCCGACAGCAGCAATCTGCGGGTCATCCTCAAGGGTGGCCGCATATTCAAAAACAGCCTGTGAGGAGAATGACATGATCCGCAATCTGCTGGGGGCTGCAGCCATTCTCGCCCTTGGATCAACGGCGGCTCTGGCCGAAGACTGGTCGGGCCAGATCACCCCCTATGTCTGGGCTGCAGGCTTTGGCGGCGATGTCACCCCCTTTACGGGCGCGCCGACGCTGTCCTTCAAAAAGGGTTTTTCCGACGTTACTAAAGATGTTGATGGGGCTTTTTTCCTTTCGGGCTATGCGCGGCGCGACCGGCTGGTGGTCATGGGGGATCTGAGCTGGTCTTCAAGTTCGAAATCCGGCCATCTGCCGCCGGGTCTGCCGGCCGAGGGCAAGCTGACGCAGCGCTCGCTGACCCTGCTGGCGGGCTGGCGGGCGGTGCAGAATGAGGCCTTTACCCTCGATCTGCTGGGCGGTGCCCGGGCCTTCAGCATCAAAAGCAGCGTCACCGTTGCGGGCGGCATGATGCAGGCCTCGCCGGGCAGGGATTTCGTCGATCCGATCCTCGCGGCCCGCGCCAATATCGCGCTGGCCCCACAATGGTCGGCGCTGGTCTATGCCGATTTCGGTGGCTTCGGGGTTGGCTCGGAAAGCACCAGCCAGGTTCTTGCGACGGTCAATTATGAAGTGAATGACAATCTCTGGCTGTCCTTCGGTTACCGGCAGCTGAATGTCGATTACCGCAGCGGCGGCACCGTGGTTGATGTGCGCATGGGCGGGCCGCTTTTCGGCGCGACCTGGCGGTTCTGAGGAGAAACAGATGATCAAAGCCTTTACCCTCGCGCTTGCTCTCGCCGTCGGGGTCGCCCCGATTGCCGAAGCCTGCACCCGCGTCGTCTATCACGGGCCCGATGGCCGCGTGCTGACCGCGCGATCCATGGACTGGAGCATGCCGATGATCTCCAATCTCTGGGTCTTTCCGCGCGGCATGACCCGCACCGGCGAGGCTGGTCCGCGCTCGCTGGAATGGACCTCGAAATATGGCAGCCTGATCGTCTCGGGCTATGACATCGCCACTGTCGACGGCATGAACGAGGCGGGGCTGGTCGCCAATATGCTCTGGCTGGTGGCCTCGGATTACCCCGAGGATGATGGCCAGACACCGCAGATGTCGCTCTCGCTCTGGGCGCAGTATTTCATGGATAATTACGCGACCGTTGCCGAGGCGGTGGCGGATCTGGAGGCGCGGCCCTTCCATGTCGTGACCAAGGACGTGCCGGTGCAGCCCGGGCGGCTGACGACCGTGCATCTGTCTTTGTCGGATGCGAGCGGTGACAGTGCCATTCTGGAATGGATCAATGGCGAATTGCGGATCCATCACGGGCCCGAATTCAACGTCATGACCAATGACCCGCCCTATGACGAGCAGCTGGCACTTGCCTCCTACTGGAAGGGCGTCAATCCGCGTGAAGTGCTGCCCGGCACCACCCGCGCCGCTGACCGTTTCGTGCGCGCCGGCACCTATATCGACATGGTCGTGCAATCGGATGACCCGCGCGAAGCAGCGGCAGCGGCCTTCAGCGTGATCCGTAATGCCTCGGTGCCTTACGGGATTTCGACACCGGACGCGCCGAACCTGTCGACCACGCGCTGGCGGGTGGTGGCGGATCAGAAGGACCGGCTGTTCTATGTCGAATCCGCGATCTCACCCAATGTGTTCTGGGTCGATCTGAAGCAGCTGGACTTTGCCGAGGGCAGTGGCGTGCGTCAGCTGGATCTGGGCGTGGATATGGGCAGCATCCGCTCGGGCGAGGTCTCGGCAGAATTTGTCGCCGCAGAGCCTTTCCGTTTCGAGCCTGCCGATTGAGAGAGGTATCAGTATGATCAGGACCCTGACCCGACTGCCGCTGCCCCGACTGTCGCTGATCGCGTTGCTTGCCGCAACACAGGCGGCCTGCGTCAGCGGCACCGGGCCCGAAGAGCCGGTGAGAATTCTGCGCAGCACCACCGATGGAGTTGTGCTGCACGGGCTGATCGACGCCACGCGAAAGAGCCCGCCTGACCGCTATGACATGCTGGCACAAAGCGAGTGTGCGCGTTCAGGCAGGCAGGCTGTTCTGACCGGAATGGAACAGAAATCGACCTTTGGCTTTGATGTGACCTATCGCTGCGTCTCAAAGACCTGACGCAACCCGGCTGCGCGGATCAGTTCAGAGCGTGCAAGTATTCGCGCATCCTTTGTGCTGAAGCCCTGCAGGTTGTGTAGCGCATTTCGGCGCTGATGGAGCAGGAGCCGCCCACCGCATCCCGGGGGCGGCTCTCTGCATCAGCACTATGTTGCTGACCCTTACCTCAGCGCAGCGATCTTCCCCGGCTCATAACCTCAGCCATGTCCTGCACTTCGCTCCGGGCGAAACGCCGTGAATGGGGGGCTGATTGGGGGCTCAGGGTTCGTCCACTTCCAGCACATAGGCGCCTGGTTCGATCCGGTTCATCACCAGATCGGGGATATCGGCCGGCAATGCTGCAGCCAGCGGCGGGAAGACGCCCACCGCCCGCAGGGCCTTGCGCAGGTCGATACTGCGGCCAAGGTAATCAAGCGCCACTTTTGACGCCCCGGGTTTGCGCCCACGGCGGGTTGGACCACCCGTCTGGATGCCCATCAGCCGGAGCAGCTGATGACGATAGCTGGGATAGAGCGTGACCTGGGTCAGGGATTTAAAGTCAAGCGTCTCATATTCGATGACATGGATACGGTCGGCGAGATAGAGCAGGACACCGCTGTATTTGCTGAGCCCGACGACTTTCCCGGTCGCCGGATCGCGCATGATCTCGATGTTCTTCCAGTAATAGCGGTCATTGCGCCGATAGACCGAGACGAGAGACTTCGTGATTAAGCCATTGTTACCAAAAGAATAAAAATACCTGTAATAATAGCCGACATATTTTTCGAGCGACTGGCTGTGACGGTAAAGCGCCTTGACATGCGCGCTGGCTTCACCCGGTTGCGGCTGGGGATCGGGTACGCGCCGCAACGAGATGATCTGCTCAAGCTGCGATGGCTCCATCAGGATCTCGGTCTCGGTTACCCCGAAGAAATCGCAGAGCCGGCGCATGTTGCGCCGCGAAGGCCGGCTTTGGCCGTTGAGATATTTGTTGAACTGCTGCCGGTTCATTTTCAGCCGACGGCAAGCCTCTGCCACCGAATGGTGATAGCTGCAAAGCAGTGACAGGTTTCGCGGGAAATCATCTTCCATGATTCTACATCACATTGAAGCGTAATTCGCGTCAAGTCGCGAAGGACAACAGACTGGAAAAGAGGAGGGTCTGATGCGAGTTTCCTTAAAAAATAATATCCAGGGAATGAGAATCATGAGTCGTTTCGGCTTTACACGGCGGGGCTTTCTCGCAACGGGCACTGCGTTTTCCGCGCTTGCCGGCATCGGGCTGCCCTTGCGGCATGCCATGGCTCAGGAGGCTGGCGCTTCGACTCGCCCACTGCTGCGGGTACGCCAGGACGGGGATATCAAGATCCTTGACCCCGGCTATATGACCGGCGGGCTCGAGATCGAAGTGCAGAAGCAATGTCTGCCCTTCCTCGCGCAATATGTCACCAGAGACGGTGTGCTCGACTGGGAACCGACCGTCTACGTGACCCGGCTGGAACTGCGTGATCCGACCCATATCGATTTTGAACTGACCGAGGGGCTGAACTGGTCCGGCGACTATGGCCCGCTGCGCGCATCGGATGTCAAATTCTCTTATGAGCGGATGAAAGATTCGGAATGGGGCGGCTACTTTGAGGTGCTCGACCATGTCGAGGTCACCGGCGAGCGCACCGGGACGATCGTTCTGAAGAACGCATTCGCGCCCTTCTTCCTTGTAACGCTCTGCCATGGACCAGGGGCCATTCTGTGTGAAAAGGCGATGGCGGATGTGGGGGGCCGTTTCACCACCGAATTCCCCGCCATCTGCGGCCCCTACCGGATCGAGAACATCCCCGGTCAGATGGTCAGGTTCCTGCCAAATCCTGACTGGACCGGGCCGAAGCCTGCCTTTGATGAGGTGCAGTCTTATATCATCTCGCAGGTCAAGGCGACCGAACTGGCCTATGAGGCCGGCGAGCTGGATATCACCCAGATCGCTTCGGATGCGGTCGCGCGCTACCAGACATCTGTTCCGGAAAATTCGGCACTGACCAAGGCCGGCGAGCTGAACTTCATGTGGCTCGGTATGAACACCGAACATCCGCTCCTGCAGGATATTCGTGTGCGCCGCGCAATCCAGCATGCGGTGGATTGCGACGCGATCATTGCGGCCGCCTATTCGAATGTCGCGAGCCGGTCCTATGGGGTGGTCTGCCCGGGGCTGATCGGCCATCGCAGCGCAACAAAGTTCTACACATTTGATGTCGCCGCAGCGCAGGCGCTGCTGGATGAGGCCGGGGTCAGCGGGCTGCAGCTCAGCCTCAGGGTGCTGAACCAGCAGCAGCCGATGCTGGCCGCGCAGATCATCCAGGCCAATCTGGCGATGATCGGGATCACGCTGGAAATCATCCCGATGGACAGCGGCAGCTTCTGGGAAATGGGCATGGAATCTGCCGGTGACACCTGGAAAGATCTGCAGCTGTGGATCATGCGGTTTGGCAGCGTGCCCGATCCCTATGAAGCGACGCAGTGGTTCGTCTCGTCTCAGATCGGCGAATGGAACTGGGAACGCTGGACCAACCCGGAATATGACGCCCTGGTCGAGAAGGGGATTGCCGAAACCGACCCGGCGATCCGCAATGACATCTATCTGCGGCTCCAGGATCTCATGGAAGAGACTGGTGCCTATGTCTGGCTCTGCCATGAGCCGCGCTATTACATCCACAAAACCGATGTTGCGGTGCGGATCTCGCCTTCGGGGCAGCAGGACTACCGGCTGTTTCAGCCTGCCTGAGCGGCGATAACAGCTGACTGTGGCCCCCGCCATTCCGGCGGGGGCAGGCGAATTCGACGGAACTCTGATGATTGCATATCTCATAAAGCGCGTCGGATTGGCATTTGCCATTGTGACGACGGTTGTGATCACGCTCTTTGCCCTGCTGCGGCTGGTAAAGGGCAATCCGGTCACGATTGCGCTCGGGCCCCAGGCGACACCCGAGGCCATTGCGCGCTATACTGCCAAGATGAATCTCGACCAGCCGGTCTGGGTACAGTTCCTCACCTATGCGCGCAGCCTGTTTTCCGGCGATCTGGGCGAGGATATCTTTTCGGGCCGGGCTGTCTCGGCCATCATCGGCGAGCAGATCGGCTATACGCTGGCCCTGATGGCCGGTGCGATGGGCTGGGCCATTGTGATCGGCATTCCGCTGGGCTGTCTGGCAGCGGTACGGCCAAACGGCTGGCTGGACCGGGTGACCGGCGTCCTTTCGGTCGGAACAATTGCAATCCCCTCCTTCCTGATGGCGATCTGGTCCCTGCTGATCCTTTCGGTTCAGCTGAACTGGCTGCCGGCGATGAGCGCGGGCCAGTCCGGCAATATCACCAGCCAGCTGCGTCATCTTATTCTGCCCGCTTTCGCAGTCGGGGTGGGCTGGGTCGGCTATCTGGCACGAATGGTGCGCGCGTCGATGCTGGAGGTGATGGGCGAGCCCTATATCCGTTCGGCCCGTGCCTTCGGCCTGCGGCCTTCGCGCATCGTTTTTGGTTATGCCCTGCCGGTGGCCGTTCTGCCCACGATCACGCTGATCGGCATGGGCTTCGGAGGCCTCGTGTCTTCGGCCGTTTTCGCCGAGGTGATTTTTGCCCGGCCGGGCATCGGCAAACTGCTCTATGACGCCGTGCAGGCGCGTAACTTCCCGATCGTCCAGGGCACTGTGGTGGTGACCACCGCGCTTTACATCCTGGTCGTGCTTATCTCAGACCTTCTTATCAGCTGGATCGACCCCCGTGTCCGAAACTCGCTCTGATTCCGGCTTTGCTGCGGGGCGCGGTGCCCGCAATGAGCGCCGCCGCCAGATTGCCGCCTTTCTGTCAAACCGTCAGGCCATGATCGGGCTGGCGCTGGTGCTGCTGTTCTGCCTTTCGGCACTTCTTGCACCCCTGATCGCGCCCTATGATCCGAATGCGATGGATATTCCGGCCCGGCTGTCCGCCCCCGGCTGGCAGCATCTTGCCGGCACCGACCAGCTGGGACGCGATACATTGTCGCGCATTCTTTATGGCGGCCGCATCGCTTTGCTGATCGCAACCGTCGGCGTGACGATCTCGCTGGTTCTGGGGCTGATGCTGGGCATGATGGCGGCCTTCGGGCCGCGCTGGCTCGATCAGCTGCTGCTGTTGCTGTTCGACGCGATCCGCTCTTTCCCGACCATCATTCTGGGCCTTGCCATGGTAGCACTGACCGGGCCGAGCCTTGCGCTGGTGATGGCCATCGTCATCCTGACCTCGATCCCGCAATATGCCAGGGTGACGCGCACAGCGGCGCTGGCGCTGCGTGGCACCGATTTCGTGATGGCTGAACGCTCGCTGGGGGCATCGACCCTGCGGATCATGCTGCACCATATCCTGCCCAATATCATGGGGCCGCTGCTGATCCTTGCCGCCATGGATGTGCCGGCGGTAGTTGCGCTGGAGGCGGGGCTTTCCTTCCTCGGGCTGGGGGTACGGCCGCCGCTGGCCAGCTGGGGAACGCTGCTCAATGACGGCTATCTGGTGATCCGCGACTCTCCCTGGATGGTGCTGATGGCGGGCCTGCCGCTGGTGCTGACCACGCTTGGCTTCACATTCTTTGCCGAAGGCCTTCGGGATGCCTTCGATCCGCGCATGAACAAGGCACGCTGACGATGGAAAACCTGCTTGAGATCAGGGGGCTCTCGGTCGATTTCCAGACCAGCCAGGGCCGTATGAAGGCCCTGCGCAATATCAGCTTTGATCTGCGCAAGGGCCGCATCACCGGCATCGTCGGCGAAAGCGGCTCGGGAAAAAGCTCGGTCCTGTGGTCTGTCATGGGGCTGCTGGCGGCAAATTCCGAGATCACCGGCGGCACGATCCGCTATGAGGGCCGTGACATTCTGCGTCTTTCCGAGCGCGCGCGCCGCGCACTGCGGGGGGAGGAAATCTCGGTCGTCTTCCAGGACCCGATGACCTCTCAGGCGCCTTTGCTGACCTATGGCACCCAGATGCGCGACCTGCTTTACCGGCGCCGCAGGATGAGCCGCAGCGCCAAGCGCAAGGCTGCCGCGGAAATGCTGGGGAAGGTGGGAATTCCGGATCCGGGCTATCGGCTGGGCCGCTATCCGCATGAGTTTTCCGGTGGAATGCGGCAGCGGGCCGGCATCGCTATGGCGCTGCTGACCGGGCCTAATCTTTTGCTGGCGGACGAGCCGACCACCGCGCTTGATGTGACGATGGAGGCGCAGATCATAGAGCTTTTGCGCAATCTTCAGCGCGACAGCGAAACCACCATGGCGGTGGTCTCACATAATCTGGGTCTGATTGCGCAGCTTTGCGACGATGTTGTGGTGATGTATGCGGGAGAAGTGGTCGAAACCGGCACCGTCTCGCAGATTTTCCATGCGCCGCAACATCCCTATACCCGCGCATTGCTGGAATGCGATCCGGCGCGGATCCCCGAACGGGTCAGCCGGCTGCCGATCATTCCGGGCGATCTGCCCGATCTGATTGCCTTGCCGACGGGCTGCATATTTGCCCCCCGCTGCGGCCAGGCCGTCGCGGAATGTCGTGAGAGCGCGCCGCCGGAAGTGCGCCGCGATGAGACCGCAATGGTGCGCTGCTGGCGCAGTGAACAACCGGCATCGGTACCGGCCGCTGTCATCACGTCACCGCCGCGCGCGCCGGTAGCAGCGCAGGACAGCGCCGCGCCGCTTCTGGAAGTGTCTGATCTGGGCGTTCGCTTCCAGATCGGCAGCCAGCTCGCCGCAAAACTTGCGCGGCGGGCCCCGCGCGGGCTGGATGCCGTGCTCGATGTCAGCCTGCGGCTTCGCGCGGGGGAAACGCTGGGCCTTGTCGGGGAAAGCGGCTCGGGCAAAAGCACGCTTGGCAGGGCCATTCTGAACCTGGTTCCCGTGACCTCCGGCAAGGTGTTGTTTGACGGGACTGAGGTGCAGAACATGCCCGAACGCGCCTTCAAGCCCCTGCGCCGCAATATGGCGATGATGTTCCAGGACCCGAATGGCTCGCTCTCGCCGCGCAAAACCGTGCGCGCCCTGATCGCCGAGCCGTTCCAGATTCATGGTGAGGGCGGGCGCAATCTTGACGCCGAGGTTGAGCGCCTTGCGGATATGGTGCGGCTGCCAAAGGCCCTTTTGTCGCGCCATCCGCATCAGCTGTCAGGCGGCCAGGCGAGGCGCGTCGGGGTGGCACGGGCCCTGGCGCTGAGCCCGCGTCTTCTTCTGGCCGATGAACCGACTGCCGGGCTTGATGTCTCGGTTCAGGGTGAGGTGCTTAATCTGATGGCCGGGCTGCAGAGCAGCTTTAACCTCGGCTACCTGATCATCACCCATAATCTGCCGGTGGTCCGCCATATCAGCGACCGTATCGCGATCATGTATCTTGGCCGTATCGTGGAAGAAGGACCGACAGACGCGATCTTCCGCGAATGCCGCCATCCCTATACCGCGTCGCTGCTGAAGGGGATCGCGCAGCCCGATCCCGATCAGCGCCAGAGCGGTCTGGGTCTTGCAGGCGAGGTGCCCAGCCTGCTGAACCGGCCAAAGGGCTGTGATTTCGTGACCCGCTGCCCGCTGGCCCAGCCAATGTGCCACCAGCTTAAGCCGGCCCATCAGGCCGAAGGCACTGACCGGGTTTTTGCCTGCCACTTCCCGCTTTCCGGCTGATCCCGGACAGCAGCAGAGACGACAAGGACGTTCCATGAGTTACGGTATTTACATCGGCCGCGCCCATACGGCCGACGGTCTTCCCTATCTGGCTGGCTATGGCGATGAACCGTCAAGCCACTGGCTCGAAATCATCCCTGCAGCCAGCCATGCGCCGGAGGCGACAATCACCGTCGGGGTGACGCCTGCGGCGCTGATGCCGGGCCTGCTTTCGGAGATTCCGCAGGTTGCCAGCACATTTCGCCATATGCGGGTCAGCTACAGCCATTATCTTGGCGTGCCCTGCCCGCTGACCAATGGCGGGCTGAACGAATACGGAGTCGCTGTGCGCGACATATGGTCAACCTCGTCCGAGCGGCTGATTGCGATGACGCCAAAGGATCAGACCGGCCCCAACTATTCGGATCTGGCGCGCATCGTTCTGGAACGCGCCCGCACCGCCCGCGAAGGGGTGCAGATCATCGGCGATCTGATCGCGAGCCACGGCTATTCGACCTATGGCGGGAATTCGCATATCATCGCGGATGGCAAGGAAGCCTGGGTCGTGATTGAATTCGCCGGCGGCCGGCGTCTCTGGGTCGCCGAGCGGCTGGGTGACAGCAGTATCCGCGTCTCCCGCCCGGGCTATATCGGACAGATCCCGGCAGTGCCGGACGAAAATTTCCTGTTCCCACCGCATTTCATCAGCACGGCCATTGATCTGGGCTGGTACGATCCGGCCACAGGCGCCTTTGACGTCAATGCCGTCTATGGCGATGGCAAGGGTCGCTGGGAAGGTCAGGCCTGGATCGAGGCCGAGATGCAGTCCCGCGCCGCCCGCCCCGAAAAGCTTGGAATCGAAGATATTGTCTGGGCCATCGCGACCGAAAAGCTGACCGGGGATACCGCCGGTTATGGACAGATCGTGCCGCTGACGGAACCCGACTTCCCGGAGCAAAGGATGATGTGGCATGCCGCCATTGGCCCGGTTGCCGCGCCGCTGACGCCGGTCTTCCTTGGAATGGACGAGGTCCCTCCGGCCTATCGCCAGCACCGCCATCTGACCGAAGGCGAAAGCGGCCGTTTCCTCGATCGCCGCAAGGAAGTGAAGTCGCCCGAGGTGGTTTCTCGGATCCCGCAGGGGATCGAAAGTGCCGATGGTGCGGTCTATCAGTTCCGCAAACTTATGCATCTGGCCTTTCAGGATGGCGAGGCGCTGCTGCCCGAAATCTACAGCCACTGGCGCGATCTTGAGGCGCTGATCCGTGCCGATCTGCCTGAGACGCTGCGGGCCTCGGGCCTGCTGAGCGCAGCGGGGGAACGCGATCTTGCCTGCCGCCTGCTGTCGGATTTCAGCACACGCTGGATGGAGCGCAGCCTTGACGACTGTGATGCGCTCGCCCGGGCCGCCTATGTGCGCCTCAGAGTGCGCGGCGGGCTGAATATGACAACGAGCCCGCTTTCACCCGCGCAGATCTGGTAGGCAAAGGCGGCTCCGGTCGTAAGTCCTGGGTAGGATCTGCCGTCGGTTTTCCGGACACGAAGATAAGATCGTGACCAGGGAGCTGACGTGCGGATATGACGAGACGGAAGCTCCGCCGCGAGGTCAAAGTCAGGGCCGTGAGGCGGGTGAAGTGTAAAAAGGATCAATGCCTGCGATCATAGTCGCATGGCGGTCTGCCATGATGGCGGGATGGATCCCGCCATCCGCGTTGCGGCGCGCCCCGATTGCCGGGCCGCAACGCTCCGACAGTCAATGCACTGCCGCATAGAGTATGCGCTCACTGCTGGCATCCGTCGGGCTGAATTCTTCGACCACGCGCCCCTGGCGGCAGACAAGGATCCGATCGGAAAGCTTCAGGATCTCGGGGAGGTAGGACGAGATCACGATCACCGCGATGCCCTGCTCCGCGAGGCTTTCGATCAGTGCGTGGATCTCGGCCACCGCACCAATATCGACGCCCCTTGTCGGCTCATCAAAGATCACCAGTTTCGGATTTTGGATCAAAGCCTTGCCGATCACCACCTTTTGCTGATTGCCGCCCGAAAGCTCCACCACCCGCGCGCCCGGATCAATCGAGCGGATCACGAGACGCGCGGACCATTGCGCCGCGAGCTCGCGCATTTCCGCAGTTGAGACCCAGGGGAAGCGGTTAAGCCCTGCCGCGAGCAGCCCAGCATAAAGGTTCTCCGCGACGGTCATATTCTCGAAAAAACCCTCCTGCTTGCGGTCCTCGGTGACATAGACGATGCCGTCCGCCACCGCCGGACCGGGGGTCGCGTAGCGCACCGCCCCCCCCTGATATTCCACCTGCCCTCCGCGCAGAAAATCGCGTTTCAGAACCCCCGCGATGATCTTTGCCGTCTCGGTCCGGCCCGAGCCAACAAGCCCGAACAGACCCGTCACCTGCCCCGCGAAGACCGAGAATGACGTATTCCTGACCAGCGCCCCCATCGAGACATCCTCGACCGAAAGGACCCGCGCCCCCGGCGGGCGAATGCTGTCGCGGGGTGCAAAATCCGCCGCCACGTCGCGCCCGACCATGGCCTCGATAATACCGGCCTGCGTCAGACCCTGCGCCGCCGCAGTCAGCACCCGCTTGCCATCGCGCATAACGGTGATCCGATCCGAGACCTGCAGCGCCTCTTCCAGTGCATGGGTGATGAAGATGATCGCCACACCGCGCTTTTGCAGCCGTGCCAGCAGGGCGAAGAAATGACGGCGCTCCTCGGGGGTGAGGGTCGCGGTCGGCTCGTCAAAGATGATGATCCGCGCGTTGAGCCGCACAGCACGGGCGATCTCGACCATCTGGCGTTTGGCCGCGCCGAGGCTTGAGACCAGCGCCGTGGGATCGACGGTGAAGTTCAGGGATTGCAAGAACTGCTGCGCAGCAATTGTGACGCCGCGCAGGCGGTTGAAGGCTTTCTCCTGGCCAAGGAACAGGTTCTGCGCCACGGTCATCGAGGGGACGAGGCTGGTCTCCTGGTAGACCATGGCGATGCGTTGCCCGAGTGCGTCACCCGGGCCGATTGCTTTGAAAGGCTGGCCCGCAAGGCGGATCTCGCCACTATCGGGCGGGTAGACCCCGGCCAGAAGCTTGGAAAAGGTGGATTTCCCGGCGCCGTTCTCGCCCAAAAGCGCATGGATTTCGCCGGGAAACAGGTCGAAATCCACCTGATCCACCGCGATATTGCCGTGAAACGCCTTGCTAATGGCCTTTGTGGACAGGATCGCGGTCATCGGGCTTCCTCCGCTTCGGCAATGTCGACGATCTCGCCCGCGCCTTTCAGCGCGACAAGGGTCTGGCCCGGCAGATCAAGCACCGCGACCGCGCCATGCCTGCGCCCGTCTGCGCGGGAATGGTAGCTTTCCAGCACGCCAAATCCGGCATCAAGCCGCGCCACCAGCCCGTAAGACCGCGCCGGCGCCCAGGGTTTGCGCAGACCCATGGTGCGCACGCCGCCGCGCTGCAGTGGCTCCAGAAAGCTGTGGCCGACAGAGAGCGCGGGGGCAATCCAATGCTCCTGCGGGACCGTCGCCAGCATATCGGCGCGGAAATGGTTTTCCTGCAGCACAAGCTCCACAAGGCGGTTGCGCGGCGCGAAAATGGCCAGCCACCAGCCGCCATTCAGCGCAGGAGAGAGCCGACCCGGATAGCCGGGGATACGGTCAAGAAGCTTGCGCGCGCCCTTGGGTGTCAGCGCCGTCAACCGATGCGCGAAGGCCTCGGCCAGCACGATGCTGCCATCCTGCGCGCGCGCCAGGCCCGAAGGCCAGGCAAGGCGCGTGGCGATCTGTTCGGCGCGCAGCGCGTCAGGCTCCAGCCGCCAGAGCCCGCCGTCCCCGGCCTTGCGCATCAGGGCGGCAACCCAGTCGCCCGCTTTATGCGTGGCCGAGCCTTCGGCGATGATCAGCGCGCCATTGTCTTCCATCAGCGCGGTTGCGGAAACAGGACGGGGGAAGGCGCTGCGCAGATCGCGGCTCCCTGCCCCGCCCCGCAGGATAAGCCCGCCATCCTCTAAAGCCAGCGCAAGACCGCCCTGGAATCCGGTTATCGCCGTGATCGGGGCGGGATAGGTTTCCACCGCCTCAGCCCCCGCAGGGGTCAGGCGATAAAGCACCGGCCCGGCGCTGGCCCAGACCCCTCCCGCAGCGTCACGCGCGAGGGTGTCAGCGCCCGGCAAAACCGCGACCGGCGCCGCTGTCTCAAGCCGCGTATCGGGCTTCCAGGCGCCGTCATAGGGCGGGATGGTGATCGCCTGACCGCGGAACGGCTCGAGCAGGCGGTCAAGCAGACTGATCCGGCTCATGCCCCCGGCCCCCAGTAGGATTGCCAGCTGGTCCAGGTCGGATCGGCGCCCTCTAACCGGATGCGCCCGATCCGATTGTTCAGGATGCCGCCGATATAAAGCCAGCCCTTATGTTCGCGCATCGAGGTCACCATCGGATGCGACAGCCCGCCGAGATCGCCCAAAGTGCCGAGGATCCGCCCGTTATCGTCGAATTTCACCACCCCGCCGGTATTGATATTCGGGAAGAGCCAGTCATCCTGCGGCAGGTTACGCGTCATGCGTTTGCGCATCCCGGGATGCCGCAAGGCAAGGTCAAAGCTGGGCGTTCGCATGCCGAGCCAGGCCATCCAATAGGTCCCGTCCGAGGCGCGGTTGATATTGTCGGGATAGCCCGGCATGTCCTTGATCACGGTCTCCAGCTGCCCGGCCCTGGGGCCGGAAATCCAGTAGCGATGCACCGTGCAGGCCCAGCTTTCGGCAATCAGCAGCGACTGACCATCATGCGAGAGACAGACGCCATTGGCGTAGCGCAGGCCCCTGAGCATGGTCCGGGTGGTGCCGGTTTTCGGGTCATAGACCAGCAGACGCCCGGTCGGGCGGCTCTCAATCGAATCCAGCGCCCAGTCATGCGCGTCATAGCGCGTCGTGGAATCGGTGAACCAGATCCGGCCATCAGGCGCGATATCAAGGTCATTCGGGTCGCGCAGCCGCGCGTCATCAACCACCGAGAAAAGCGAGCGCCCGGTTTCCGTGGTCAGTTCCGAGACCTCGCCCGCTTGCGTCACACCGTAAAGCCCCATGGCACCGACGCAGGAGATCACCCGCTGATCGCGCGTCATGGCAAGGCCGAGGGGGAAGCCGCCGATATGGGCGAAAATCTCTGAACGGGTGTAATCGGGGGCGAACCATTTCACGATCTCGCCATGGCGGGTTCCGGCATAAAGATTGTCAGCCTCGTCAAGGATTACATCCTCTGGCCCCTCGACCGTGCCGAGCGCAATTGCCTCCGCCCCCGCCAGCCGGTCATTCAGCGCGAAGGCCGTACCCGAGCCGGGCAGAGCCGGGATCGCCGGAGCCATAGCGTGGTGCAATGGGGCGACATAGATCTCGGACAGGACTTTGTGGCGGTTTTTCAGCCAGCGCATATCCAGGATGATCGCCGCGCCGAGCATCAGGCCGACGATCATCTGGCTGGTGCCGGTGCCAGCCCCCATGCGGATCAGCCCGTTGGTGGTCAGCAGGACCGCAATCGCCCCCAGCACCCCTTTGACGACCGAGCCGCGCCCACCACCCAGGCTATTGCCACCGACCACCGCCGCCGTCAGCGCAGCAAGCTCCATCCCGAGGCCGGTTCCAGGCCCTATCCCGGAAAGGCGCGCGGCGAAAAGGAACCCCGCCAGCCCACAGGCCAACCCCGAGATAACGTAAGACAGGAACACAGTGCGACGGACATTGATCCCGGCATTGAAGGCCGAACGCCTTGCCCCACCAACCGCCATGAAATGCCAGCCGATCCGCGAACGGCTCATCACCAGATGCGCGGTGATGGCGAAAAAAACCGCGATCAGGGCAGAAAGCGGCAGGAACCAGAGGCTGCCGCTGCCGATCCCGTCGAAGGTATCATTCCAGACCGGCGAGCTTTGGATCCGGGTGCCCCAGGCGGTAATCAGGATATCGTAAAGCGAGCGGCCAATGATCAGCGTGACCAGTGTCGTCAGAAACGCGCGCAGCCGCAGATAGCCGATCAGAACCCCGTTCAGCGCGCCAAAAGCTGCGCCCGCGCCAAGGCCGGCAATCAGCGCCAGCCAGACCGGCCCCTCGGCAATATAGATGACAGAGAGCACCGCGAAGGCCGCCAGCGCAAAGATCGAGCCGACCGAAAGGTCGATTCCGCCCGCGATAATGACCACCGTCAGGCCGAGCACCACGATCAGGAATTCACCCAGCTGCCGCGTGGTATCAATCAGGCTCGATGCCGCGAAAAAGCCCGGCAAAAGCGTCCCGAAGGAGATCACCACCGCCAGCAGAAAGGCAAAGGGAACCAGATTGTCGGTCCAGCTTTTCGAGAGGATTTCGCCCAGAAGGTGGTCCGGCACCCGGTTATAGCGCAGGCGGATCAGGGTTTCGCGCAGGCTCATCTTGCGGCTTTCTTGGGGAATTCCAGTGTGGCGAATGGGGGCCAGACCATCAGGCCGGGCCCTGTCAGGATCAGTTCTTCGCGGCGGCCTCGATAGCGGCCTGGCTCCAGCAGGTGGTCGGGGTCAGATCGGCTTTGGTACGCGCGACCTCATAGGTGTAGAGGTAGTTTTTGCTCTCACCGGGCTTGATGCCGCTTTGCAGCAGGACCTTGATCGCGGCGACCACATCCTGCGACTGGCGCGGCAGTTCCGAGGTCACAATCGCGCCAAAGGTGCCGTCTTCGATCAGCTTGCAGTCAATCGCCTCGCCCGAGCCGGTGGTGGCGATAAAGACCTTGTCTTGCAGCCCTGCGTCACGGATCGCGGCTGCGGTCCCTTGCGCGGTCGCATCCCAGAAATCAACGATGCCGCAAATATCGGGGTTTTGCTGCAGGATTGTCGCCGCAGCATTACGCGCTGTGGTCGGATCCCAGTTCGAATCCGCAGTGCCTGCGACCACCCAGCCGGGATTCGCGGCCAGCACTTCCTGCACACCCTCCCACTGATACAACGACGAGGCATTGACCTGATCGCCCTGGATCACGCCGATCTTTTTCGATGACCCCTCGCCGCAATGATCGATCACCGCCTGGGTCTCCAGCGCGCCAAGCTTTTTCCAATCCGACCCGGCAAAGATATCCGAGGCGAAATTCGACGGGTTATCAAGCTGAACGACGAAAATCCCCGCCTCCTGTGCGCGTTTAAAGAGCCGCGAGTAAGAATTGAGGTCCGGCGTCTGTACGATCAGCACATCGGGCTTGTCGGGCGAGGAAATCAGATCGGTGATCGCCTGCGCCCCGGCATCCACGCTCCAGTTCGGGTCACGGGTCTCCCAGATACCGCCGAAACGCCTGACCTCTTCGCCGATGAAATGGTTCCAGCCCTGGGCAAGGTCAAAGCCCATCGTCATCGGCACCAGCACCACGCGCTTGCCTTCCAGTGCCGAACGATAGGCTTCGGGGCCGGGGTTGCTGTCCTGGGCGGTGACGCCAGAGGCGAGCGTAAGGACGCAGCTGCCGGCAAGGGCGGCAAGGCGAAGGGGTTTGAACATTGTGGTTCCTCCGGGAAAAGGGCCTGCATCCGGCAGCGCCCTGAAAGGTGAAAAGGTCAGATATCGCCTTGCTGACTGGTCTGTTCATCTCGGGGGTTCAGTTGCCCGTCGAGAATGATAGCGCCGAGCAAGATCAGCGCTTTGATAAGATTTTGCTGGATATTCGGCAGGTTGAGGATGGTCATGCCGTTCAGGAGAACCCCGATCAGCATGGCGCCGACGACGACATTGCGCATGCCCCCCTTGCCGCCCGAAAGCCCGATGCCGCCGATCACCACGACCAGCACCACGTCATAAAGCAGCGCTGAATTGACCAGCCGCGTGTTCATGCTTTGCAGGCTGATCGCACTCGCCAGCCCCGCGAGCCAGGCAAGGAGCGCTGCGAGCGTGAAGGCCGCAACGATCAGCGGGCGCACCGGGATGCCCATCGTGCGCGCTGCGTTGAAATTATCGCCCATGAGATAGAGAAACCGCCCCGGCCTGGACCAGCGCAACAGCCCGATCAGGATCAGAACCACCGCCAGAAACACCAGCACATCGACCGGAAGGCCAAACACCCGTGCCGTTCCCAGTGACAAAAGCCCGGTTGCGTTTTCGGGGATATAGACCACATCCTGCGACAGGATCTGTGAGCGCACAAAGCCAAAGACAAACGCGCCAGAGGCGAGCGTCGCAAAAAGTGCCGGCACCCCCGCATAGGCGACCATGGCCCCGTTCGCCGCGCCAATCGCAATGGCCATCAGCGCAACCACCGCGCTCGCCGGCCACAGGCCCCAGCCGCTTTGCATCAGCTGCAGCTGCACCGCGACCGTCACCACCATGACCGAGACCATCGACAGATCGATGCCGCGCCCGATCACCACGATCCCCATCCCGGCGGCCAGAATGCCCAGCACGGCGACGGAGCGCAGGATGTTCAAAAGGTTCGCCGGTGCCGCGAAACCGTCGAGCAGCAGCGCAAAACCCGCGAAAAGCGCAATCGCCAGCCCGAAGACAATGGTTTCCTGCCCGATAACACGTCGCGGATGCGCCGCGCGAAGGCCCCGAATGCTCACCCTTCTGCTCCCCAGTTCCGACCCTGAAATGCCGGGGTTCGGGGGCAGTCAACGGCCCTTCTTTGTGATACTGCCGCTGGATTTATACAACAATATCAAGGCAGTTTCTTTGTTTTGCGCGGCGCAGAGGCTTTCTTCTGCGCCGCCGCCCTTACAGAGAAGGATTTTCCGGGATCAGGACCGCCGCCCCGCTGGTCGCGCGAGATTCCAGCGCGCGATGCGCCTCAGCCGCGTCTTGCAGACGGTAGCGCGCCGCAGCGCCCGCCTTAAGCCTGCCATCCGCAAGCCTATGAAACAGCGCAGCCGCCCGGGCCGCGCGTTCCTCCTGGGTCGTCAGATAGTCGAACACCACCGGGCGACTGAGCGTCTTTGAGCCTTTCGCCAGATCTGAGACCTGAAACCCGGTTATCGGCCCCGAGGCCTGGCCGAAGGACACCAGATGCCCGCGCGGCTTCAGACTTTCGAGTGAGCCACGCCAGGTGTCTTTCCCGACCGAGTCGAAGACCCTGTCACAGAGCGCGCCGCCGGTCAGATCCGCCACCCGCGCGGCGACATCCTCATGGCGGTATTCGATCACCGCATCATAGCCGTGATCCAGCGCAAGCCGCGCCTTCTCAGCGGACCCGACGGTCCCGATCGCCCGCGCCCCAAGCGAGGCGATCCATTGACCGAGCAGCAAGCCGACCCCGCCCGCCGCCGCATGGACCAGCACCACCTGACCTTCCCGCACCGGCGCTACGGTAGAAACCAGCGCCTCCGCCGTCAGCCCTTTCAGAAGGACCGAGGCCGCCAGATCCGCCGTGATCCCGTCGGGCAAAAGGAAAAGCCGGTCGGCGGGCATCACGCGGTAATGCACATCGGCGCCGGTGCGCTCCAGATAAGCCACACGCGCGCCGGGTTTCAGCGTGACGCCTTCGCCCACGGCGATCACCACGCCGGCCGCCTCGGCCCCGGGGATCAGCACCGCGCCCGGCCAGGGGTAAAGGCCCGAGCGGAAATAGGTGTCGATGAAATTAAGCCCGATGGCCTCATGCCGGATCAGCACCTCGCCGGGGCCGGGGGGCGCGAGGGGGAGTTCGGCCCATTCCAGCACCTCGGCGCCACCGGGTTTGCGGGCTATGATTGCGCCGGTATGGGTCGGGATTTCTGCGCCTGAGGCCATCGGATCAGCTCTCCACCAGGAATTGCTGATCGACGGGCAACTGCAGCGCCGTCACCAGAGCATTGGTCTGCGAGGCCATGCCGATCACCGCCAGCAATTCCTCATGCTGCGCCCCGGTCATGCCCTTGGCCTTCGCTGCTGCGGTATGGGAATGCACGCAATAGCCGCAGCCATTGGCACTGGACACCGCGATATAGATCATCTCCTTCACCACCGGATCAAGGCTTCCCGGCGCGACCATCACCGCCTTGAGCCCAGCCCAGAGCCGGTCCAGCGTATCGGGCTGATTGGCTAAAGCGCGCCAGATATTATTGATGAAATCCGATTTCCGGGTGGCACGGATATCGTCGAACACCGCTTTGACACGGGGATCGGCTTCAGCCTCGGCATCGGTCCAGAGGCGGACGGTGGTCATGATGGGGTTCCTTTCGCAAAGCCCTTGCGCCACAGGCTAGGACGCAGACGGGGCCGAAGCAAATGCTCTGCCGGGTCAGGCAGTATGGCTGAGATTGAGCGTGTCGAGGATCCGGTGGCGCAGCGCCTCAAACCCTTCGTCGCCTCTTGCGCGTCGGCGCGGCAGATCGACCGGGAAATCCTCGGCAATCCGGCCAGGATTGGGGCACATGACGATGACCCGGTCGGCGAGCAGGATCGCCTCTTCGATATCATGGGTGACAATGATCAGGGTCGGGCTTGGCTCGGTTTTTGCGTGGATCTGCAGGAGATGCTGCTGCAGATCGGCTTTGGTGAAGGCATCCAGCGCCGAGAAGGGTTCATCCAGAAGCAAGACCTCCGGCTCGGTGACCAGCGCGCGGGCAATGGAGACACGCTGCGCCTGGCCGCCCGAAAGCTGCCGCGGCAGGGCATTCGCCTTATCAGTAAGACCCACCCGCGCGAGCGTGGCCGAGATCCGCGCCTCGCGGACAGCATGCGGCAGGCCCGCAAGGCCAAAGCCCACATTGCGGCGCACAGTCAGCCAGGGGAAAAGCCGCGCCTCCTGAAAGATGATGCCGATCTTTTCATGCGGCCCGTCCAGCGCGGTCTCGTCAATCGCGACCTCGCCATGCGTCGCCTGTTCAAGCCCCGCAAGGATACGCAAAAGCGTGGATTTCCCGCAGCCGGAGCCGCCGACAATCGCAAGAATTTCACCCGGAGCAACCGTGAGGTTTATCCCCGCCAGCGCGCGGGTGCCGGTTTCATAGGTTTTGCCAAGGTTGCGGATCGTCAGCATATCAGGCCTCCCCTGCGCCGGTGCGGGCCTCTTTGCCACGCGCGAAACTGTCTTCCCAGGTCAGGAAAGGTGCGGTTACCCAGGCCAGAAGACTGTCGGTGATCTTGCCAAGGATCGCGAAAATCAGGATCGCGGCAACGATCTGTGCCGGTTTGCCCAGCTGCTGGCCATCGACCAGCAGATAGCCAAGCCCGGTTGAGGCTCCCATGAACTCCGCCGCGACGACGAACATCCAGCCAAGGCCCAGACCCGAACGCAGCGCCGTGACATAGGCCGGGAAGATCGCGGGCAAGAGGATACGCACCACCATCCCCGTGCCGGAGAGGCGAAAGACCCGCCCGACCTCGACGAACTTGCGGTCAACCGAGCGGATCGCATCCATCACGCCAAGATAGACCGGGAAAAAGACGCCGACCGCGATCAGCATGACCTTGGGCAGTTCGAATATGCCAAACCAGAGGATGAAAAGCGGCACCCAGGCGATGGACGGTATCGCCCGCAACGCCTGGAAGGTCGGGTCGATCAGCCGCGCAACGGGGCGGTAATAGCCGGTGATCGCGCCGAGGATCGTCCCCGCCACCACCCCAAGGCCAAAGCCCACCACGACCCGCCAGAGCGTCGCCGCGGCATGGCGCGTCAGATCGCCCTTTTGCCAGAGCGCGGCGAGCGTGTCCCAGATCACGCTTGGCGGTGGCAAAAGCCGGCCGGTGTTCCAGCCCAACGCCACCACCGCCTCCCAGATCAGGGCCGCGCCCAAAGGCAGGATCAGCCCGATGAAAAACGGCTTCCCATAGCCAAGGAACCGCGACAGAAAATCTGCGCCGGTGCGGGTGGCGGGGCCGGTTTCGGCCCGGCTGGAGGTCTCGGTCATGAGGCAGATCTGATCCTGTGGAAGGGCTTACGCGGTCGGCAGGCGGTCGTCGATCAGACCATCCACGGTTGCGGTGACATCGACACCCGCCTCGATCACACCCGCTTTTTGCAGCGCAATCCCTGCCGCGAGGATCGCGTCACGATGGGCCGCGCCAAGGCGCGGGTCGGAAAGATCGGTGCGCTCATTGAGCTGCTTTTCGATCACCGCCTCGGGCAGGCCGGTGACTTCGACCGTGACCGCTTTCAGCTCATCAGGGTTTTCGACCGCGAATTTCCGTGCGCGCTCATAGACAGTGAGAACGCGGGTCGTAACCTCGGGCTGTTCCGCAAGGAAGGCTTCTCGCACATTGAGGATCCCATAGGTATTGGCGGCGACATTACGGAAGAAAAGCGAAGCGCCGTCTTCGACCTCGGCTGAGGCCATGATCGGGTCAAGTCCGGCCCAGGCATCGACATCGCCGCGCAACAGAGCGGTCTTGCCATCCGCATGCTGAAGCAGAACTGTGGTAATATCGCTTTCCGACAGGCCCTGATCTGCCAGTGCCCGGATCAGGAAAATATGCGGATCAGTGCCACGGGTGACGGCCACGGTCTTGCCCTTGAGATCTGCGACCGAGGTGATGCCGGTTTCGGCCCGCGTCACCAGCGCCGTCCATTCCGGGCGCGAATAGCTGTAGATCGAGCGGATCGGATTGCCGTTTATCTTTGACACCAGCGCCGCCGAACCAGCGGTCGAGCCGAAATCAATCGCGCTGCCCGAAAGGAACTCCAGCGCCTTGTTCGACCCCGCCGATTGCACCCAGGTGATGGCAATCTTGTCTGAGGCGAATTCCTCTTCCAGCCAGCCCTTGGATTTCAGGAGCAGCGAGACCGGGTTATAGGTCGCGAAATCGATCTTCAGTTCCGAGAGTGATTGCGCGCGCAAAAGGCCGGGCGCAGCGACGCTGACCAGCGATGCTGCCGGAAGGGTTTGCAGAAGATGGCGGCGGGTGATCATCTCGTCTCGTCCTTTTCCTGTGGCCAGCTCCGGCGGTGCCTTCGGGCGCCCGCCGGGTCCATGGGGTCTGCACAGCATCTTCCCGCCCTGTGGCAAAGCGCGCCTGTTTTGGCTTGTGATGCTGGGATGCTTCGGTCGCTGAGGGTATCGTAATCCGTGCTTTTCAGGAAGAATTGCCCCCGCTCTTTGAACATGACGCAGGAGAAGAATTGTTCTGTGCTGCCCGGCCCCGGGAGGAAAGAATCCGGATCAGTGCCAGCCACGCCCCGCTCCCGGGCCGAAGCGGGACGCGGCGATGCCTGCGCCGCCCCATTGGATTTCCGAGCATCGTTACGGGCGGTCCTTACGGCGATATTGCGGATCATCCAGCCCGATCATTGTGATGAATCCCGGCAGGGCGCGGATCCTGTTGATCCAGGCGCGGATCGCGGGATAGGGCTCCAGCGGAATATCCCCCATCGGGGCCAGGGCGACATAGGGAAAGACCGAGATATCGGCGATGGTCGGGCGGCCCAGCACCAGCCAGTCCTGCCCGGTCAGCGCGGTCTCGAGGATCTCAAGCGATTTCAGACCCCGGATGCGGGCCTCGTTCAGGGTGACCGCCTCTTGCTGGAAGCCGACGCCGTTATAGGTGCCTCTGAACGAGACAATGGCGCGGGCGGTAAAGACACCATATTGGATCCAGCTGGCCGAGAAGGCGAGCCAGTCGATGATCCCGGCCTGCTCGCCGGTATCCCTGCCGCCCCAGCCTTCGGGCGCATAGGTGCCGGCAAGCCAGGTCAGGATCGCGGCGGAATCGCGGAAGATGCGCTCGCCATCGACCAGAACCGGCACCTCGCCCCGCGGATTGATCGCAAGAAACGCCGGGCCGTGATGTTCATCCCCCGGCAGATCGACCTCATATTCCTCAAGCGTGATCCCGGCGAGTGCGGCGAACAGCCGGACCTTATAGCTGTTGCCGGATTCGAAATTTGTATAGAGTTTCGGCACATTGGCCTCCCGTTTCATTTGAGGGTCAGGCCGCGTTGCGAGGCCATGGTGAAGATCGCGGCCAGCACGATAACGGCGCCTTTGATCATGGTCTGGGCGAAATCCTGGACGCCCATCTGGTTCAGCCCATTGACCAGAACGGTGATGATCAGGACGCCGAGAAAGGTGCGCCCGACCCCGCCGACGCCCCCCGAAAGCGCGGTGCCGCCGACCACAATCGCTGCGAGGGAATCAAGCAGGGCCGTCGAGCCGAGCGAGGGCCCGCTGGAGCCAAGCTGCGACGAGATCAGCAGCCCCGCCAGCGCCGCCGTCACCCCCGAGGTGACAAAGGCCAGGATCTTCACCCGCCTGAGCGCGATCCCGGACAGCCGCACCACCCGCTCATTGCCGCCGATCGCATAGATATAAAGACCGAACCGCGTCCGGTTGGTGATCAGGGCCACCAGGGTCAGCGCGATCAGCCCGATCATTGCCGAATTCTGCACGCCCGGAATCCATTGCCCGATGGAAAGCGACAGCACCCCCGGCGCGTCGAAATAGATCGAGCGCCCGCCGATCACCGTCAGCCCCAGCCCGGCAAAGAAGGAAAGCGTGCCAAGCGTGGCGATAAACGAGGGCACTTTGCCGAAGGTGAAGATCAGCCCGTTCACCAGCCCCGCCAGCGCGCCGACAAGGATCACGACGAGGATGATGAGGACCGGCGCAGTGACCCCGGAATTCACCACCCGGGACAGGATCGCCGCTGTCAGCAGGATGCCTGTGCTCCGGCCCCTGTCTGTGGTCAGGCCCGGGCCTATGCGCCGGTCTCAAGCGGCAGATCAGGATCCGCCGTCCATTCGGTCAGCGATCCGTCATAGACCGCCACATCATCCCGCCCGAGCGTGGCCAGCGCCAGCGCTTCGACCGAGGCCGCGATGCCGCTGCCGCAATAGGTGATGGTGCGCTTTGACGGGTCGAGCGCGCCCACCCGGCTGAAATGCGCCCGGAGCGCGTCAGGAGATTTCAGCTTGCCGGTCGCTGCGTCAAAAATATCCTCATACCAGACATTGCGGCTGTTCGGGATATGACCGGGGCGCGAAAAGGTGGTGCGCCCGCCCGCATGGGTCACCGGATCAACCGTGTTCAGCAGCAGGATATCATCGCGCGTGATCGCCTCGCGCACCTGCGCCTTGTCGGCGATCAGCTCGGGGCGGCGGCGGGCGGTGAACGTCGCGGGCGGATAATGGGTTTCACCCGATTCAACCGGCCGCCCCTCGCGCCGCCATTGCGCAAGGCCGCCGTCAAGCACCGCCACATTGTCAAAGCCTTCCAGCCGCAGCTGCCACCAGAGCCGCCCCGCCCAATGCTGATAGAAGGCGCCGGGATTGCGGGCCGGATCGAACTGGTCATAGACCACCACGACACTGTCATCCCCGACCCCGAGCGCACCGATCCGCCCGGCAAATGTCGCGGATGGCAATACGGTGAAGGCATGTTGCGCCTGCTGATCGGTCAGCTCCAGCAGGAGATCGGCAAAAGCGGCACCGCTGATATGTTCCTCAATATAGGCATCGCGCCCCGAAGACAGCGTGTAATAGCCATCCTGCCCGTCTTCGGGGAAGGCGAGAACCGTGGTCGCATCGAAGATCCTGAGAGAGGGATCACCGAGCCTGGCCTCAAGCCAGTCACCATCGACAAGGGGGGGAATCGCCGCCATTTTCGCTCCTTATATCCGGCACCGGGGGTTCAAACCGGCCTGATCCGGACTGCTGCGGGCAAAGTCATCTTCATAACAATACTTGTCAACAAGGTGAGTGAAGATTGGAACAGACCATGTTTCTGGCATGGGTGTTTTGGAAAATTTCAGTCAGAAACACGGCCCGCAACAGAAAGCCTGTTAAGCTTTACATCATCAGCTCACTGTGGAATCATGAGGTGATCCGGTCGCGACACCCGCGAAGTGTCCAATATAACCGATCTTATCAGGAAGGGCGTCTCGGCCGATGCATATCTCCGCGAGGACCGATTACGCTTTGCGTGCGATGATCGAACTGGCCGCATATGGCGAGGAGCCGCTGAAATGCGAAACCATCGCCCGTGCGCAGGCGATGCCGCTGAACTTCCTCGTCAATATCCTCAATGAGCTGAAACGGGCCGGGCTGGTGCACAGCCAGCGCGGCACCGAGGGCGGCTACTGGCTGGCCCGTCCGGCGCGCACGATCTCGGTCGGTGAAATCATCCGCGCCATCGAGGGCGAGATCGCCCTGGTGCGCGGCACGCCGCCCCAGTCGGTCGATTACAATGCCCGCAGCCGCCCGCTCCAGGATGTCTGGATCGCCTTTCGCGCCGCGATCCGCGAGGTGCTGGATGAAACCAGCCTTGCAAGCCTGGCCGACGGAAACCTGCCAGACATTGTACGCCGCTTCAGCGAAGGCCCGCAGCACTGGAAATCCTGAACACTGCAAGCCTGAACGGGACAGATCTGAAGCGGCGGAATCGCCCGCAAAGGCCGCTTTGAAGGTGGTTCGCTCTGGCCTGCCCCCGGAGCGAACCGCTTTTCGATGCAAAAAAACGCAGCGGGCAAGACAAGCGGAAAAGAAAATAGTTCCCCCTGGATTCGCCGCGCAATAAGAAATTACCCTTCGTGAAGCCGAAGATATGACAATTCAGTTCCGTCCTCTTTTCGCGAACAAATCGTACGAAAATCGCAAATATGCAGTACGATCTGCTTGTGCCAGAGATTGAGGCCAAACCCTCATCATGGCAAAATCAGGACAGTGACAGTGACCTTTTACCGGTTCGGGACGGCAATCCTGTCGCTCGCATTCATCACCGCAATCTGGTGGGTGATTGCGGTCAGCGGCTTTGTGAACCGCACCTTTCTGCCCACGCCGGTCGAGGTCTGGGCTGCCGCCGCGGAAATGGCACAGAGCGGGGTTTTGCTGAATGACACCCTGGTATCGCTGGGGCGCTCGGCGATAGGTTTCGCGATTGGCGTGATGCTCGGGATCTCGACCGGGCTTCTGACCGCGCGGCTGCCGCTGTTTGATGCAGCCCTTTCGCCTTTTCTGACGCTTTTGCGCCCGATCCCCTCGATTGCGCTGGTGCCGGTGGCCATCGTCTGGTTCGGGATCGGTGAGGGGTCGAAGTACTTCGTCATCAGCTTTACCGTTTTTCTGACCGTCTGGCTCTCGACCCATCACGGCATGACCATGGTCGGTGAGACCTGGATCCGCGCGGCGCGCTCGCTGGGCGCAAGCCGGCGGCGCGAATTCCTTGAAGTGGTGATCCCCGCCGCCGCCCCGCATATCATGGCGGGCTTAAGGATCGCGGCGGCACTGGCCTTTCTCAGCCTTGTCGCGGCCGAGTTGACCGGGGCCACATCCGGCATCGGCTACCGCCTGCAAGAGGCGAGGCAATATATCCGCGTCGACCGCATGTTCGTCTGCCTGATCCAGCTCGGGCTGCTGGGGGCGGCACTGGATCTGGCGATCCTCGCGCTCGGCCGGCGCATCATCCATTGGGAGCAGACATGACAAATCCGTCCGGCGCTGTTGATCTGCAATCCGTCTCTGCCCGCTTTCGCGACCGCAAAGGCACGGAGCGCCTGGCCCTTGCGCCGACCAGCCTGCGGCTGGAGCCGGGGTCGTTTACCGCCCTCGTCGGGCCTTCGGGCTGCGGGAAATCAACGCTCCTGAACATCCTTGCGGGGTTTGTGGCGCCGAGTGAGGGGCGCGCCCTCGTCGATGGCCAACTGGTCAATGGCCCCGATCCGAATGTGGGCGTGGTGTTCCAGCAATTCGCGCTGTTTCCCTGGCTGACGGCGCGCGGCAATGTCGAGTTCAGCCTGAAGCGCCTTGGCCTGCCACGCGATCAGCGCCGCGCCCGCGCGCTTGCCGCGCTGGAGGAAGTCGGCCTTTCCGGGCGGGGTGAGGATTATCCGGGCCGCCTTTCCGGTGGCATGAAACAGCGTGTTGCGCTGGCGCGGACGCTTGTCGCCTCGCCCGATGTGCTCCTGATGGATGAGCCTTTCGGCGCACTCGATGCAATCACCCGCGTCGCGATGCAGCGGCTTTTGCTGCAGGTCTGGCAGCATCACCGCCCAACCGTGCTTTTCGTCACGCATGACATCGATGAGGCGCTGTTTCTGGCCGACCGCGTGCATGTCATGTCGCATAGCCCTGGCCGCATCGTCGAAACCATCGATGTCGATGACCCCCGCCCCCGCCCGCTTGAGGGGCCGTCAAGAGCTGCCGCCGCCGCGCGCGGACGCATTCTCGAATTACTGCTTGCCACACATCTGGACTGATCCCGCAAACCGAACCGGAGACTCCAAAATGACATCACCGCTTGCTTTTTCCCGCCGCAGCTTCCTTGCCACCGGTGCAGCCCTTGGCGCGAGCCTTGCCGTGCCAATGCGGGCGGCTGCGCAAGAGGCGCTGACCCTCGCCTGGTATCCGGGAATTGCCACGCCGCAGGTGCCGCTGGCGCTGACCGGCGATCTCTGGTCCCCTGAAGGGGTCGCGGTCAACCCGGTCGGTTTTTCCAGCGGGCGCGAGGCGCTGGAAGCCGTGCTCGGCGGCGCGGCCGATTTCGCCACGCTTTCGGAATTTCCGGCAACACTCGCGGCTTTGCGCGATCAGCCCTTCCGCGTGCTGGCCAATCTGTCGCTCTTCACCGATAATAAGATCATCGCGAACCGCAAATCCGGCGTGACCGATCTGGCTTCGCTGCAAGGGCGCAAATTCGGGGTGACGGTGGGTGTTTCCAGCCAGTTCCTCGCTGATAGTTTCTTTGCCGATCATGGCATTACGACCGAGCCCGTGAATATTCCGCCGTCAGAGCTGGTTCCGGCGCTGGCCCGCGGCGATGTCGATGCGGTGATTGTTTTCGATAGCTTCTACAAAGCCGCCCGCGATGCCCTGGGCGAGGATTATCTGGAATTCCCGATCACCGATTACCCGACATTCTTCATCGTCGGCGCCAGCGAGAAGGTGATCGAAGAGCGCCCGGATGCGGTCCGTGGCTTCCTCAGGGGCCTGCTTTCGGCACAGAAACTGGTCTCGGATCAGGCGAAAACCGTGCAGGCGATCACCGACAGCACCTCGGGCGCTTTCACGCTTGAGGCCGCCAATGCGCTCTGGCCGGTGTTTGATTTCCGCGTGGCGCTGCCGGCAGAGCTGCTGAAGATCCAGCTGGCCGAGGGCAAATGGCTGAACGCGCAGGGTCTGATCCCAACCGAAGTCACCGAAGAGCTTTTGCGCAGCCATATCGCCGATCAGTTCCTGCGTGAGCTGGCCCCCGAAGCCGTAACGCTCTGAGGTCAGGTCGCGCCAAAGGCCGCCAGGAAACGGGTCGAGAGCAATGACAGGAAGGCCTCGGTGGCAAAGCCGGGGTCTTCATCTTCACGCGCCAGCACTGTCAGGAGCATCGGCGCAAAGGGATCGCCAGTCAGCCGACGGTGGATCAACACACCCGCCTGTGCCTCGGCATGGATTTCGACATCGGTGAAAATGGCAACGAAGGGCGGCTCCGACGCCATCCGCTTCAGGGTCGCAACCGAGGTCGAGCGCGATGCCCGCCAGAGTTTCACGCCTGTCCGCTCCTCGGCGAGTTCAATCACCGAACTGAGGCGCGGCGTTCCCGAAGGAACGCCCACCGGCAGCCCCGCCAGCATTTCCAGCGTCAGCAGCGGCTGCTCTGCCAGCGGATGCCCCGGCGCCATAATCGCACCGACATGGCAGGGTGCGCAGGCCCGGATCCCGAAAGCCGCATTTGGGCGCGGGTTGAACGCGATCACGATATCACAATCGCCCTCGACCAGCTGGCGCTGCAACTCGGTCGAGGTGGCAACGCCGACATCGACCCCCACCTGCGGATAAAGCTGGCGGAATTCCGGCAACGGGCCATTCAGCAGGAAATCCAGAAGCCCCTCGACCACGCCGATCCGCACATGGCCGGAGCGCAGGCTGCTCAGATCTTCGATCAGCTCCCGCGTGCGGCGCGCATCCTGCATCCAATGTCGCAGATGTTCGGCAAGGATCTTCCCCTCGGCCGTCAGCCGCAGCCCCTGGGCGGTCCGCGAGAACAGCGGCACACCGATATCGCGCTCCAGTTCCAGAATATGTTTGTTCACCGCCGAGGCCGCGACATTGATCGCGCGTGCCGCGGCCCGAACCGAGCCTTCGCGGGCGACGGCCTCAAAATAGCGGGCGGCACGGGAAAAGAGTTCCAAGGGGCTACTCCAGCTCGAAAGAGGGCGGGCAGACCTCTTCGGCCCGACGCCCCAGCGTGTCCCAATCCTGCCAGTTCTGCCAGATCCATTCGGCCTTTGCCTGCGCGGCCCGTGCCAGATCCGCGAGATCGAGGCCGGGAATGCGCCCGCCCTGCATGCGGATCACGCCATCGACCACCACCGTATCGACATCATCGCCCTGCCCGCATTCGACCACTGCGCGGATCGGATCGCGCAGCGGGCTTTGGCGCAAAACCCCGTCAGGCGCGAGCCGGATCAGCACAAGATCAGCCTTGCGCCCCGGCTCCAGCGCCCCAAGGTCATCGCGGCCAAGCGCGCGCGCACCGTTCAGCGTGGCGGCGGTGAAAACCTCGGCCGCGCTGGCCGTCGTAAGATCGCCGGAAACCATCTTCCCCATCAGCGAGGCCTTGCGCATCTGATGGATCATGTCGCGCGGATAGGTATCGGCGCCAAGTGTCAGATTAACCCCGGCTCGGGCATAGCCGGGCCAGTTTGCCAGTACCCGCCCCCGCCGCGCGAGATTGACCGGACAATGCGAGACGGAACAGCCGCAGCTTCCCAGAAGCGCCACATCGCGGGCGCCGTGGCTGTTGACGATCTGCGGATGATCCGAGGTGAAATTGCCATGGCCAATCGTCAGCAGCGGTCCGAGATCAAGCAGCCCCGTTTCGCGCAGAAGTTCGATCGGCGTCATGCGGTAACGGCGCAAAATATCATAATATTCATGCACATGCGAGGCCGCATGGATAGAAACCGGCATCGCCGTCTCACCTGCCAGCCGCGCAGTTTCGCGCAGCTGCTCAACCGAGCAGCTGTCGATACGGCTTGGCGCCAGAATTGCACTCAGTCGCCCGTTCTGGCCGCCATTGATACGCCGCGAGAACTCAGTCGCGGCCTGCATCCGCGCGGCGCCATGAGCGGGATCAATAACCCTCTCTAACATGCCCCCCTCGCCGGTGGTCCAACCCCCCATATCGTAGCTTGCCCCGAGCCAGGCGCGCAGCCCGAGCTGGCCGACCGCCCCGGCCATGCGGGTCTGCATTGCAACCGGCGCACCGACCTCGACGAAGCTGGTCACGCCATTGCGCAAGAGCTCGGCCACGGTAAAAAGCGGCCAGGGGTCATCCGGGTCGTCATGCAACGGATTGCGCGTGCCTTTGCGGCTGACCTCGAGTTCGGGGAAGGGCTGGCCAAGATTGTCGGGCCGGCCATGATCCGACATCAGCCGATGCGGGATCTGATAACCGGCATGAACATGGCAGTCGATGAATCCGGGCGCCAGCAGCATCGGCCCGGCATTGATCTCATGATCCACCCGGCCAGGAAAATCGCGGCCGACAAAGAGGATGCGGTCGGCCTCCCAGACCAGCTCTCCCTGCGGGATCAGAGTGTGGCGGCCCTGGCGAAAGCCTGTCACCCAATCGGCGCGGATCCGCGTTCTCATGATCTCTGCTCCTGCGCGAGATGGAGGGCCATTGCGCGGGCGACCGCGCCAAAGGCATTAACCGTGCCCATTTCGCCATGATCGGCGCGCACCAGGTGGCCGATTGCGAAAATCCGGCCATTATTCGCGGCAATCCTCATCAGTCCGTTGTCCTCCACCGCGAGACCCCGGCGCGGCAGCGCCGCCAATTCTGCCGGCGTCAGATCCAGCAGATTGCCCGGCGGCACGGCGGCCGTCTGGTAACTGTTGTCAAACCCCGTGGCATTGATGACCAGATCGGCGGGGATCAGCTGCTCGCCGCCGGCCTGCCGGATTACCACCCCGCCCGCAGCAATCCGCAAGGCGCGCCCCTCGACCCGGGTCAGCGCTCCCGCCGTCTCCAGCGCCTGCATCCGCCGCCAGGCGGCGGGGGGCATCATATAGCGGTGGATATCCCAAAGCGCGCGGGCATGGCGGCGCAGACGGGCCTGTTCCTGACGGTTCAGCTGCCGCCATATCTGCGCAGAATTGCGCCGCGCAAAGGCAAAGGCCGGGCGCCAGTCGCCAGTCTGAGACAGCGACTCGTCGACCATAATGCGGAAATGACGGAAGAAGGCACTGGCCCGCCCTGCCCCGGGCGGCGCCGAAGGTGTGAAATCGGCAATAGTGCCCTGTGACAGGCGGGGGCTGCGCCCGCTGCGTGAGACGCAGGTGACCGGGCCATGATGGCCCCTTGCCTCCAGCTCTGCGAGGCAATCGGCCATGGTAAGCCCGGCCCCGAGGATCACCACCCTGTCGCCCGGTGCAATCCTGGCCAGGGAAATATCCCAGGCCGATTGCACCACGCGCGGCCCGCCCTCTTCGCCCTCTGTGGCCTGCGGGATTTCGGCCGCAGGCGCATTGCCGATCGCAATCACCGCATGGGTGAACCCGGCCTCGGGCAGGTCACCGGCGTGGATCCGCACTCCGCCGTCAACCGGGCTGATATGATGCACGAGGCATTGATGATGATGAAAGGCCACTTCGCTTTTCGCGGCCTCCAGGCGCAGCATCTGAACCAGATGGCTGCCGAAAAGCGCGCGCGGCAGAAAGGCACTGCCATCGGTCTCCTGCCAGCGAGTCTGATCTGTCGCCTGCGCGTCCAGCCAGCGGCCAAAGTCATCACCGGCGGCATCTGTCCAGAACATCGCCGGCACCGGGACATTCAGCAGGAAATGGCCTGCCTCATCGGCATAGGCGATCCCCCGCCCGATCTCGGAACGCGGCTCGAACAGGTCAATCCGCGCCCCGGCTTTCAGGTTACGCAGCAGGTGGATCGCCGCAATCGCTCCGGCGGCCCCCCCTCCGACAATGGCGATTCTCACCTTTGTGCTCCCGTTTTGCGGCTCTGTGCAGACGGATCAGCCGCCGGTTCCGCCTCAGGCTAGCGCTGGCGAACCGTGCATTCCAGCGCCATTTTATGCCAGACCCGTGCGCAAAAAGAGCACTCCCTGAGAAGCTCAACCCAATCGGTCCGCTGCTGAACTCCGCCCTAGACCTTGTTTTCACTACCAGGTTCATCCGCGCTACAGGTGGTCGGGAGTGATTATGCGCGGATCTGACGAAACACCGCGATCGCCGTTCAGCTATCTCGATCCCGAAGACCGGATCGCGGGGCGGCATCCGCGACGCAAGATCCGGGCGGTTCTCAACAAGGCGCTGCACGGTCTCGATGCCGGGTTCGACTGCCTCTGTGCTCATGAGGGTCTCCCCTCGATCCCGCCCGGGCGGCTGGTCCGGGCGAGCCTCCTGCAGATCCTTCGGTCGATCCGCCCAAAACGCCAGCTGATGAAGCAGATGAACTGCCATCTGTGGTTTGGCTGGTTCACAGGCCTCGGGGCAGACCATCAGGTTTGGGTGCCGACGGTATATTCCAGGAACCGCGACCTGCACCGCATGCGCGGCTGTCGTGATCCTGCTTTATACTTTCGCAACGCTTTGTCCCATGGCTGGCCCCCTGGCAGATCAATGATGTGGCGGGGATATTCTGGCAGCTCCGCTCGGACGCGCATCCATTCGGCACCGATATGACCGGGCGCGATATGCTGTCGCGAATGCTGCTGGCAACGCGCGAAACCTTGCTCTTTGCCGGAAGCGCCCCGCTGATAGCTGTCGTGACCGGCATCAGCCCTGGCTTCATCACGATCCTGCGGGGAGGCGGGACCGGGTATCTCCTGTCACGTTTCATCGACCTTGTGATGGAGCTGCCCGCGCTGATCCTCACCCTCTTCCTCTTCCTGATCGCGCTGCTGCCGCCCGCCACCGACCGGGCCAGCCTGATCCGCGAGAACAAGGACGGGCTGTTGTTCGAAGCGATTGCGGCGCTGTTTCCCGGCGCTGCAATTTCACTTCTTTTGCTCTCGACCGGCGTGGCAGCGCATTACATCAGCCATGACCTTGAGCTGGCCACCGGACTTGCAGACCGGGCCGTTGTCCTGCGCAGTGGAACGGTCGAGGAGGAAGCCCGGCCGCGCGCAACCACACTGCTCCGCAATCGGTCCATGTGCGAGACCTGCTGGCGGCGCACCGGATTGTTTTCATTCAGGACCTCGGCCTGCGTCCTGCCTGACTGCTGGTGACACAGGCCCGCCATCTGGTCGAAAGCATCGCGCATCGGGTGATCGTCTTGCGGTGGCCGCAGTGTCGGGATTGCGCGCGAACCCATCTCAAAAAGACATAGAGCCACCGCATCCGGGAGAATGTTCTTCCATTTGCGGCCCCGCTGCCGCCCGGCATGACCTGTCTGCGTGCCGGGCTTCAGAATGGCCCCGCCCGGCCCGGAGGCGTAAAAACCGGCTGAGAAGACAGATATAAACGACCGGGCAGAACCGGCAGAAAGGCCGGAGTCAATGAGCAGGACCGCCCCCGAAAACACCGATCTCAACAAGCGATCGCCCGCGCGGATCACCAGCCATGATGAGGCCATCGCCGCCGCGCAGCGCCTGGCGGCAGACTGGAGCCAGAAAGCCGCCAGGCGCGATGCAGAGCGCATCCTGCCTTTTGCCGAGGTCGACGCCTTCACCGCCCTGGGCCTTGGGGCGATCACCGTGCCGAAAGAATTCGGTGGACCCGAACTATCCTTCCTGACCCTCGCGCTGGTATTCGAGACGATCTGCGCGGCTGACAGCTCGGCAGGGCAAATCCCGCAGAACCATTTCGGCGTGCTGCAACTGCTGCGCGAGGCGGGGACACCGGTGCAACAAAGCCGTTTCTACGCCGATATCCTCGCCGGGAAACGTATCGGAAATGCGGGCCCTGAAAAGAGCCGCGCACTTGTGACCCATAATACGACCGGCCTGAGCGCCTCGCCAGAGGGCTGGCGGCTGAACGGGCATCGGTTCTACTCCACCGCCGCGATCTTCGCCGACTGGATCCCGACCCGCGCCAATGACCCTGAAGGCCGCCCGGTCCAGGTCTGGGTGCCGCGCCACGCGCCGGGGGTGCGGGTCCTTGATGACTGGTCCTCCTTCGGGCAGCGCACGACCTCCTCCGGCAGTGTTGTTTTCGACAATGTTCTGATCGAAAGCGAGGAACAGATCTTCCCCGTCTGGCAACGCGCAGACATTCCGGGCCTTGCCGGGCCGGTCTCGCAGCTGATCCAGGCCGCGATTGATTCCGGCATTGCGGTCGGCGCGCTGGAGGAAGCCGTCCGTTTCGTGCAGGAAAAATCGCGCCCCTGGGTCGATGCGGGCGTGCCGCGTGCCCAGGATGACCCCTATATCATCGCGGATATCGGCCGGCTGCAGATCGACCTTCTCGCCGCGCAGGAGGTTCTGCGCGAGGCCGCCCAGACCCTTGACGAGATCGCCGCGGCGCCAGTGACCGACGAGAGCAGCGCCCGGGCCTCGGTCGCGGTGGCAGAGGCCAAGATCCTGACCACGGAAATCGCGCTGCAGGCGTCGGAAAAGCTCTTTGAACTCGCGGGGTCCGCCTCGACCCGCGCCAGTCTCAATCTCGGGCGGCACTGGCGCAATGCGCGGGTCCACACGCTGCATGACCCGGTGCGCTGGAAATACCACCTGCTTGGGAACTGGCATCTGAACGGCGCGGCCCCGGCCCGGCATCAATGGAACTGAAGACATGAGCGAAACCCGTCACGCCAACCCGCCGGGCAAAGTGCATCTGATCACCTCGGATGCCCAGGCGATCGCCATTGCTGAAAAGCTGGCGGCGGAATATGCGCCCTCTGCCAGCCTGCGCGACCGGGCACGCGCCCTGCCCTGGGAGGAGCTGGACCGTTTCACCGCAAGCGGGCTTTGGGGGATCACCGTGCCGAAAGCTTACGGCGGCGCCGGGGTCTCGGCGGTGACGCTGGCGCGGGTAACGGCGATCATCGCAGCGGCGGATGGCTCGCTGGCGCAGATCCCGCAGAACCATTTCTACGCGCTGGAAGTGATCCGCTCGGGTGGGTCCGAAGCGCAGAAGCGGCATTATTTCCGCCTTGCACTTGACGGCCACCGTTTCGGAAACGCCCTGGCCGAGATCGGCGCGAAGGACTTCCAGCGCCGCACGAGGCTGATCCGCGAGGGCGGGCAGCTTTTTGTCGAGGGTCAGAAATTCTACTGCACCGGCGCGATTTTTGCGCATCAGATCCCGACCCTGGTGGTTGATGAAACCGGCCGCCAGCAGCTGGTGATCATCCCGCGCGAGGCCGCCGGCGTCACCATCACCGATGACTGGGACGGATTTGGCCAGCGTGTCACCGGCTCCGGCTCGGTTTCGTTCTCGCGTGTCGCTGTCGACCCCGACCAGATTGTGCCCTTTCAGGACAGTTTCGAGCGGCCGACGCCGATCGGACCCTTTGCCCAGATCATCCATGCCGCGATTGATCTTGGCATCGGTCAGGGGGCGTTTCAGGCGACACTTCCCTTTATCCGCAACCGCGCGCGCCCCTGGGTCGATGCCAAGGTCGACAGCGCGGCCGCAGATCCGCTGACGCTTGCCGGGCTTGGCGACGTGGCCTTGCGCCTGCGCGCGGCCAGTGCGCTTGTGACCCGCGCCGGGCGGGCTGTCGATGCCGCCATTCTGGAAGCAACCGAGGTCAGCGTCGCCGGGGCTTCGATTGCTGTCGCGGCGGCGCGGGCGCTGACCACGACGGCGGGGCTGCTGGCAGGCTCGAAACTTTTCGAATTCACCGGTACTTCGGCGACCTTTGCCGAGGACAATCTGGACCGGCACTGGCGCAATGTCCGCACCCATACGCTGCATGATCCGGTGCGCTGGAAATATCATGCGGTCGGCAATCACAGGCTGAACGGGGTGAACCCGCCCCGCCATGGCGCGATCTGAGGATGCGATGAGCGAGAAAAAACACATCATCGTCAATGCGTTCAATATGAACAGCGTGGGCCATATCAACCATGGCCAATGGGTGCATCCGCGCGACCGCTCGATGGATTACACCTGGCTGGACCATTGGACGGGGCTTGCCAAAACGCTGGAGCGCGGGCTTTTCGACGGGATTTTCCTCGCCGATATCCTTGGCACATATGATGTCTATGGCGGCAATGTCGATGTGGCCCTGCGCGAAAGCGTGCAGCTGCCGGTCAATGACCCGATCCTGCTGGTCTCTGCCATGGCCTCGGTGACCGAACATCTGGGCTTCGGCATCACCGTCAATGTCAATCAGGAGCACCCCTATACGTTTGCGCGCCGGATCTCGACGCTGGACCATCTGACGGGTGGCCGGATCGGATGGAACGTTGTGACGGGCTATCTCGATTCCGCCGCCCGCGCCGTGGGGCGTGACGCGCAGGAGGCCCATGACAGGCGTTACGACCTGGCCGATGATTACCTGGATGTGCTTTATAAGCTGTGGGAAGGGTCATGGGAGGAAGATGCGGTGCGGCGCGATCGCGCCGCGCGCATCTATGCCGATCCGGCAAAGGTCCATAAAATCCACCATGACGGGCCATTCTTCCGCGTAGATGGCTATCACCTTTCCGAGCCCTCGCCACAGCGCAGCCCGGTGATCTATCAGGCGGGCACCTCGGGGCGCGGGCAGTTGTTCGCGGCGCGGCATGCGGAATGCGTGTTCATCTCTGCGCCGGAGAAGTCAGTTGCACGAGCTCAGTCCGACAGCATCCGCCGCGCGGTGGTGGCGGCCGGGCGGCGGGCGGATGACGTGAAGATCCTGACCGGCGTCAACATTATCACTGACCCCAATCCGGCAGTGGCGCGCGAGAAACTGGCGGAATTCCAGGCCGCCTCCAGCCCCGAGGCAGGCCTTGCGCATTACTCGGCTTCAACCGGCATCGATTTTGCGAAATTCGGCCTGGATGATCCGGTGCCCTATGGCGGCTCGAACGCGATCCAGTCAGCGGTGAAACTGGCCGAAAGCCGGGGCTGGACCAAGCGCGATCTGCTGGCTCAGCTAGCCCTTGGCGGGCGCTATCCGCTGCTGGTTGGCACGCCATCTCAGGTGGCCGATGAGCTGGTCTCCTGGATTGATGAAGGCGGGCTTGACGGCTTCAACCTGTCGCGGCTTGCCGTGCCGGAAAGCTATGCGGATTTCGCCGATCTGGTGGTTCCGGAATTGCAGTCCCGCGGGCTTTACAAGACGGGATATGCCGAAGGGACCCTGCGCCGGAAGCTCTTTGCCCAGGGGGACAGATTGCCCGCGCGGCACGCAGGCGCAGCCTTCCGGCGGCAGGCCTGAAGGCGCTTCAGCGCGCCTTCAGCCTGCGCACCGCATAATCGCCGGTGAACTGTACCACAGAGACAAGCGCGACCAGGATCACGATCACCGCCATCATGACAGTGGTGTCAAAGCGTTGATATCCATAACGGATCGCCACATCGCCCAGGCCGCCGGCACCAACGGCACCCGCCATGGCCGAGGCCCCGATCATCGTCACAACCGTAATCGTCAGCCCGCCAATAATCCCTGGCAGTGCCTCCGGCAGGTAGACGTAACGGATGATGTGATGGCGGCGGCAGCCAATGCTCTGCGCGGCTTCGATCAGACCGGGGTCTATTTCGCGTAAGGAGACCTCGACGATACGGGCAAAGAAGGGCGTGGCCGAGACCGCCAGCGGCACAATGGCTGCCCAGACCCCGATGGTGGTGCCGACAATCAGCCGCGTGAACGGGATCAGCGCCACAAGCAACACGATGAACGGCACGGCGCGAAAGCAGTTCACGATAAGCCCGACGATGCGGTTCAGTCCTGGCGCGGCAAAGATGCCACCGGGGCGGGAGGTCACCAGAAATACCGCCAGCGGAATCCCCGCCAGCACCGCGATCCCGGCGGAAATTCCCACCATGAACAGTGTGTCGTAAAATGCCTGCCAGAGGCGATCAATCATCTGCGGAGACATAGCCGATCACCTTTGCCGATGGATGCTGTGCGATGAGCGCCGCCGGTTTTGCCCCTGGCGCCAGCGCCAGCACGATACGCCCGACCGCATGACCCTGGATCCGATCTACCGAGGCCGAAAGCAGCTCCACCGCTCCTTTTGCAGCGCCCGCCAGGGCCTGCAGGTCAGGGGAGGCGGCACCGGCATAGGAAATGCCGATCACCGCTCGATCACGCGGATTGCGTGCATCAGAGCGCAGTTTTACTGTCAGCTCCGGCGGCAGTTCACGTTGCAAGGGGGCCAGAAGCGCGCGGGTCGCATCATGGCGCGGGGTGCCGAAGACCTTCCAGACCGGCCCTTCCTCGGCGACGGCCCCGCCTTCGAGCACGAGGACGCGGTTGCAGATTTCGCGGATCACGCTCATCTCATGGGTGATCAGCACGATGGTCAGGCCGAGCTTGCGGTTGATGTCACGCAACAGCTCCAGGATCGACAGCGTCGTCTCGGGATCAAGGGCCGAGGTCGCCTCGTCGCATAGCAGGATCTCGGGGCGGCTGATCAGCGCCCGGGCGACACCGACGCGTTGCTTTTGCCCGCCGGAAAGGCGCGAGGGATAGGTATCGCCTTTACCCGAAAGCCCGACCAGCGCCAGAACCTCATCGGTGCGCCTGCGGATCTCCCCCTTAGCCACCCCGGCCACGATCAGCGGCAGCGCAACATTCTCGCGCACCGTGCGGGCAGAAAGCAGGTTGAAATGCTGGAAAATCATTCCGACCCGGCGGCGCAGTGTCACCAGCCCGGCCTCATCCAGGCGGGCAATATCGTCGCCATCGACCAGCACACGCCCGGTTGTGGGCACTTCGAGCCGGTTGATCGTGCGCAGAAGGCTGGATTTACCGGCCCCGGACCGACCGATGATGCCGTAGATTTCGCCGGGCGCGATGTCGAGGCTGATATCCTTCAGCGCCTCAACATTGCCCATCCTGGAGTGGTAGATCTTGCCAAGCGCTTCAAACCGCAAATGGCTTGGCTTCGCTTTGACAGCGTCCACACCCGCCGCTGCTGCGACGGGCGCGAGGCGCGTGATGTCGGGGCTGAGGACCCCGGTGCTCATTGATCCTTCCATGCAAGAATGTAGAGCTTGTCACTGTCCGAGAAGCTTTTGCGGGCCTGATCCTCGACCGCTTTGGAACTGTGGAAAACCTCAATGAATTCTTTGATCTTTGGATCATCCTTGCGGTCGGATTTCGCGACAAATGCCACCGCGAACTGGCGATCCTCGATCCCGGAATACAAGAGTGCAGATGTCGGATCGAAGGTTCCCGCCGCCACGATGAAATGCGGATAGCCCTGGGCGAGATCAACATCCCCGGTGATCCGCACCAGCTGCGGCCCCTCCACCTCGGTGAAGGAAAGGTTCTTCGGGTTGTCAGCAATATCATCGACCGAGCCGAGGAAGCCGACATCGTCTTTCAGTCTGATCAGCCCGGCTTTCTCCAGCAGCAGCAGCCCACGACCCTGGTTCACCGGGTCATTCGCGATGGCGACGGTGCCATTTTGCGGGATCTCGTCGAAGCTTTTATGCCGCAGCGAATAGAGACCAAGATTGGCGAGGATGCCAGGTGCCACCACCACCAGATCATGGCCGCCCTGTTCGTTGGCGTTTTTAAGGAAAGGCGCGTGCTGGAAGAAGTTCAGGTCAATGTCACCAGCATCCAGCGCGACATTGGGCGTGGTCCAGTCCGAGAACTCGATCACCTCGACCTCGAGCCCTTTGGCCTTCGCCTCTTCCGCAGCGACCGCGACGGTATCGCCATAAGCTCCGGGGACCACACCGATCTTCAACGGCTCGGCAAAGGCGGTGACAGGTGCAAGCGCAAGCGCTGCGGCAAGGACGATACGTTTCATGGCTGCTCCGGTCATTTTTTCCAGGGAAGGGAGTAGAGGACAGGGTTCCCGGCGTAATGTTCGGCGATCTTCGCCTCGACGTCGGGGGCGGACTGATAGATCTCGACGAATTGTGCGATTTCCGGGTCTTCGGCATTGTCGCGACGCGAGACGAAAGCGATTGCGAAGCGGGTTTCCCCGACCCCGGAATAGACCAGCGCACGGCCTGCAAGATCCGGGTTGCCCGCCGAAACGTAATGCGCAGGATAGCCCTGAGCCAGATCGACATCTTCAATGGCGCGCACCAGCTGCGGCCCCTCGATCTCGACAAATGCAAGGTTTTTCGGGTTGCTGGTTACGTCATCCAGCGTGCCGAGATAGCCAACGCCCTCTGCCAGCCCGATCAGCCCGGCATCAGACAGCAGAACCAGCGCGCGACCCTGGTTCACAGGGTCATTGGCGACCGCGACCTTTGCACCATCGGGCAGGGCCTCCAGGCTGTCATATTTCAGCGAATAGAGGCCGATATTCGGCAGGAAGCCCTTTGCCACCGGGACAAGATCAAAGCCGGTCTCTTTGATGGCATTCTCCAGAAAGGCCTCATGCTGGAAGAAGTTCAGATCCAGATCGCCGCTTGCAAGCGCCAGATTGGGCGTCGCCCAGTCGGCAAATTCGATCACTTCGACCGCGAGGCCCCGGGACTTTGCTTCTTCCGCAGCGGTGATGATGGAATCCGCCACCACCCCCGGCGTTACGCCGATCTTCAGATCAGCCGCAGCAGGCACCACCCAGAGGGCCGCAATCACGGCGAGGGAGGCGGCCATCCTTTTGGAATATCGCATACAGGTTCCTTCCCACAGCGCCTGACACAGATCCGTGCTTCGGGCGCCATCTTATAGACGATCACATTCATCGTTTTTATCGGCCGGGGAATGGCGCCAGGTCCATTCCAAATTGGCCGCCGGGAAAGGCCATCCCTGCTATCAGCGAGGGTCATGAAAGAAAAAGGGGGCGGGGGCGGGCGAAAAGCCGGACTATCCATGAGATGCTTCATGGATAGTTGCGAAGAGCAGATGAGGGGCGCGAAACCGGTTTTCGCTATGGTGCCCTGGATGCTGCGCGCCTGGATCCGGTGCCGATGCAGTCTTGTCTTGCGGCACAGACCAGCAGGATCGGCCTCGGTGGTACACGCTTGACCACATCTCAAAGGGACGGGCCGCCTGGAATATCGTCACCTCGCTGAATGACAGCGAGGGCCGGATTTTCGGGCGGATCAGCATCTGGCCCATGATCTGCGCTATGACCGTGCCCTTGAACTTGCCGAGGCCGCGCTGGCGCTGTGGAACAGCCGGGCGCCGGATGCACCTGAAGACGGAACGATCCGGCTTTTGCCACACAGGTATGACCTGGCAAGCTTGACCCATTCGCTAGCAGGTTGTTCGCCTGGAAGCGCGTGCCGGGAGGTGAGAGAGAATCCGGCTCCTGCGTCTGGCGGAGCGGATGCCACCGAAGAAACTTGAGCTACTCCCCGATGCTTGGACAGTTTTCGAGGATGTTTAAGCTACTGCCTGTGCCTGCCGGTCGGTTTCGATGCTGTTGAAGTAGACCACGGCGGGGGGCAACCCGCCATGGGCAGTGTGTGGCCGCCGATGGTTATAGAAGCTGACCCAGGATCCGATTGCGGCCTTTGCCTGAGACCCGGTCTCCCAGGCATGCAGATAGACGCATTCGTATTTCAGGGACCGCCACAGGCGCTCGATGAAGACATTGTCGATGCACCGCCCCTTGCCGTCCATCGAGATGCGGGTTCCGACGCGTTTCAGCCGATCTGTCCAAGCGAAGGACGTGAACTGGCTGCCTTGGTCAGTGTTCATGATTGTGGGCGCGCCGAACCGGTGGATGGCCTCGTTCAACGCCTCGACGCAGAAGTCCGCTTCCAGGGTGTTCGATATGCGCCAGGCCAGAACTTTGCGCGTGAACCAGTCCATGATGGCGACCAGATACAGAAACCCCCGCCGCATCGGGAGATAGGTAATGTCGGCGCACCAGACCTGACCGGGGCGATCGACCCGCAGCCCGCCCAGCAGGTAGGGATAGGTCTTGTGGCCCTTTCTCGGCTTGCTGGTGTTGGGCTTCTGGTAAATCGGCATCAAACGCATGAGCCGCATCAGCCGCCGGATGCGCTTCTGGTTCACGCCGTGCCCCTCGTTTTGCAGATGCCAGGTCATCTGCCGGACGCCGTAGAAGGGCGTATCCATGAACTGCCGGTCGATCAGCTGCATCAGGCCGAGGTTCTGATCAGTCTCTCCAGCCGGCTCGTGGCAGAACGACGAGCGCGAGATCGACAGCAGGCGGCACTGCGCCCCGATCGACAGTGCAGGGTGGTCCCGTTCGATCATCCCACGCCTCACTTTCCGCTCCACGGCTTGAGCTTTCGTGACAAAAAATCGTTGGCGACAGCCAGCTCCCCGATCTTGGCGTGCAATGACCGGACCGTCTCTTCATCCACCTCCGTCGCGGGCTTCTTGCCGCCGCGCTCGAAGATGTCCGCAGCCCCGTCGAGCAGCGATTTCTTCCATTGATGGATCATCGTCGGATGCACGCCGTATTCGGCCGCCAACTCCGACACAGTGCGCTCGCCCTTGATGGCCTCAAGTGCCACGCGCGCCTTGAAGCCCGCGTCATGGTTCCTGCGTTTTCGCATGCCTGATCTCCTCGTCCGTGGAGACCAGCAAACGTCAGATCGTAGCTTCCGTCACTGTCCGATTTCCGGGGAGTAGCTCAGATCCGACCGAGACCCACTTCCGCGACAGGCGGCGGCCGAAGTACCTGCTGTCCGGCCTGACCAAATGCGGCTGTTGCGGCGGCGGCTACTCGATGATCTCCGCGCATCTGGTGGGTTGCTCGACCAGACGCAACAAGGGTACCTGCGACAATGACATGAACATCCGGCGGGATGCGCTGGAAGAGCGGGTCCTGAACGCCCTGCGCCACAACCTGATGAAGCCGGAGCTATTTCAGGAGTTCTGTGACGAGTTCACCCGCGAGATGAACAAGCTGCGGATGGCAGGCCGGGCGTCAATCGACGCGGCAGAGGCCGAGATCAAGAAGATCGACCGGGAACTCGATAAGTTGATGAAGCTCATCATGGCCTCCGGCAGTGACGATGCGCCCACGCGGATGATGAAGCAGATGAAGGACCTGGAGGTCCGGCAAAAGCAGCTGCAAGCACAAGTCACCGAAGCGGACCAGCCCCCTCCCCTGCTGCACCCGAACATGGCGCATCACTACCGCGCTCAGGTCGAAGAACTCTATGCGGCCCTGCAGGAGGATTGCGAGGCACGGCGCATGAGTGCCGCCGATGTTCTGCGCTCACTGGTGAAGGAGATCGTGCTGACGCCAGACCCCGTGAGCGGCGAGCTGCAGATCGAAGTACGGGGCGATCTGGCGGGCATTCTGACGATTGCGCTGGAACGCAAAAAGCCCGCCGATGGGGCGGGCGGTGTGCAATTTGAGATGGTTGCGGGGACAGGATTTGAACCTGTGACCTTCAGGTTATGAGCCTGACGAGCTACCTGGCTGCTCCACCCCGCGTCTGTTGCCTTTTTGGCGCCCCATCCGGGTTATTTGGAGGGGTTTATTTTCATCGTATTGGAGAGAGAAGTCTCTGATCAGGTTTGGCGGTTACCTACTCTCCCACGTCTTGAGACGCAGTACCATTGGCGTAGAGGCCCTTAACGGCCGAGTTCGGGATGGGATCGGGTGTTTAGCCACCACTATGACCACCAAACCGGAACAGAGACTTGCCAGTATTGACTGGCGAACATCGATGTATTGTTCAGGTCTGTGCGACTTTTGGTGCTTGTATATGGCTGTCTGTCGGTGAGCTAAGGTTTTTGCCTTGCTTTTACCGGATCAAATCAAGCCAATCGGGCAATTAGTACCAGTCAGCTGAATGCGTTACCGCACTTACACCTCTGGCCTATCGACGTGGTGGTCTACCACGGCCCTCAAGGGAGGCCTAGTTTTGAAGGGGGCTTCACGCTTAGATGCCTTCAGCGTTTATCCTGTCCGAACATAGCTACCCTGCACTACCGTTGGCACGATAACAGGTCCACCAGTGGTTCGTTCAACCCGGTCCTCTCGTACTAGGGTCAACTCTTCTCAAGCCTCCTGCACCCACGGCAGATAGGGACCGAACTGTCTCACGACGTTCTAAACCCAGCTCACGTACCTCTTTAAACGGCGAACAGCCGTACCCTTGGGACCTGCTCCGGCCCCAGGATGAGATGAGCCGACATCGAGGTGCCAAACGATGCCGTCGATATGGACTCTTGGGCATCATCAGCCTGTTATCCCCAGAGTACCTTTTATCCGTTGAGCGATGGCCCTCCCACTTGGGACCACCGGATCACTATGGCCGACTTTCGTCTCTGCTCGACTTGTCAGTCTCGCAGTCAGGCTGGCTTCTGCCATTGCACTCAACGACCGATTTCCGACCGGTCTGAGCCAACCTTCGCGCGCCTCCGTTACGATTTGGGAGGCGACCGCCCCAGTCAAACTCCCCACCATGCAGGGTCCCGGACCCGGATAACGGGCCGCGGTTAGACATCAAGAAGGCGAAGGGTGGTATCTCAAGGATGGCTCCACTCAGACTGGCGTCCAAGTTTCAATGCCTACCACCTATCCTGCACATCACATTCCTGATGCCAATGCAAAGCTAGAGTAAAGGTTCATGGGGTCTTTCCGTCTAACCGCGGGTAGTGTGCATCTTGACACACAGTTCAATTTCGCTGAGTCCACGTTTGAGACAGCGGGGAGATCGTTACGCCATTCGTGCAGGTCGGAACTTACCCGACAAGGAATTTCGCTACCTTAGGACCGTTATAGTTACGGCCGCCGTTTACCGGGGCTTCAATTCAGAGCTTGCACCCCTCCTTTTAACCTTCCGGCACCGGGCAGGCGTCAGACCCTATACGTCGTCTTACGACTTCGCAGAGCCCTGTGTTTTAAGTAAACAGTCGCCACCCCCTGGATTGTGCCCCCCGCCCATACTTGCGTACAGACGGGGCTCCCTTCTCGCGAACTTACGGGAGCATTTTGCCGAGTTCCTTAAACGTGGTTCTCTCAAGCGCCTTGGTATACTCTACCTGTCCACCTGTGTCGGTTTAGGGTACGGTCTGATGGAGGGCTATTTCCAGGAACCTCTGAACGGCCTTCCCAATCCGATAAGGGAAGACAATCTTCGAGATCCGTCACATCCTCCTGGCCACGGAATATTAACCGTGTTCCCATCGACTACGCCTTTCGGCCTCGCCTTAGGGGCCGGCTTACCCTGCTCAGATTAGCTTTAAGCAGGAACCCTTGGACTTTCGGCGAGAGGGTCTCTCACCCTCTTTGTCGCTACTCATGTCAACATTCTCACTTCTGATCTCTCCACCGGATGCCTTACAGCCCGGCTTCACAGAAAGAACAGTGTCTCTGCGTTGGTCCCATAAGGATCAACAAGAGACAGCGTTCTATATCACAGAACGCTCCGCTACCACGCACATCGCTGTGCATCCCGAGCTTCGGCTCATGGCTTGAGCCCCGATACATCTTCGCCG
>NZ_FNSK01000002.1:405000-549856 GCF_900105075.1 Rhodobacter sp. 24-YEA-8
CGAGGCAGATATCGAGGTGTCGAGTATGGGCGGGCAGGTCCAGCGGCTCGAACGGGCCGCCGCCCTCCTGGTGCAGGACATTGATCTGCTGCACGAGTTTGAGGAAATCACACATCTCGGCAAATGTGCCGTCGCGCCGGCCGCGGTCATTGTCCATCACATAGGCCGGCCCGCCGACCGAGGCGAAGATATGATCGCCGCCGCCAAGCCGCAGATTGCGCGCGGGGTTGCGGGCGCGCAGCGTGAAATGCGCGGGCACGGTTTTCAGGGTCTCTTCGATCAGGCCGGGCGGAAAGCGCACTGTCTCATCTTCGATCAGGGCACCGGCCTGGCGGAACCGCTCACGCGCGCCGGGCTCCAGCACCCGCATGCCGATATCGCGCAGGACGCTCAGCGCGGCCTCATGGATCTGTGCGACCTGGTCGTCGGATATCACCCGGACCGGATCATAGGTCCGGGGCTGCTGGCCGAAGGGCGGCTGGTCAAGCGCTCCGATCTGGCGGGCGGCGCGGCGCGTACGGCGGGGGGAGGGGGTGGCGTCCGTCATTCGGCAGCCTCCGCCAGAAAATCGCGCGGGGCAAAGGGTGCGTCGCGGCCAACATTGATCTGATGCGCCTCAAGGCCCAGCTCGCGCGCGGTGCGATGTCCCTGATATGTCGCATGGGCAATCGCGCCCGGCGCATTGGCGTCCCCGGTCAGATGCAGGCTGCGCACCCCCGCCGCTGCCAGGTCCGAGACCGCGAGCGCTTCATGCAGCGCCGATCCGCCTTCGCGCAGACCGGTGATCACCAGCGACCGCGCGGCGACCCTGCTTTTTGCCCCAGAGAAGGTCTGGGCAAGGGTCAGGGTCTCACCATCAAAGCCCGTCACCACCTCAAGCGTGCGATAGGCGATCTCGCGGCGGGCAAAGCTCTGATGCACCAGAGGCTGCTCATTCGTCATGATGCCCCAGGCCGCCGCCGCGCCGGAATTGGTGATATAGGTGACGGCATGGCCCTGATCGGCCAGCATTTCGGCAATCGCCGACCCCATATAATAGTTGTCATAATCGAACACCGCCACCGGCCCCTCGGGGCGGGCGCCTGCCGCCAGATCATCGGGGGTATAGACACGCGGGCCGTCAACCCGGCCGGCGGGCAGCTCATTCATGCCACAGGTCACCGGCAGCCAGCGCGCACCGGTCGCCACGACCACATGCTGCGCGCCGAATTCCAGCACATCCGCCGCCTGCATCGGGCTTTCAGGGAACAGGGACACATTCGGCATCTGCGACAGCCGCCCGAGCCGGTATTCCGTCACCCGGTTCCAGGCCGAAAGGCCTGGGAGCCGCGATTCAAACCGCAGGCGCCCGCCAAACTCGCGCGCCTGATCGGCAAGCGTCACCCGGTAGCCCCGGCGCCCCAGCGTCAGCGCCGCCTCCATCCCCGAGGGACCGCCGCCGATCACCAGCACGTTCTCGGCCTCACCCTGAATGGCAGGGGCGGTCACCGGCACCTTCTCGGGATGCCAGCCGCGCCGCCACTCCTCACCCGCGGTGGGGTTTTGGGTGCAGCGGACCCAGACCCCGTCATGCCAGGACGAAATGCACAGGTTGCAGCCGATACATTCGCGGATCTCGTCCTCGCGCCCGGTGCGGATCTTTTCGGGCAGGAACGGATCGGCGATTGACGGCCGCGCGCCGCCGATGAAATCCAGTACGCCCCGCCGCAGCATCGATACCATCGTATCGGGCGAGGTAAAGCGCCCTACCCCGACGACCGGCTTGTCGGTCAGCTGCTTGACGAAGGAAATCACCGCCTCATGGCTGCCTTCGGACGAATAGCGCGAGACGGAGCAGTCGGTCGAAGAATAATCCATCTTCACATCAAACAGGTCAGGCGCATCGGCCAGAAGCGAGATCACCTCATGCGCCTCGCTTTCGGCAGTGTCGGACGGGCGGGCGCGCAACTCCTGCAGCGAGATACGCAGGGCCACCGCCTGGCGGCCATGCGTCGCCTCGCGCACGGCGTCGATCAGCTCGATCAGCAGGCGCGCGCGGTTGCGGGCGCTGCCCCCATAGGCATCGGTGCGTTTGTTATAGTCGGAGAGCAGGAACTGATAGGGCAGATAGCCCATGCCGGCATAGACATAGAGGATGTCAAACCCCGCCTGTTCAGCCCGGACCGCTGCCTCCGCATGCCAGCGGATCAGATCGCGAATATCACTGCTGTCCATCACGCGGGGCCGCGCAGAGGACATAAAGCCCGGATGCCCCGCCATCCAGGGCACGCCCGAGGGCGACAGCGAGGCGAGCCGCGTGGTGCGGTTCATCGTCACCGCTCCTCCATGCCAGAGTTCGACCCCGGCCAGCGCGCCATGCGCGTGAACCGCGTCGGTCATCAGCGCATGCGCGCGGATATCGGCCTCATCCCAGAGCGTTGCCGCCGGGAAAGGGCTGTCATCCGAAGAGGGATGCACCGAGCAGGCGCCTGTCGAGATCACGCCCCAGCCGCCCTCGGCCTTCATGGCGCGGAAGGCCGCGCGCACATGCGGGGCGGCATTTGTCATGCCACTGGCATGCGGGACCTGGAAAAAGCGGTTCTTTGCGAGTTTCGGCCCGATCGCCAGCGGCTCAAACAGCACATCATAGCGCGGGTTCCTGGCGGTTGGCTGCGACATCGGACCATCCTTGTTGAACATATATACAGTAGCGGTGGAAATTTCAGCGGGTCAAGCCCGTTCGATGCAGCTATATAAGAATAATGCATGCTCAATTCAGTGAGAATATTCAGGCTTTCAGACGCAAAAAATCGTTTGCCACTAGAAATTCTTTATTGCATTGTTGTTCAACAAAGGAGCCGCTATGCACGATCACAGCCAGTTCCAGAACCCGGTTCGCATCATCGAGAACCTGTTTATCCCGCTGAATGACGGGACCAGACTGGCCGCAAAGCTCTGGCTGCCGGTCGGGCCGGACGGGGCCGATATGCCCTCGCCTGCGGTGCTCGAATATCTGCCTTACCGCAAGCATGATGGCACCCGCACCCGGGACAATGCCATGCATGAATATCTGGCAGGCCATGGCTATGCGGCGATCCGGGTCGATATTCGTGGCACCGGCGAGAGCGACGGCATCATCACTGACGAATATTCGGTGCAGGAACAGATCGACGGCTGCGAGCTGATCGCCTGGATCGCCGCTCAGGGATGGTGTGATGGCCAGGTCACCATGATCGGCATCAGCTGGGGCGGATTTAACGGATTGCAGATCGCCGCGCGCCAGCCGCCGGCGCTGAAGACCGTGATCACCGTCGGCTCGACCGATGACCGCTTCGCAACCGATATCCACCGGGTCGGCGGCTGTCTGTCAAAGGATGATTTCGACTGGTCCTCGACCATGTTCGCCAATAATGACCTGCCGCCTGATGAGGCAATTGTCGGGCCGCGCTGGCGCGAGATCTGGATGCAGCGGATCGAGGCGAACTTCCCCTGGATGCTCACCTGGCTGCGCCACCAGCGCCGCGATGACTACTGGAAACAGGGCTCGGTCTGCGAGGATTTCTCAAAAATCACCATTCCGGTCTATGCTGTCTCGGGCTGGGCCGACAATTACTCCGAAGCGGTGCCGCGTCTGCTGGCCGGGCTTTCGGGGCCACGGCTGGGGCTGGTCGGCCCCTGGGCCCATTCCTACCCCTATGATGTGTCGGTGGCGCCTGCCATCGGCTGGCTGCAGGAAGTGCTGCGCTGGTGCGATCACTGGATGAAAGGCCGCGAGACCGGTATCATGGACGAGCCGCTTTACCGCACCTGGATGCAGGAACCCGTGCCGCCGCGCACCTGCTACCTGGAGCGCCCCGGCCGCTGGATCGGCGAGCCGTCCTGGCCATCGCCACATGTCACGCCGCGCCTCCTGCATCTGAATGCGGGCCACCAGCTGGGCGAGGAAGCCGGGCCGGTGCAGGGCCTGCCGGTCTGCTCGCCCCTGTGGGTGGGCCTGACCGCCGGCGAGGTCGGGCGCTACGGCGAGAATGCCGACTGGGCCACCGATCAGCGCATGGATGATGGCGGCAGCCTCGTCTTCCTCTCGGACCCGCTGCCTGAACGGATCGAGCTGTTGGGCGCGCCACAGGTCATGTTGCGGTTTGCCTCTGACAAGCCGATGGCGCTGGTCTCGGTCAGGCTTAATGATGTGGCGCCGGACGGCTCGTCGACCCGGATCGGCATCGGCATCCTGAACCTCACGCATCGCAAAAGCCATGAATTCCCCGAGGCTCTGGTGCCCGGTGTCTTCACCGATGCGACCGTCGAGATGGAGGATATTGCGGTTGCGGTTCCTGCCGGTCACCGGCTGGCAATCTCAATTTCCACCACTTACTGGCCGATTGCCTGGCCCTCGCCCGAGCCTGCCACGCTGACCATTCAGACCGGCGAGAGCCGTCTGATGCTGCCTGTGCGGGCACCGCAGGCGAGCGATGGCACCCTGCGCGCGTTTGACCCGCCGGCTTCTGCGGAAAACACACCGCAAATCTCGCATCCGGTGGAGGCTGCGGCCCGGCGCGAAGTGCGTCACGATCTGTTGACCGGCCGCATGACCGTCGATTTTCCGCGCTGGACCGGCATCAGCGAGATGCCCGATATCGGGCATATCCACCGCGCCGAATGCCTGTCGCGCTATGAAATCACCGACGGAGACCCGCTTTCAGCCACCACCCTCACCAAATTCCGGGTGGAGATCGAGCGCAAGGGCCTGACCGCCAGCCATGAAAGCGAAGGGCGGCTGACCTGCGACGCCACCCATTTCCGTGTTGAGATGACGGTGACCATCCGCGAGAATGGCACGGTGATCTTTACGCGCAACTGGGATGAGAGGATCGCTCGTGACCATCTCTGACCCCGAAGCTGATCCTCCGCTTAGCGCGCCTCTGCGCCGGGTATGGCGCGCAAAGGACGTCCGGCCCGAACCTGACGGGTCGTTGTGCCAGAGGTGCCGCAGATGCTGAGCTATGCCATCCGGCGCATCGGGCTTGCGATACTGATACTCGTGATCGTTATGCTTGCGATGTATGCGATGGTGTTTCTGGTGCCGGGCGATCCGGCATCCCTGGCGCTCGGACCAAGGGCCACGCCCGAGCTGAAGGCCGAACTCAACGCCAGAATGGGCCTTGATCAGCCGTTGCAGACCCAGATCTGGAACTTCTTCTCGAACGCGCTGCGGGGTGATCTGGGCTATGACGTCTGGTCAAAGCGGCCGGTGCTGGATCAGATCCTCGAAGTGTTTCCCAATACGCTGATCCTCGGACTGGTCGCGCTTGGCCTGGCGCTGGTGTTCGGGGTGGCGCTTGGCTGTGTCGCGGTGGTCTGGCGCGACACCTGGATTGACCGGCTTCTGGGGGTGCTGTCGGTCTCGATGATCGCCGTGCCCTCTTTCGTCATCGCGCTTTACTCGCTGCTGATTTTCGCGGTCTGGCTGAACTGGTTGCCCGCCATCGGTGCGGGTCAGGCCGGGGATCTCGGCAGCCAGATCCGCGCGGTGATCCTGCCGGCTTTCGCCATCGGCATCACCTGGGTCGGCTATCTGGCCCGGCTGGTGCGCGCCTCGATGCTGGAGGTGATGGGCGCCAGCCATATCCGCACCGCCCGCGCCTTTGGCCTGTCCGAGACCAAGATCGTTACCCGCTACGCGCTGCGCCTCGCGATCATCCCGACCATTGCGATCCTTGCAGTCGGGTTCGGCTCCATCCTGTCATCGGCGGTCTTTGTCGAGACGGTGTTTTCGCGGCCAGGGATCGGCTCTCTGATCACCTCGGCGGTGGCGAAACGGAATTACCCGCTGGTGATGGGCACGGTGCTTTTCATGACCGCCTTTTACCTCTTCATCGTCACTGCTGCCGATCTGCTGATCGCGCGGCTTGATCCGAGGGTTCGCGATGTCTTCCGCAGCTGAGCCGGCGCCCGCCGATCCCCTCTCTCGGGTGCGCCCGCAAGGCGCTTTCTCCAGGCTGATGTCGGATCCGATGGGCGCGACCGGCGCGGTCCTGGTGGGCAGCTTCCTGCTGATTGCGATCCTGGCGCCCTGGATCACCCCCTTTGACCCGCTGAAAATCGACGTGAAGTCAAAGCTCCTCGGCCCGAGCCTCACTCATCTGGCGGGAACCGACCAGCTGGGCCGCGATACCTTCTCGCGGCTGATCATGGGAACCCGCAACGCGCTGGCCATCGCCCTTGGCGCCACCGGAATCGCCGGGGCCATCGGCCTTATCCTCGGGCTGATCGCGGGCTATGGGCCGCGCTGGCTGGACGGGCTTCTGGTGCTGGTACTGGATTCCCTCTCTTCCCTGCCGATGATCCTCTTCGCGCTGGCCGTGATCACCGTCATGGGACCGGGCACCCAGACGCTGCTGCTGGTGATCGTGCTGGTCTCGATCCCGGGCTATGCAAGGCTGATCCGGGCGCAGGTGCTGGGCCTGAAAAACGCCGATTTCATCGAGGCTGAACGCACGATGGGCGCCTCGACTGCGCGCATTCTGTTGCGCCATCTCCTGCCCAATGTGGTCGGGCCGCTGGTGATCGTGCTGTCAATGGATGTGCCGGTGGTCATCATGCTTGAGGCAGGGCTCTCCTACCTCAACCTTGGTGTCAAACCGCCGACGCCCTCCTGGGGGAACATCCTCTATGACGGCTATACCTCGCTCCGGCAGCAGCCGACGCTGGTGATCGCAGGCGGTATTCCCCTGGTGCTGGCGACCATCGGCTTCACCTTCCTGGGCGAGGGCCTGCGCGATGCGCTTGATCCGAAACTGAAGCGGAGGCAGGCATGACTGCTCTTCTGGAAGTCACAGAGTTGCGGCTGTCTTATGGCCCGGTCCAGGCCCTGCGCGGCGCCAGCCTGACGGCGCGGGCCGGCGAGGTGATCGGCATCGTCGGCGAAAGCGGCTGCGGCAAATCCACACTTGCCTCGGCCCTGATCGGCCTGCCGGCCCCTGGCGCCACCCTATCGGGTGAGTTGCGGATCAGGGGGGAGGACATGATCACCACCACCGAAGCGCGGCGACGGGAGCTGCGCGGCGACAGGGTGGCGATGATTTTCCAGGACCCGATGAGCGCCTTCAACCCGGTGCTGACTCTGGGCCAGCAACTGGTCGACTTCCAGCATCGCGCAAATGTGTCGCGCGCGGAAAAGCTCGCCCGTGCGCGTGCTATGCTGGCAAGCGTCGGCATCCCCGACCCGGAGCTCGTGCTCAGGCGCTACATGCATGAACTGTCGGGCGGCATGCGCCAGCGCGCGGCGATTGCGGCGGCCCTGATGATGCAGCCGGATCTGCTGATTGCCGATGAGCCGACCACCGCGCTGGATGTGACGATGGAGGCGCAGATCATCCACCTGTTTCGCGAATTGCGCCAGCAGTATCAGGGCTCCATCGTCATCGTCACCCATCATCTGGGTGTGGTGGGCGAACTGTGTGACCGTGTCTATGTCATGTATGCCGGCGAGGTGGTCGAAGAGGGCACCACCGATGAAATCTACCACAATGCCCGCCACCCCTATGCCCGTGCACTGATCGCCTGTGATCCGGCCCATATTCAGGGCCCGGTCGCGCGCCTGCCCACGATACCGGGCCGCCTGCCCGATCTGACGGCACCGCCCGCCGGCTGCGCCTTTGCCAGCCGATGCCCACAGGCAGCCCCCGGCTGTGCCCACCCCGTCCCGCGCGTGCGGCTGAGCGAAAGCCACGCGGTCCTGTGTCATCAGGTGACGCCATGAACGTGCTTTACGAGGTCAGCGATCTGCGCGTCGATATGGCATTGCCGGGCGATCTCTTGTCGGCCCTGCTGCCCTTTCGCCGTCCGGTGATCAACATCCTCAACGGCATCACACTGACCCTGAACCGGGGCGAGACGCTGGGGATCGTCGGCGAAAGCGGCTCTGGCAAGACCACCCTTGCGCGCACCATGCTTGGCCTTGTGCCCGCAAGCGGCGGCCAGTTGCGCTTTGACGGCGAGACTGTCGGCCCCGCGCAGATACGCCGGCTGCGGCGCGAGACCGCGATGATGTTTCAGGACGCTGTCGCCTCGCTCTCACCCCGGATGCGGGTCGGTGACCTGATCACCGAACCTTTCGTGATCCATGGCCCGGCCCCCGCCAACCGGCAGGCACGCGCGGGGGAGATGCTGGCGCGGGTCGGCCTGCCGCCCGCTATGGCCGACCGCTATCCGCATGAGCTGTCGGGCGGCCAGGCCCGGCGGGTCAGTGTGGCGCGCGCGCTGGCGCTTGATCCGGCTCTGGTCATCGCGGATGAGCCGACGGCGGGTCTTGATGTCTCGATCCAGGGAGAGATCCTCAACCTGCTCTCAGATCTCAAGGAAAGCCGCGGCGTCAGCTTTCTGATCATCACCCATAATCTGGCGGTGGTGCGCAATACCGCCGACCGCATCGCCATTCTCTATCTCGGGCGGCTGGTCGAGACCGGGCCCGCCGCAGAGGTCTTCGCAAGGCCCGCGCATCCCTATACGGCCAGCCTGATCGCCTCAGAGCCGGATCCCGATCCGCGCCGCCGCCGCGCCGATCTGGCGATCAAAGGAGAGATCCCCGGCCTCCTGCGTCGTCCGAAAGGCTGCGAGTTCCACAGCCGTTGCCCGCGGGCGATGAGCCTGTGCCGCGAGACGCGCCCCGCTTTGCGTGAGATCGCCCCCGGGCGGTCTGTCAGCTGCCATCTCGCCGTCCCTGATTTCCCTGACTTGCCCATAAACCGGGCCAATTAAACAAAAACCGACAGTGGAGAGACATCATGACCTGGAGCACCGATCGCCGCAGCCTTCTGAAAGCCGGTGGCGCCTTTCTGGCAACCCTGACGGCAGGAATCCCGAACCTCGCCTGGTCACAATCCGGCAATATATTGCGCCTGCGGGTTGCCGGCGATTTTCAGGCCATCGATCCCTATAACATGGTCGGCGCTATAGACGACATCCTGCAACGCTGCTGCACGGTCACCCTGGTGCGGCTGCCCGACATGCGCGAGGATCAGACCGTCTCTCCCTATGCCGCCAGCCGTTACGAATGGACCAGCCCGACCACGCTGGAATTCACCCTGCATGACGGGCTGAAATGGACCGGCGATTTCGGGCCCGTCACCGCAGAGGATGTGAAATATTCCTTTGAGCGCCTGGCTGCCTCTGACAGCGCCTGGGCCTATCAGTTTGAAAAACTCGACCACGTTGAGGTGACGGGGGAAAAGACCGGCATCATCCACCTGACAGACGCCTTCCGGCCCTTTGAAGTGATCGCCCTGCCCTATTACGGCGGTCATCTGGTCTGCAAAGCCGCGACCGAGGCGGCGGGCGGCACTTTCACCACCGAATTTCCCGCGCAATGCGGCCCCTATCTGTTCGACACATGGGAGCAGAACGCAAAGATCACCCTGCGCCGCAACCCGGACTGGCCGCTTGAGGCGCCGGCCTTCGAAACGGTGGAATTCTATATCGTCACCGATGACCAGGCGGCGCTGCTGGCCTATGAGGCCGATGCGTTCGATTTCTCGGCCCTCGCGGTCAGCGGGTTTGCCGGCCTCAAGGCGGCGCCGCCCGCAGGTGCCAGCCTGATCGAGTCGCCCTCGACCCGCTATGCCTGGCTGACGATCAATATGAATGCGACCCAGCTGCAGGATGAGCGGGTGCGGCGCGCGATCCAGCTGGCCTATGATGGCGAGGCAGTGATCGAGGGCGTCTATGACGGGCTGACCAGCCGCGCCACCGGCGTCGTGCAATCGGGCGGCCAATATGGGCGCGAGAAGAACATCTATGATCCGCGCGATACCGATCAGGCGCGCGCCCTGCTGGCCGAGGCCGGCGCCGAAGGGATCACGCTGCAGCTTTACTGCCTGACAGACCAGACCTCGCTTTCGACCGCGCAGATCATCCAGGCCAGCCTTTCCGAGGTCGGCATCAATATCGAGATCCAGCCCAGTGAGGACGCGGCCTACTGGGCGCTTGGCGACAGGACCGCCGGCGAAGGGTATAAGGAAATCGAGCTTGTCCTGATGAATTTCGCCGGCGGAATCGAGCCTACCGAAAATCTGGTCTGGTTCCGCCCCGATCAGATCGGCATATATAACTGGTCTTTCTTCAACAGCCCGGAGTATGAAACGCTTTACCAGGCCTCGCTGACCGAACAGGACATTGCGAAGCGCAAAGAGATCTTCAACAAAATGGAGGATCTGATGGAACTGTCGGGCGGCTTTATCTTCATCTGTTTCGAGCCTTATCTTGCGATTCACGACACCGGGCTGAAGCCGGTCATTCTGGCGGACGGGCACCCGGACCCAACCCGCTTCACCGCCGGCTGAATGTCCGGACCGATCCATAGCTGAAAGGACGGGGGCGGCTGCCGCCCCCGGCAGGCATGACCCAGAGCACCGAAGGCCCCCGTTTTCGACGCTATTCCAGTGAGACCCGCGCCGCCATGCTGGTTGAAGCCGGGCTGGCCTGCCTTGCACGCGGCGGCATCACGGCCTTCACGATTGACAACATCTGTGCCGAGGCCGCGGTCTCACGCGGCCTGATCAACCATCATTTCGGCTCGAAAGACGGGCTGCTCGCGGCCTGCTATGCCACGATGTATGACAGGTTTACCAGCGCGGTAGCGCCTGGCGGCGCCGCCCTTCGCGGTGAGACTTCCGGCCTGGTACATCTGGTTGAGGCCAATTTCGCGCCCGCAGTGTTCAACCCCGACAGCCTGCGGATCTGGCTCGCTCTCTGGGGGGAAATCGCCAACAACCCTGCCCTGCGCAATGTCCACCGCGCCCGCTATCAGGACTTTCTGTTCCAGGTCGCCCGCGCCGTCACTGAAACCGCCAGCAGCCGCGGCCTCACCGTCAATGCCCATTCCGTCGCGGTTCTGTTCATCGCGCTGAGTGACGGGCTCTGGCTGGAACAGGGCATCGATCCCACCATGCTTTCGCGCGATGCGGCCCGCCGGGCGTGCTATCATTTCCTTGAAAGCTTCCTCGGGCCGCTTGATCCGATGAACCTGGCGAAGCCGCCGGGAGAAGCCCCGGCCTGACCTCACGCTGCAGGCAGCGTCATTCCAGACTACGATGAAGCGGCGCGCACAGGGGCCGGGCGCGCTTCAGCGAGCGCGCCTTACCAGGTGACCGGGCGCCACTTCCTCAAACTGATCGTCGTCCCCATGTTCTGGCAGAATATGAGGCACCGATTTCGCGCCGGTCCGCCGATGATCAAGCCTTGGGACCGCTTCCAGCAGATTGCGGGTATAGGGATGTCCCGCCATACGGATGACGGACGCTGCCGGCCCCTGTTCGACGATGCGCCCGCGATACATCACCGCCACCCGGTCACAAAGCCGCGCCACCACTGAAATGTCATGCGAGATGAACAGCCATGACAGCCCGCGCCGTGCCTGTGTGCGGATCATCAGGTCAATGATCTGGGCCTGAACCGTCAGATCCAGCGCCGAGACGGGTTCATCCGCAACAATCATGCGGGGTTCGGGGGCAAGAGCGCGGGCGATGGCGACCCTCTGGCGCTGACCGCCGGAAAACTCATGCGGATAGCGGTCGATATGGCCCGGCTCCAGCCCGGCATCGACGAAAAGCTCTGAAAGACGCTGGCGCAGGGCATCGCGCCCCAGGCTCTTGCGGTCGGCCAGCCCCTCGGCCACCTGCATCCCCACCGTCAGCCGCGGATTAAGCGAGGAATAGGGATCCTGAAAGATCATCTGCACCTTGCGCAGGACGGCCCGCTGCGCGCGCCCCCGCAGCCGGGCAGGATCCGCACCATCGATCAGCACCCTGCCTGCATCGGCAGTTTCAAGCCCGGTCGCGATGCGCCCGATGGTGGATTTCCCGGAACCGCTTTCACCAACAATGCCCAGCGTTTCACCTGCCGCCAGATGCAGGGAGACGCCACCAGCTGCTGTGACCACACGCGATCCGCTGCGGAAGGTGCGGCGTATGTTTTCAAGTCGCAGCAATGGTTCGGTCATGGACAGGTCTTCCGCTCTTCGGCACGCATGGCAAGCGCCTCATTCACATCCAGATGGGCCGCCAGCAGTTTGCGCGTATAGTCGTGTCGCGGTGCAAACAGCACCTGATCCACCGGGCCGGTCTCGACGATGCGGCCGCGCTGCATCACCGCAACCCGGTCTGCGGTTTCCGCCACCACTCCGATATCATGCGTGATCAGAAGAATACCCGAACCGCTGCGATGCTTCAGGGCAACCAGCAGATCCAGCACCTGCCCCTGCACGGTGACATCAAGTGCGGTGGTCGGCTCATCCGCGATCAGCAGGGCCGGTTTCAGCGCCAGCACCGAAGCGATCATCACCCGCTGCCGCATGCCGCCCGAAAGCTGGTGGGGATATTGCCCCATCACGGCCACAGGATCGGGAATGCCAACCTCGGCCAGCGCGGCACAGGCCAGTTTTTCGGCCTCGGCCCGCCCAAGTCCGAGATGGCGGCGCGGACCTTCGGTCATCTGACGGCGGATGGTCAGCACCGGATTAAGCGAGGTCATCGGCTCCTGAAAAACCATGCCCATCTGCCGGCCCCGCAGATCCTCAAGCGCCCGGCGTCCAAGTCCGCTTACCGCGGCACCGCCAACGGTAATCCGGCCTTCGACCCGCGCCGCCGGCGGCAACAGACCCATAACCGCAAGCGAGGTCATGCTTTTGCCACTGCCGGATTCTCCGACAAGGGCCAGGATTTCACCGGGAGCGACCGTCAGGCTCACGGCATCTACAACCGTCAGCGCATCTTTGCTGCCGCCGAACGTGACCGTCAGGTCGCGGATCTCCAGCGCGTTCATGTCCGCCCCCGCTGGCGCGGATCGATCAGATCGCGCAGATTGTCGCCGATCAGGTTCAGCGCCATGACCGTCAGAACGATGGCGAGCCCCGGAAAAATGAGGATCCAGGGGGCTTTGCTGATATAGTTGCGCCCCGAGGACAGGATCGCGCCCCATTCCGGCGAGGGCGGCTGCACGCCAAGCCCGAGGAAGGAGAGGCCCGCCGCCGAAAGAATGGCGGATGAAAAGCCAAGGCTGCCCATCACGATCAGGCTTTGGGCGATATTGGGCATGACATGCACCCGCACCAGCCTCGTGTGACCAATCCCGCCCAGCCGGGCTGCCTCTATATAGGGGCGTGCGGCCTCGGCTGCGGCCAGGCCATAGCTCACACGGGCATAGAAGGGGACGAGAGAGATCGCGATGGCCAGTGTCGCATTGCCGATGCCCGGCCCGAGAAAAGCCACGAGCGACAGTGCGATCAGCGTGTCGGGGAAAGAGTAGAGCACATCCACCACCCGCAGCAGCGCCGCGCGGAGCCAGCCAGGCGCAAAGGCTGCGACAAGGCCGATCGTGCCACCGATCACCAGCCCGGACAGCACCGCCACCGCGCCAATGCCAAGCGAGAGCCGCGCGCCGGCGAGAACACGGCTGAACAGATCGCGGCCAAATTCATCCGTTCCAAACAGAAAGCTGGCATTCGGTGCGAGCAGCCGCTTTCCGACGCCCATCTTCGTCGGATCATAGGGCGCGACCCAGGGGGCCAGCAGCGCTGCCGCAACCAGCAGCAGCAACAGCGCTCCGCCCAGCCAAAGCCCGGGAGGAACCCTGCGCCTCATGCGTTTTGGTGCCGGAATGGCGGTCATGTCCGTCTCCGCATTCTGGGATCAAGCAGGGTGTAAAGAATGTCGATCAGCGCGGTGATCACCACGACCGAGGTGGCAAAAACCACGATGAAGCCCTGTATCATCGGGTAATCGCGTTCCAGCATCGCCTGCACCGCCAGCCGCCCTATCCCATTCCAGGAGAAAACATTCTCGATCACCACCTGGCCGCCCATCAGATAGGCAAAGACAAGCCCAACCACGGTAACGATACTGATCAGTGCCGGTTTCAGCGCATGGACCAGCAGCACCTGCCAGCCGCGCAGGCCTCTGGCACGGGCGGTGCGGATATAATCTTCCGACAGGATCTCGACCAGTGCCGAGCGGGTCATTCGCGCGATCAGCGCAGCATAACACAGCCCCAGCGTCAGCGCGGGCAGAAGGATGCCGCGCAGCCCCGATCCGGCGACCGGCAGCCAGCCAAGCTTCAGTGCAAAGACCTGGATCAGCACCAGCCCCATCCAGAAGCCGGGCACCGAGACCCCGAGCACAGCAATCATCATGATCGCCATATCGGCAAAACGTCCACGGTTCAGCGCGGCGATAAAGCCCAGCGGCACGCCGATCAGCAGGGCGGTGAACAGCCCGGCCGCCGCAAGTGCAAAAGTATTCGGCAGCCGAAGCAGCAGCAGTTCTGCCACCGGCTCGCCACCCCGGATCGTGGTGCCCAGATCACCTTGCAGCACATTGCCGACATAGTGCAGCACCTGTTGCCAGACCGGCAGATCCAGTCCCAGACGGCTGCGCATATCGGCCATCGCCTCGGGAGTTGCAGAGACCGACTGTGCCATCATCGCCGTCACCGGATCGCCGGGCACGATATGGATCAGCACACCCGACAATGCGATCACCACAAGGATGGTCGCAAAGGCAATCAGCAGCCGTCGGAGCACAAGAAACAGCATCGGTCACTTTCGTCGCGGAAGGGGTGAGGGAAGCCTGAGAATACAACTGTCGCGCCGCCCGAAAGGCGACGCGCAGGGGCAGATCGCCTGTCCGTCAGTCGGCCAGAGTCACATCGTTGAAGACAAGCGACACCATATGACCAAGCCTGAAACCCTCAACCCTGGCCGAAGAAGCCATCAGCCAGTTCCAGCCGGGCGAAACCAGCGGCACGGCATAGCCATTGCTCAGCAGGTATTCTTCGGCTTCCTGCACTTTCGCCGCACGGGCCTCGCCGGTCAGCCTGCGCTGCTCAACCAGGATTGCATCCAGCGTGTCATTGACACCCATGCTGACAAAGCCGGGCTGTTTCCACAGGAAATACATGTAATCGGGATCGACGCCGGACATGCCCATGGTCCAGATCGTCGGTTTGATATCCGTCTTCAGGTTTTCCTGGGTCATGAAGTCGAAGAAAGCTGCGACCTCACGCGTCTGGATCTCGGCCTCGACATAGATTTCTGCCAGGTCCTGCTGCATGATCTGGTGCATCTGGTCAAAGCCCGGCAGCTTATGGACCTGCAGGTTTACTTTCAGCGGATTGGCGGCGGAATAACCCGCAGCCTCCATCACCGCACGGGCCGCATCAGGATCATAGGAAACGCCCCATTCGGCACATTTTTCCTGATCCACCGCAAAGAGATTGGGGGCGACGGTGCAATTCGTGGCCGATACCAGCCCTTCATAGGCGATTTCGGCATAGGCCTCTTTGTTCAGGGCCATGCCGATGGCGCGCCGGATCTCTGCATTGTCCAGCGGGGCGACCCGCCAGGTAAAGGCCGCCAGCACCTGCTGGCCGGAATACTCCGCCGCATAGACGCGGAAATCGGGATCATCTTTCAGATCGACCGCCTCCTCCAGCGAGGGTTCGACGATATCCACCTCGCCCGAGCGCAGCGCTGCCATCCGGGCCACAGCCTCGGGGATCACCCGCAGGGTTACCCGGTCGAGATGCGGGCGGCCCGGGTTTTCCACCAGCGGGTGCACATTGCTATAGGCGTCATTGGCCGTCAGCACGATGGCATCGTTGCGCACCCATTTTTCCAGCCTGAACGGGCCGGTACCAATCGGGGTGAACTCGCCCCCGGAGAGCGCCGAGGGGCAGAGGAAGCCCGCCTGAATGCTGGTCAGGAACGAGGCGAAAGGACCGTAAGGCTCGCTCAGCGTCACCACCAGGCTGTCGTCTTCCACCGCCGTTGCCACCACCGGACCCCAGGCCGAGAGATTGGGGTTCAGTGTCTCGGGGTTGATCGCCCGGTCAAAGCTGATTTTCGCGGCGGCCGCGTCGAACGGGCTGCCATCGTGGCAAGCGACACCGTCCCGGATCGCAAAGCGATAGGTCAGCCCGTCTTCCGAGACCTCATACCCCTTGGCCAGCCCCGGATGGATGGATCCATCCGCCGCCATGGTCAGCAAAGTGTCATAGATCATGCTGGTCACTTGCAGTGACTGGGTGGTGCTGGCGCGATGCGGATCAAGGCTGTCGGCATCGACACCACGCGCCAGCGTGATCTCATCCGCGAGTGAAGGTGCGGCAGCAAGGATGGCAGAGAGGCTCAGTGCCGACGAAAGCGTCAGCAGGCGCTTACGGCTGTTAGGATGTGACATCGGGGTTCCCTGTTGGCGTTTCTTGATTTCAGGCGGCAAAGACGGCCGGACGGCGGTTCCACCACGGGCGGGCGGTTTCCAGCTGGCTGCCAAGGCGGATCAGCAGATCCTCACGCGCCGGGGCGGCAGCAAATTGCACACCGACCGGCAGCCCGGCGGCGTTCCAGTGCAGCGGGACCGAGATCGCCGGCGAACCGCTGATATTGTAGATATGGGTATAGGGCATCCAGGACAGGTAAAAGCGGTAGTGCTCGCGCATGTCCACATCATGGGGGAATTCATCATGGCGCAATGGCGGGCGGGCCAGCGTCGGCGACAGGATGACGTCGAAACCGTCAAACATCCGGTTCACCGCTTGCGCGACACCATGCACCGCCGCGGTTGCCATGCGCTGATCGACGGCAGAGAGCGCATTTCCGGCCGCGATCATCTCGTTCAGGGTTGCAGGGAAATCCGCCTCGGTCAGCGCGCGTCCGAGCTGGGCTGCCTCAACCCGCATATCTGCCGCATATTCCGTCAGGATATAGGCTTCAAATCCCGGCCAGCCGTTTTCGGGCAGCCACAGGCTGGCCGGAGCACAGTCATGGCCCAGGCTGTTCAGCAACCGGGTGGCGTCCTCAACGGCAGCGAGGCAATCCCCGTCGGTCGGTGCGCCATAGGGCGCGTCGGTCAGCACGCCGATCCGCAACCGGCCCGGATCGCGGCGCAGTTCAGAGACGAAATTGCCGCCCGATGGGCTGTTGTAGAACTGGCCCGCCGTTGGCCCCGCAGTTGCATCGAGGATCGCGGCGCTGTCGCGAACCGAGCGGGTCAGCACATGCTCGACCAGCATCCCATCCCATGTCTCGCCGGCCGGTGCGGCCGGATTGCGCCCGCGCGACGGTTTCAGCCCGAAGACGCCGCAGCAGGATGCCGGCACCCGGATCGAGCCGCCGCCATCATTGCCATGCGCCGCCGGGACGATCCCTGCTGCCACAGCCGCCGCTGTACCGCCGCTGGAGGTGCCGGCAGTATGTGCGGTATTCCACGGATTGTTCGTCTCGCCATGAAGCCGCGAGCGGGTGGTCCAGTCCATTGCCAGTTCCGGCACGGCCGTTTTGCCAAAAGTCACAAAGCCGGCGCTCTTGTAGCGACGCACCAGCTCGGTGTCCTCTGCGGGCTTGTGACCATTGCGCAAAGGCGTTCCGGCACCGGTCGGTTGTCCGGCATAGTTTTGCGTCAGATCCTTGAGGAGGAACGGCACCCCGCGAAATGGCCCGGCCCTCAGATCCTCATCGATGAAGCGGCGGGCTTCCTCAGGGAAAGTATGAACCACCGCATTCAGCGCGGGGTTCACCTGTTCGACGGCCGTGAGTGCCAGATCAAGAAGCTCCACGGGTGAGACATCCCCACGGGCGACCAGCTCGGCCAGCCCGGTCGCATCATATCCGACATATTCCGCAAGTTTCACTTCAGTCGCCTCACTTGATCTTTCGCGTCACAGCATGGCTGACAGCCTAGCCAGGCCTGGTCTGCGGCACATGATCCCAAAGGGTGGCCTTGCAAAAAATCTTCTCTCACCCGAAAGTGTGAGACGACAGGGAGGCAGCCATTCCGTGACACCTACAGGGCTCAGCGACAGAAACAGCACCGCGCCCCGGCTGCATGCCGGGCTGCTGGATCGGCCGCGCCTGAGCAATCATGCCCGTGACCTTGGTCGCTATCGGCTGGTGGTCGTACATGCGCCGGCGGGTTCCGGCAAGACAAGCCTGCTGAGCCAGTGGGCCCATGCGCTGCGCGCTGATGGCCAGCCGGTTGCCTGGTATGCCGCCTCGGACAGGCATCGCGAGCATCTGCCGCTGGCTGATTGCCTGATGCATTCGCTGAACCGGCTGGATCAGCCCGACGAGACGACGTCTTCGACGCGCGATGAGGGGGCGGATGCTGATATGCGCCTGCTGGCCCGATTGCGGGATGCAGCCGGACCAGCAGGCGGACAGATCCGGCTGACAATCATCCTCGATGACTTCCATCTGATCGAGGGAGATGCCGAAACCCGGACATTGACCCGCATTCTTGCGGCAGGGTTCGAGCGCCTGACGCTGGTCGTTGCCGGGCGCAACCGCCCTGCCCTTCCGCTGGGGCGCTACCGGCTCGCCGGAGAATTGCTGGAACTGTCTTCGCGCGAGCTGCAATTCTCGGAAGACGAAGTGCAGTCCTTCTTCCGCTCTGGCATCGGACAGGATCTGTCGCATGAAGAAGCAAGGATCCTGCAGCAGTCAACCGAGGGCTGGGCTGCGGGATTGCGGCTGACCTCGCTGATTGAAAACGCGCCGAACAGCAGTTTCCTGCGCAGCGCACCCGCCGGCAGTCAGCGCGAATATGCTGAGTATTTTCTCGACGAGGTGATCGCCGGTCTGCCAGAGCAACTGTGCCAGTTTCTGGAACTGACCTCGGTGCTGGAGGCGCTGACACCGGAGCTTTGTGATGCGGTGACCGGGCTGGAAGGCTCTGCTGCGCTCCTTGCACAAATTGAAAGCGATCAGCTTTTCCTGACCGAAATGGCCGGGTCGCATCGGTGGTACAAGTATCATCAGCTGTTTCGCGAATTCCTGCAGGCCCGCTTGCGGGCCCGCGCGCCCACCGAGCTGCCGGCCCTGCATCTGCGCGCCTCGGAATGGTTCATCCGCGCCAATATGCCTTTTGACGCCGTGCATCATGCCTTCCGGGCCAACCGACCCGAACAGGCGGCAGCGCTGATTGAAGGGTATTGCACCTTCGACTATCTCAGCTACGGGCGGTTTGACACCTATTCGCACTGGATGGCTCAGCTGCCGCGCGAAAGCCGCGAAGCCCGGCCGCTGCTCATGTTCCTGATGGTCTGGCGCTACATCAATCTGCGCCAGTTCCTGAAGGCAGAGCAGATATTGCAGACGCTGGCCCAGGGCCAACATGACCGCGGGCCCCTGGGCCAAGCTCCTGAAAAAACGCGCATGAATATCTCGGGCCGGATCGATCTGATGCGGGCCCTGATCGGAGCCTATGGCGGTGATATGGTGGCCGCGCGCCGACATATAGATGCTATCCCGGATGATGGGCTTGATGCACTTCCTTTTGGCCAGGTCGATCTGTTGTCGATCCATGCCTATGTGGCTTTGCATGAGGGGGATCTTGACCGTGCCGAACGCCTGACCTGGCGCGCACATACCATATATGATGAACTCGGCTGCCATTGGGGCCATGTGCATTCTCTTTGCATCGCTGGCATTTCCTATCTCGACAGATGCCGGCTGGCAGATGCTGAAAGGGTGCTTGCAATGGCGATGACCATCGCAAGGCAGCATTTCAGTGATACCTCTTATATGGTCGCACTCCCGTCCGCGCTGCAGGGGCAGCTCGCGCAGATGATGGGTGAGGCCGCCAAGGCCGAAGCATTGTGGCTGGCCGCCTTGCAAAGTGAGAACACCCAGGTTCCGGGTCTTTGGGAACGAAAGCTCATACCTGTGGTCGGCCTGGTCCGGCTTTATGATCAGCAGGGCCGTGACTATGAGGCAACAACGCTTCTCCGCCGCTTCCACCGTGCCGCGATCGAGGAAGAGGATCTGCGCATGGAGTTCCGCCTCAGTATTGAAGCTGCAGACCGGGCCTTGCGGGGTGGCGATATCTCTGCGGCCCAGGATGGGCTTGGCAGGGTGCTGCGACAGGAAAGCGATGCACGTCTGCGGTTTGGCCCCGATATCTGGCAGATCTGGGAACCCTTTGGTGTCTTACTGGCGCGGGCGGCCCGGGCCGGATTGCTCGGGGGAGATCCAGAGGTGATGCTGACCACTTTATCTGAAACGGCAAAGAGCCAGGGCCGCACCGCATCAGAACTCTTTTGCCGGTCGGTGCTGGCCGGTCTGGTCGCGCAGCCCGACCATGAGCTTGACCGGCTGCGGCATGACATCAGGTCGGTCGGGCTGAAAGAGGCGGTGCCACTGCCCTGCGCGCGCCCCGCCGTCCCGGCAGCCGTCACTGGCGCCGCTGAGACAGGGCTTCCCTGGCGGCTGCGCGCGGCAGGGATAACCCCGCGCGAGATGGAGGTGCTGATGCTGATGCGGTCAGGGGCGCCCAATCACGAAATCGGACTGACGCTCGGGATCAACATCAATACGGTGAAGACCCATACCAAAAGCATTTTCGCCAAGCTGAATGTGCGCAACCGGACTGAGGCAGTGGTGTTGATTACGCCCCTGCTGAAGGATGCCGGCGCCCTGGACCTGAGATAGACCCTGCCAGAACAGCCTTCCGGATCTTTGCCCGGTGATCCGGCCAGGAGCTGCGCGCCTTTCTTCGCAATGAAAGGGCGCGCGCTCGTCCCACCAGCGCCCGGGCAGGTTCTCAGGCGTGACAGGTCCAGAAGAGGGGCAAACGCACCGCGCCGCCGCTTATCCCCGGATAATATCGGCGGCAGCTTCAACCGATCGTCGCAACAGCCTGTCCCTGCCCCCCCGTCCGCAGGTCCCGCGTCAGCCGTCAGACGCCCCAGCTCGTGGCCATGAACCAGGCACCGAGAACGGCCGCTGTCAGAAGCAGGATAATCCCCTGAGTCCTCATTCTCCGGGCCCTTCTCTGGGTTGAGGCGATATCAGCAAGAAACTGGTTTATGTGTCGATGGATCATTTTGCTGAGCTGGGGATTGCCTGTGTCCGTCACACGGCGAAACCATGGCGAAACTGAGTCCGCGCGGGAATCTGCCGGATCCTGCGCAACGGATGCCGCAGCGGAATACGCGCCTCAAGATCGGCGCAACCGATCAGCGCACCGCTCGTCATGTCCGCCGCGCGCTTCTTCAGCTCTGCTTTTGCGCGGCCCAGGGCGAAAAATGTTCCGAAACCCGGGACGGGGCGAGCCTCGTCATCGGCCTGACGGGAGGCGTCGGCCTGTCTGCGCTGCAGCGGCACGGGTGACCGAGGGCAATTCGCCGAACATCTGCCGGTAATCGCGCGAAAAATACCCGAGATGCCAGAAGCCGAACTGCGTCGCGGCTTCGGTCACCGGGCGGTCTGTTTGCAGCATCCGCCGCGCCTCAGACAGCCGCAGCGCGCGCAGATACTGCACCGGGCTGAGGCCGACCACCTCCTGGCAGGCATTCTGCAAGGTGCGGCGCGACAGCCCCAGCTCGACCGTCAGCTCTGCGACCGAGACCGGGCAGGTCTGGCCATCGGCGACCAGCTCGCGGATCGCATTGATCGTATCCCAGTGCCGGATGGTGCTGCGTCCTGCCTCAGCGGTGCCGGCGGGCTGCAACATGTCAAGGATCCAGCCCACAAGGCCACGACTGAAGGCAGCGGCGGCGGCGGGCAACTCCTCAAGCCTGAGATCGAGCCCCTCTTCATGCAAGATCCCGTGCAGAAGCCGCCCGAGCTTGGCGGCCCGCGCGCCTGCTATCGGCAGGCTGCGGCGCCCGGAGGACAGGACCGTATCAAGCTGACGCAACATCGCCTCGAACACCGGATCGGCAAAACCGTTCACATCGATCTCGATGCCCATAAATTCGAATATATCGGGCGACAGGAATTCAAACCCCGACCGTCCGGAAAAAACGAGAAGACTGTTCGCGCCGACCTCTTCGCCGCAGATGCAGCTGCGCCCCCCTGCCCTGACCGGCAGGCCAAAGGCCAGCCGCCCCGCCGGCAGCGCACCTGTCTGCAAGACCGAGCGGTTCATCCGTTCCGAAAACAGCCGCGCCGCGCCCAGCCGGAAGGTGCTGAGCGAGCCGGTAAAGGCCCCGGCATGCAGCTGGATGTAATCCTGTTCCCAGGCCTGCAGCAGCGTGGCCTGGTGGTGAACATCCTCGCTGTGCCTGACGGATTGCACATTGCTACTCACAGCACCGGGCCCTTTCGATGGCGGCGGCCGCGCAGGCAGAAAATCCAGGGCAAAGCGAACCTGCCCTCCGATGGTTTCCGTGCGATTGTTTCTCCCGGCCCGTCCTGGATCCGGGACCATGGACTCACGATAGGCGCAGGCTCTGGCTGTGGTCAATCTTTGTGACTGTCGAAGCCTGACCTGCCTGTCTTTAAAAAGACATTCAGACGCCGGAAGACCCGTAAGCCGCGGGATCAGCCCGGATCTTCGGCAAGAACCGCCCGCATCAGCCCGGGAAACCGCCGGTCGAGATCTTCAAGCCTGAGGCTCAGAAGCCGCCCGCGCCCTGCCGGTTCGTTGCGCATGACCCCCGCTTCGCGCAGCACTTTCATATGATGCGATTTGGTCGATTTAGGCGCATCCGGGTTCTGGAGATGGCATTGCGCCATTTCCAGCGCGCCGCTGGCGATCTGGCGCACGATCTCGAGGCGCGCCGGGTCGCTGAGCGCGAAAAGGATATCGGTCAGAACCAGATCCTCGCCGGGCGGGTGGTAAAGACTGAGCGGTGTGAAATTGTCTTGATCGGCCATGGTTCGAATATAGTTGAACAGTCTCGGGTTTGTCAGTAGAAATCTGTTCGAAGAATATCGAACCATCACGGCCCGCCCGGCCATTCCCCCTGAAGACCTCCACGAAAGCCTCCCATGACCATTTCCGCCCAGCCGGGCTCTGCCAGCTCCTCCCGCCGCCGCGCGGGGTTTATCATTGCGGCACTGGCGGGAGGGGTGATGATGGCCAGCTCCAGCGCGCCATCGCCCTTTTATCCGGTGCTGCAACGCGAGATGGGGTTCTCGGCCACGACGCTGACCGCGATTTTCGCCGTCTATGCGATTGTGCTGCTGGCGACGCTGCTGACCGGCGGTTCCGCCTCGGACCATATCGGGCGGCGGCCTGTGCTGAGCTTTGGCTTCGTACTGCTGGCAGGCTCGATGCTCGGCTTTGCTTTGGCCACCGGGCCGGCGGGTCTCTTCATCGCCCGCGCGGTCCAGGGGATTGGCTGTGCGCTGTTGCTGACTTCGGCCTCAGCCGCCGTCACCGACCTTGAACCCGCGAGCCGCCCCGGCCTTGCCCAGGTCTGCAACTCGGTCATCCCGCTGGCCGGTATGGCAGCAGGCGCGCCGCTGGCCGGCGTGGTGATGGAACATGCCATCGACGCACGCCTTGATGTCTTTCTTGCGATCACGCTGATCTGTCTGGGATTTGCGGCGCTTGTGTGGAAAATGCCCGAGACCTCGCCGCGCCATGCCGGGCTTTTACAGTCTTTGCGTCCGCAGGTGGGCATTCCGGTGCCAACGCGCGCGGCCTTCTGGCAGAGCACACCCGCCATCATTGCCGGCTGGGCGACCGGAGGGCTCTATCTCTCACTGGGGGCGCCGGTGATTTCGGTTTTTTTCGGGATCACCAGCTTTGTGACCCAGGCGCTGGTTGTGACGCTGTTGTCGGGCATGGGCGCAATGGCCTGTTTCATTGCCCGCCGCTACACGCCGCGCCAGGTGATGCTTTACGGAACCTTCGCCCTGGCGCTTGGCACAGCGCTGACGCTGACCGGGATCTGGCTTCGGGTGCTGCCGCTTTACCTGATCGCGCTGACGCTTGCAGGCACCGGGTTCGGTACCTGCTTCTACGCCTCTTTGCGCACCATCGTGCCGCTTTGCCCGCCAGATGAGCGCGGCAAGCTCTTTGCCGCCCTGTTCACGCTGAGCTACCTGGCCTTTGGTCTGCCAGTGGTCGCTGCCGGCTTTGCCATCCCCCGGATCGGGCTGGATGCGACAGTGCTGACCTATGGGGTGATCATCACCGTGATGGCGGCGCTGGCCTGGGCCTGGCGCCGGTTCGGCAGCCAGAGCTGACCCCCTGCCCGCTTCGCAAACATCCGATCTTTCCGGCGCGCCGGCTGACATCCGCCGGCGCAGCAGGCGGAAAGCGGGTCGGCGTCAGGCGCCGGCCCCCTTCCCCATCCGCTGAGCCTGCCGGCTGATCAGGTGATCGACCGCCAGCCCAAGGAAGGCAACCGCCAGCCCCAGCACCATCCCCTTGCCGACATCGCTGGCCGAAAGCGCGCGTTGCAGTTCTTGGCCCAGATCCTGGGTGCCGATAAAGGCCGCGATGATCACCATGAACAGCGAGAACATCACCGACTGGTTCACCCCCACCAGCATCACCGGCGCCGCCATCGGCAATTGCACATGCCAGAGCATCTGCCGCCTTGTCGTGCCGCTCATATGCGCCGCCTCGATCAGTTCCGGTGCAACACCGCGCAGCCCCTCGATCGTATAGCGCACCAGGGGCACAGCTGCGAAAGTCACCACTGCCATCACCACGGCCACGTCATTGACGCCGAACAGCATCACGACCGGGATCAGATAGATGAAGCTCGGGAAGGTCTGGAGCGAGTCGCAGACCAGCAGCACCCGGTTCGCGCGGGTCTCGGAGGCCGATGCCCAGATCCCCAGCGGAAATCCGATCAGCGCCGCCAGGAAGACCGAGAACCCGACCATATAGACGGTGATCATGGCCCGGTCCCACCAGCCCGAAAGGGCAATGGCGCCAATGAAACCCAGCATGACCAGCGCCGATCTCCAGCCGCCGACCGCCCAGCCTGCCGCCGCGACCGCCAGCAGCACCGCGCTGAAGGGCAGCCACAGGATCGCATCGCGCAGCGGGATCAGCACCCAGGTGATCAGGAACCACCTCAGCCAGGTCGTCACCGGATCGACCAGCCGGATCAGCCAGTCGACCAACGCATCGACCGGGGCCGCAATGCTCAGCGCGTCGCGGCGCGGCACCTGGGCCAGCAGCGGAAAGACCAGCGACAGGGCAAAGGCCAGGGCAATCGCAACCGCCCAGACCAGCAGAACCGGGTGACGCCGCGCCCAGGACAGGCCCTCTGCGTGATGCAGCGGCTGGCGTTTCGCCCAGGCCCGGCTCAGCCGGTCAAGCACCACCGCGATCAGCACGATGGTGATGCCGATCTCGACCGAAAGCCCGATCTTCAGCGCCTGCAACAGTTGCAGCAGCTTTTGCCCCAGCCCCGGCATGCCGATAAAGCTTGCGAGCACCACCATGGCCAGGCATTGCATAATCACCTGGTTGACGCCGATCAGGATGTCACTGCGCGCCGTCGGGATCCGCACCCGGGTCAAAAGCTGCCAGGGCGTAGAACCGGACATACGACCGGCCTCGATCACCTCTTCTGGCACTTTGCGCAGGCCCAGTTCGGTCATCCGGATCATCGGCGGCACCGAAAAGATGATGGTGACAATCGCCCCTGCTTTCGGCCCGACCCCGATGAAAACAACAACCGGGATCATATAGGCGAAATGCGGCAGGCTTTGCGCGACATTGAGGATCGGGTTCAGCACCCGCTGCACCCCCGTCCAGCGCCAGGCGGCGATGCCAAGCAGCATCCCGGCAAGCACCGAAAACGGCGCCGCAACCACGATGACCGAAAGCGTCTCCATCGCCCATTGCCACTGGCCCATGACCGCGATCCAGACGAATGTCCCCCCCGCAAGCGCGGCAAGCTTCCACCCTCCGAGCCACCAGCCAAGCGCCGCCATCGAGATCGCCACCACCGACCAGGGCAGCGGGCCAAGCCTCGGCCAGCGGTTCTTGCCGTAAAGGATATTCGCGGTCACATCGAGCAGCCATTCCAGCATGGCGGCAAAGGCGCGGGTGACCTGCATCAGCCCCAGATCATCGCGCAGAAAGGCAAAAGCCGCATTGATCCAATGCGCGAAGGGCAGCACCAGCCAGTCCGGCAGCCGAAGCAGCTCTGCGGGCAGAAGGTCGCGGCCAAGGATCAGCACGGCTGCAAGGCCCAGCATCAGCCAGACGGCATGCGGCCGGGGCGAAGACGACGAAAGATCGATCCGGTCCACCATGCTCATGCCGCTTCGCCCAGCAAAATATCAAGGGCGTGGCGGCGTTCCAGCATACCGGTGACACGGCCGGTGCCATCCGCCACCGGAATCCAGTCGCGGCTGTCATTGACCAGCCGGCGCGCCAGATCACGCAGCGTATGGCCCCCGGGCAGTGCCGGCCCCTCGATGGCGCGACCCGCCACCGGGCCGGCGAGGCCCGAGACATGCAAAACCCGCGCGCGGTCGATCTCGGCGGTGAAGCGCGCGACATAGTCTGTCGCGGGCTGCAGCACGATCCGGTCCGGCGTGTCGATCTGTTCGACCCGCCCGTCCTTCATGATCGCGATACGATCGGCAAGGCGCAGCGCCTCGTCGAAATCATGGGTGATGAAGATGATGGTCTTTTTCAGCATCCCCTTGAGGCGCAGGAACTCATCCTGCATCTCGCGCCGGATCAGCGGATCAAGCGCCGAAAACGGCTCGTCGAGGAACCAGATATCCGGCTCGACCGCAAGCGAGCGCGCAATCCCGACCCGCTGCTGCTGGCCCCCGGACAGTTCGCGCGGGAAATAGCCCTCGCGACCCTTAAGCCCCACCAGCGCCAGCATTTCGCGTGCGCGTTCAATCCGCGCCGCCCGGGGCTGCCCGCGCATCTCCAACGGAAAAGCCACGTTTTCCAGCGCATTGCGGTTCGGCAGCAGACCAAAGCTCTGAAACACCATACCCATTTTGCGCCGCCTGAGATCGATCAGCGCCGCCTCGTTCAGCTTGCCGATATCCTGGCCCTCGATCAGGATCTCGCCCGCCGTGATTTCATTGAGGCGTGACAGGCACCTGACCAGTGTAGATTTCCCGGACCCCGACAGCCCCATCACCACCAGCATCTCGCCTGGCATGATATCGAGTGAGACATCATGCACCGCTGTCACATGCCCTTCAGGGCGCGCGCCAGGATCCGCGCGCAAAGCCGCCAGCGCGGCCTCGGGGCGGGGTCCGAACACTTTCCAGACATTGCGGCAGGAGATGACAGGTTGCGGGCGGTGCGGGAAGTCAGTCATACGGGTCTCCGGGCTGAAGCAGCCCGCCCCTGAACGCCAGAACGGGGGCGGGCCTGAGAGGCTATCCTTGGGTCACAAAGACTGCGGGCTTATTCCAGCCAGGGTTTCCAGATGGCCTCGTTCGCGCTCAGCCATTCGGCCGCCGCATCTTCCGGCTCCATCCCGTCGACATCGACCAGCTTGGCCATTTCCGCGATCTGCGGATTGGTGAAGCTGACCTTTTGCAGGACGGCATAGGCGGCCGGCCATTTTTCGGGCATCCCATCCCAGGCGGCGATCTTCAGATAGCCGTCTGCGGGGTTGCCGCAATCATAGACCTTGTCCGGATGCAGACCGACCGCCGGATCGGTGTCGCAGCCCGGTTCCCATTTCGGGAATTCGACGAATTCACCCGGCCAGACGGCTTCGGCGAAATTCGGGGTCCAGTTGAAGAGCACGATCGGCGTCTTGTCTTTTTCCGCTGCGGCGAGTTCCGCCCAGAGCGCCGCTGCCGAGCCGGCATTGACAACGGTGAAATTCATCGACAGCGCATCGACCTTTTCGGCGTCATGTTTCAGCCAGTCGACCGGGCCGCCCAGGAAACGTCCCTTCTCGCCGGTCTCAGGTGTGGCGAAAACGGCGGCGCAGGCATTCAGCGCCTCCCAGTCGGGCAGGCCCGGGCAGGCTTCTTTGGTCCAGAGCGGATACCACCAGTCTTCGCGCGTCACTGCATTATGGTTGCCGGCCTCATGGATGCCGCCCTTCGCCACCGCTGCATCAAAAGAGGCGCCGAATGCACCCTCCCAGACCTCGACTTCCAGCGCGGCATCGCCCAGCCGGATCGCTTCATAGACTGCCTGGCTGTCGGTCGAGACATATTCGACGGAATTGCCCATGCCTTCGAAGATCTGGCCCACGGCATGGCTCATGACGATCTGGCTGGACCAGTTATGGATCGGGATGGTGATCGGGTCTGAGGAATCCTCGGCTTGTGCCGCGCCTGCAAGGCTGGCGGCGACAAAGATCGGTGCAAGGGCAAGCCTTGCCGACCGCGACAGGCGGCTGGTTCTGGTCATGTGGTTTTCCCTGTTGTGAGGCCCGCGCGGGTTTTCCCGCTGCGGCGGTGGTCGGGAGGTTCGGCCTCTCCTGACCCTCAGGCTAGCCAGAGGTTGTTACCGGGTAAGCCCTTTAGGATGAACAGGCTGGATTAAATTGTGAAAGATTGTTAACAGAAAGAAATATCCCCTTATTCCGGCCAGGAGCGAGATGACCGCCAGCCCCCGATCAGCGTCGCAAGGCCCGCGCCCCCGGCCCGCGCATATCCTGATCGTCGAGGATGAGCCGGTCACCCGCAAAACACTGGCCAGCTATCTCGAAGGATTCGGCTACCGGATCTCGGAATGCGATACCGCCGAAGAGGCGGAATATCTGCTCGCGAGCGATACGCCCGATCTTCTGCTGGTCGATATCAACCTCTCGGGCCGCGACGGGCTGGAGATCACCCGCGACCTTCGCGCGCGCTCAGAGATCGGCATCATCCTGATCTCGGGCCGCACCGATGAGGTCGACCGCATCATCGGGCTGGAACTTGGCGCCGATGACTATGTCTGCAAGCCCTTCAACCGGCGCGAGTTGCTGGCGCGGATCAAGAACCTTCTGCGCCGGACCCAGGCATTGCGGCTTCTGGAGCGGAAATCGCTGCGGTTTGAAGGCTTTACCTTTGACCTTGCGACCCGCGCGCTGACCGGGCCGGAGGGCGCCGTGATCCCCCTGACCCGTGCGGAATATGAACTCCTCAGGGTTTTCGTCACCGCGCCGGGCCTGGTGCTGGACCGTGACCGGCTGGCCAGCGCCATTTCGCCCCGCCGCAGCGGGGTGAATATCCGCAGCGTTGATGTGCTGGTGCAAAGGCTTCGGGTCAAGCTTGGTGATGACCCGCGCAGCCCCCGCATCCTCGCCACCGCGCATGGCGAAGGCTATTTGTTCACCGCCGCGCTGGATTGAGCCGACAAGGCCGCCAGATCCGCCCGTATCGCGGTTTTCGCCCGGGCCACAAGCGCGCCAAGCCGCGCCAGCGCCGGTCCCGGGTCACCCCCCTCCCGCGCTGCACGCTCGGTCTCCTGAAGACAGCCCATCAGGGCGGCGAGATCAAAATTCGCCGCAGCGCCCGCCAGCTGATGCGCCTCGCGCGCGAGGGTGGCCATATCGCCGCGCGCAGCCGCCGCGCGGATCAGGGGCAGCGCAAGATCAAGCCGGCTGAGAAACAGCCGCGCCAGCTCTGCCACCACATCGGGCGGCAGATCGGCCAGCGCGCCCTGCAAAACCGGATCATCCTGACGACAAATATCCGCCAGCGCCGCCATAAGCCGCTGCGGTGAAAGCGGTTTCGCCAGCATCAGCGCCATGCCTGCAGCAAGGCTCGCCTCGGTTTCGCGGCCCGCAATATGGGCCGAGATCCCGATCACCGGCACGTCAGCCCGGGCGGGATCAGGCAGCGCGCGAATGCGCCTGAGCGCCTCGGTGCCGGAAATATCGGGCAGATCGACATCCATCAGCACGGCGTCATAATCACCCGCCGCCGCCAGATCGACCGCCGCCAGCCCGGTCTCGGCCATCTGCAACCGATGGCCGAGCGGCGTCAGGATCGCCGCCACCACCATGCGGTTGACCGGGTGATCCTCGACCACCAGCAGGGAAAGCGGCCGCAGATCAACCGGGGCCACCACGGGCGCCGGCGCCGGCGCGGCTGCGACCGGCAACTCCAGTTCCAGCACGAAAACCGCGCCGGGAGGGGTCGCATCTTCCAGCCAGAGCCGCCCGCCCATCTGCGCGGCAAAGCGCCGGCAGATCGCAAGCCCCAGCCCGGTGCCACCGAATTGCCGCGCAGCGGGCGTCTCGCCACGCTCGAATGGCTCGAAAATCCGTTCGCGTGCCTCAGGCGCGATGCCGGGGCCGGTATCGCTGACCCGAAACCGCAGCATCACCCGGCCAGGCCCGGCCGGGGTCGCGGTCACGGCCAGCGCCACATGGCCCCCCGGCGTGTAGCGGATCGCATTTGAGAGAAGGTTCACAAGAATCTGCCGCAACCGCCCGCGATCCCCGGTCACATGGCCGGGCAGATCCGGCGCCAGGGTGATTTGCAGCGCGAGCCCCTTTTCCCCGGCCACCGGTCTGAGCAGCCATTCCGCATCCGCGACCAGTTCACACAGCGAGAAATCGGCGCTGGCCGCCCGCGCCTCATCGCGGTCGGGCCGGATGAAGTCGAGAATATCGCCGAGGATCCCCATCATCCGCTCGCCCGACAGCTCCAGCGCCGAAAGCTGATCAAGCTGCTGCGGCGTCAGCCCGTCGCGCGGCAGCGAGCGGATCATCCCCTGCATCCCGTTCATCGGCGTGCGGATCTCATGGCTCATCATCGCGAGGAATTCGGATTTCGCGCGATCCGCAGCTTCGGCTTTTTCCCGGGCGATGTCATGCGCCGCGACCTCTTCGCGCAGGGCATGGGTCCGCTCATCGACCAGATCGCGCAATTCGTTGCGGTGCCGGTGCAATTCATCGAGGTGGCGCGCCCGCTCTTCCTCCAGCGCGTCATTATGGATCGCCTGGGCGCGGAACACCGCCACCGCACGCTCCATCCCCGCAATCTCATCCTGGCCCCGGGGCTGGATTTCCTCGCCGATCGCCCCCCCCGCCAGCCGCGTCATCGACAAAGACAACCGGTCGAGCCGGCGCGAGATATTGCCGCGCACATAGAACCAGAACACCGCAAGCGAGGTGATCAGCGCCGTCACCGCCCCCCAGGCCTGCAGGCTTTGCGCATAGCGGATCGCCGACAGGACGCCCGTCCCGGCCTCGGTCGCCCGTGCGCTCACAGAGGCTGCCAGCACCCCGGTGCTCTTGTCGATCCGGCCCACCGCCTCGATCACATTATCCCCGGCCGAGGCGATGCGGCCCTCCAGCGTCAGAACCGCAGCTGTCGCATCCAGTATATCCGGCGCGCCGCGCGCCCTGGCGCCGGGCGTACGCGGCGCCCCGGCGCGGATCACCGTCAAAAGCGCCAGCGCCCGGTTGGCGCGTACCGGATCGGCAATCGTCTGCACCCGGCGCGAGACGATGGCGAGGCGTTCCTCCATCGCCCGGCGCAGCCCCGCAAGCTCTTCGGTCGCGCCTGAAGGCCGGTCCGGCACGGTGGCGAGGCGGTTGAGCAACAGCCCCAGTTCAGAAGCATGGGCGCGCATCTCGAACATCAGGCTCAGCTGGAAAAGATCGACCTCGATCAGCTTGTCGAGCGCGGCAAACCCCGCTTCCCCGCTGGTGGGGCCGATCTCGTAAAGGCTGGAAATCGTCGCGGATGCGGCGGCTTCGGCATTGGCGACCATCGTATCGGCAATGCCGCCAAGCTCGGCAGCGGCGGCAATGCCCTCGCCGATATGCTGACGCAGCGTGAGCCGCGCGAGAATGCGGCGTTGCACCACCAGATCCAGCACGCCAATCGCACCGCGCAGATCGCGGATCGCGATCTCAAGCCCCGCGATCGCTTCGCGGTCGCTGTTTCTGTAGGGCGCCAGCCGCCTGTTCAGCACATCCACCTGGTCAAAGAGCCAGGCGGTACGCTCGCGCCGCTCGGCCTCGGTCTGCACCAGGGCCAGTTCAGGGGCCAGCGCCACGATCCGCGCGCTGGATTCGGCAAATCCGCGCAGCCCGGCCAAAGCCGGAATCGTGCGCTCGCTCGCCTCTTCCTGGGCACGGATGGTGCCGCTGAGTTCAAGCCAGCCGATCAGCGCCGCCGCCAGCGGCAGGCCGGTGATGACAAGAAAGGCCGTCAGAAGCCGGGAGCCCAGCCCCCTGCCTCCTTTGCTCCCCCTTGTCGCCAGATCGCCCTGCATCACCTGAATCGCCTCTTTCCCTGTCCGGGATTTCCGCCGAAACTGGCACGTAACCGCCGCGAGGCCATCCGAAAAATGCATATGACCCGTCCGACCGCCGCCCTCATTGCCGTGACAGGCGTGATTTTTGCCCTCAGCGGGTCTTTCGGCGGTCTTCGCGCCGAGCCGGCCGGAGCGCCCTGGTCCCTTCTGGTCCATGACCGCCCGATGGATGACGCAAGCCCGACCCATCCGCTCAGCTATCAGCCGCTGGATCACGCCGCGCAGCCCTGGCAGCTTTGCATCCTCTACCCGCATCTCAAGGATTCTTACTGGCTCAGCGTCAATCACGGCATGGCAGAAGAGGCGCGCCGCCTCGGCGTCGGCTTCACGCTGTATGAGGCCGGCGGCTACCCCAATCTCGCGCGCCAGATCGAACAGGCCGAGGCCTGCGTGGCCGCCGGGGCAGATGCGCTGATCATCGGCACAGTGTCTTATGACGGGATGACGCCGGTGCTCACCCGGATCGCCCGGACCATGCCGGTGATCGCTGCGGTGAATGACATCGCGCCCGAAGGGATCAGCGCCAAGGCCTCTGTGCCCTGGCGCGAGATGGGCGCCGCCGCCGGAAAAGCGCTGGCCGCGCGTCACCCGAAAGGCAGCGCCCCGGTCTCGGTCGCCTGGTTTCCCGGGCCGGAAGGCGCAGGCTGGGTACGTTTCGTCGATGAGGGGTTCCGCGCCGCGCTTGCAGACAGTTCTGCCCGGATCACTGAGGTGCGGCACGGCGATACAGGGCGCGAAGAGCAGGTGCTTCTGATCGAGGATGTGCTGGAGGCCACGCCCTGGCCCGATTACCTCGTCGGCTCCGGCCCGATGGCCGAGGCGGCGGTGTCGATCCTGCGCGCGCGCGGGCGCGACGATGTCGGCATCGTCTCGGATTACATGACCCATGCCGTGCATCGCGGCATCCTGCGTGGCAAGATCCTGGCGGCCCCTTCGGATTTCCCGGTTTTACAGGGGCGGCTGGCGGTGGAAATGGCGGTCCGCGCGATTGAGGGGAAGCTTGACATCCGCCATGCCGGCCCGGCCATCGTCACCGTGACGCCAGAGACAATCCGCAGCTATGATGCTGATGCGACCCTCGCCCCTGCCGATTTCGCACCGGTGTTTTCGTCTGAGCCGGAATAGGCCCTGCAAGGCAATTCAGCGGCATAACCGGCGCTCAGTTTCCTGAGCGTGAAATTACTTGACTTAAGACCGGGCGTTGGCCCTGATACCGGCAGCCCCGAAACGGACAGCCATGCTGAAAAGCCCCCGCCCTGGCGGCGCAAACCGCCGCAACATCCTCACCGCCACCCTGGGCGCTGCCGTCAGCGCGCTGACGACCGGGTTCTGGCCGCGCGCCGCCGCGGCCGCTGAGGACCGGGTAAAGGTCGGATTTCTTGGCCCCCTGAGCGGCCCGGTCGCCGCCTGGGGGCAACCGGGTCTGGATGGCAGCCGGCTCTGGGCAGAATGGATCAACGCGGCGGGCGGGATCCGCATTGGCGGGCGCCAGCTGCCGGTCGAAATCCTGGCTTTCGATGATGAATATGACCCGGCCCGCGCCAGAATCGGCGCACAAAAGCTGATCCGGCGCGATGGCGTCAGCTTTCTCATGATGCTGGGCGGCGACACCTGGCCCGGTGCGGCGCCCCTGGTGCAGGAGACTGGGATGCTCGCCTCGACCCTGCTGCCCTCGGATCTCAGCCCCGAGACGACAACGCTCATCGCCCCGGCCGAGGTCCACCCGATCTATAATGTCACCGGCGTCGACTGGCTGGCGCGCAACCGCCCCTGGCTTCGCTCTGCCGCAATCTGCGCCCAGGATGATGTGTTCGGCCTGCCCTCAATCGCAACATACCTGGCCGCCTTTGCCGCCGCCGGGATCCGCATGACCGATGAGCCGTTCTTTTTCGACCCCGCCACCAGCGATTTTGAGCCCCTGGTGCGCCGGATGCTGTCAGGAAAGCCAGAGATCGTCTGCCTCGACACCTGTTATCCCGATTACATTTTGCCGATCTGCGAACAGCTTTACCGCCAGGGGTTTCGCGGCCAGATCCTCTCCTGCACGCTGGATTTCCACGACCGCATCATCGCCCATACCTCGCCCGAATTCCTGGAAGGCGCGATCTTCCAGTTTCCCGATTTCGACGACCCCGCCCTTGCAGCCCCCGAGGTGAATTTTCGCGACCCGGCGCGGTTTCATGCCGAATATGAGGCCCGATTTCCAGGCCAGTGGAGTTCGGTCTCCTGGCAATATGCCGCTATTCTGGATCTGTGGAAGGCGGCGGCCGAGGCCGCCGACAGCACCGCGCCGGATGCCGTGCTTTCGGCAATGAAATCCGGCCGGGGGCTGCGTCATGTCTTCGGCCCCGCGCGCTGGTGGGGCGACGACCTGTTCGGCATTTCCAATGCCCTGGTCGGAAACTGGCCTGTGGTCGAAATATCCGGCGGCAAGGCGCATATTCGTGAATTCACCTCGGTGACCGACTGGTATGATCGGCACGGCGCCCTTTTGCATCGGGAGATGGAGCGTTATGGCCAGCTCTGGAGCCAGCGTGTCTGAGCTTTTGCGCCGCCTCTGGCGCGCCTGGCGGCGCCTTCCCGGTCTCAGGCGCCCTTCCCCTGCCCCCGCGCCCGCGCGCAGTTCGCTCTTCCATCTCAGGATGGAGACCAGACATCGTGACACTTATCAGCGGCTCTCAAAGCGCCGCAGCCCGCACAATCCGGATTAAATATATGGGTCATTCCGTCGCAGACCCATACATTGCGGACATCTTGTCTTTATGATGAAACTGCCCTACATCATTGGCAACGGGCCAATAGCAGCGCCCGCAGGCTTCCGTGACCCGAGGACAGCATGACCGATACGTCGCATTCCGCCGCAGAGCTTCCTGAACGCCCGCTGAAACAGGCGATCCGCCGTGGCCTGATGTGCCGCTGCCCGGCCTGCGGCGAGGGCGCGATTTTCTCGTCATACCTCAAGGTGGTACGGCAATGCCCGGCCTGTGGCGAAGAGCTCTGGCATCAAAGGGCCGATGACGGCCCCGCCTATATCACCATGCTGATCATCTGCCATATCGCCGGGTTCATGATCCATGGTCTGTTCAGCTATACCGACCTGACGCCCGGCATTGTCGGCCTGATCGTGACGATGACGGTGATTCCCCTGGCGCTGGTGATGTTGCCTTCGACCAAGGGCTTTATGGTGGCCATGCAATGGTCGCGGCGTATGCATGGCTTTGGCGAAAGCAGCGCATCGCAACACTGATGTCAGGCGCCGCGCCGCTGCCGACCTTCCGTTCGATCAACACCATCGGCACCTTGCCCGGATGGACATGGATGCGCCTGACCTGGAACCGGTCGCCAACGACAAGGCTTTCATTCCAGCCCCGGGGCCGGAAATCAGCCGGCAGCATTTCGTCCTGACGCGCGCCGTTGGCTTTTAACGCCGCCACGGCCTTTTCACATCCACTGACTGGTCGGCGCCCGCCACCAGTACAACGTCGGGCATTGCCGCCACGATAAACCCGCTACGCCCGCCTGTGATGCGCTCGCCGGTTCCAGACAGTCAGAAGCGGTTTCGGCATGGTCCGGGGTAAAGCCCATATCCCGCGCGGCGCAGAGCGGTCGGGCTTGTTAGGCCGTCTGCCGCCAGCGCTGCTGCGATGGGCGAATAGCCCTGCATTGACCAGATCCGCCGGGATTGCCGAGAGATCAACTGCGGCGACGCCATGACGGCGCGCCAGCAAGACGGCGTCGGACAGCCCGACATTGCCAGGCACGGCGACGGCGAATGCCATTTCGCTGTTCTCAGCTCCGGCACGCGTCGCGAAACCGCTTCTGACATGCATCGGGCAGCAGGTTTTGTCACCCGTGTTGCGCGGCCTGACCAGGCTGTGCTTTCCCTGCCGCCCGGATCATTATATCATCATGCCACTGCGTCGGAACATCCGGCCGCCAAAGCGCCATGTAAGGGCCGAGATGAAGCCAGAACCGCGATCTTCCGATCTTTCACTCGCGCCGGTCGCACGGCGCAAGCTGTCGGATTCGGTGGTCGAGCAACTGCGCGCCATGATCGCCTCGGGTCAGTTGCGCCCCGGCGACGCCCTGCCCTCCGAGCGTGACATGATGGCGCGGATGGGTGTCGGCCGCCCAGCCGTACGCGAGGCTTTGCAGCAGCTGCACACCCAGGGGCTGATCACGATCTCCCATGGCGAACGCAGCCGCGTCAATCCGCTGAACCCGGATCTGGCATTGCATCAGATCAATGATATCGCGAGCCTTCTGATCGCGGCAGAGCCGGGCAATCTCGGGCATCTGCGCGATGCGCGAAAACTGTTCGAGACCGGGCTGGTACGGATGACCGCCACAAAGGCGACGCCCGCAGATGTGGAACGCCTGCGCGGGCTGGTCGGCCTGCAGCGTGCGGCACTTGGCGATACGGCGGCTTTCATGCGCGCCGATATCGATTTTCACACGGCTCTGGCGGCGATCCTTGGCAATCCGGTGATCACCGCGCTGTCCCATGCCATGCTGGGCTGGCTCTTCAAACATCACGACACGCTTCTGCACTGGTCGGGCCATGAGACGGTGACGCTTGCGGAACATGAGGCGATCACCGATGCGATCGCGACCCAGGACCCCGATCTCGCGGCGGAGCGGATGCAAAAGCATCTCGACCGGTCGGAACGGCTTTACCTCCAGGGCTGACCCTGCCGCTCTCAGCCGGGCTTTTGCGCCGTCAGGATAAAGCGGTCATAAACCCGGGTTCTGAGCCGGTTGCGCAGCCCGTTGACCCGCCGTTGCGCCCGGGCAATCGGCTCATGCGAATGGCGCATGATGGCGGTGAACCCCGCCTTTTCCAGCAGTGGTACCAGCATTTCAAAGCGCAGGCCGGTGCCGAAAGGCAGCCCCGCCATGATCGCGGCATGGCGCGCGCCCATCGCGCCGTCATAAAACGGATCGGGCGAGATCCGGTCCCACAGCGCCAGCAACCGCGCCGGCCAGCGGCCCGAACGCGCGGGCTGTGCCCAGTCACCATCATAGACCAGAAGCCGCCCGCCGGGTTTCAGTACCCGAAACCAATCCGCAAAACCCTCTTCCGGCCGGGTCAGCGTCCAGACCAGGTGCCGGCACAGGATCGCATCCTGACTGGCATCGGGCTCCATCGTAACCTGCGCATCGGCCAGCACAAAGCGCAGCCGCGGCTTGCCCGCATGTTTCGCGCGCGCAACCGCGAGCATCGCCTCGGAAAAATCCAGCGCCGTGACCTCATGGCCCAGATCATGGATCAGCCGCGTCACCTCGCCGGTGCCGCAGGCCAGTTCCATAACCCGCGCCGGCGCGGGCGGCAGGTGATCGCGCATCGGCTGCGCCCAGGCGGCGGCCTCGGCCCCTGGCGCTATCGCATGGCCGAAGGCCTGGTCAAATGTCTCGGACCGGCGCGACCAGTAGTCACGGATGTCTTCGGCGAGATCGTGATTGATCACTCCGCAATCCCGGACAGGATCAGGTCAAACCGTTCACGCGCCCGTGTGGGCAGGGTCTCGGGCAATACGGTTTCCGCCACATCGCCGACATGGATCAGCATCACCATCCCCATCGCCACATGCGGCGAACATTTGATCCCGTAAGCGCCCGGCACGTCGAAGGTGACGGTGAAATCCTCATTGATCTTCGATCTGAACGGCGTGGCGCCTTCGGGGATCATATCATCAATGGTCGCGGCATTATGGCTCGGCTGGGTCGGGATAAAGCGCACTGAATCGCCCGGGGCGATTTTCAGATAGGATGGCTCATAGATCATCGGGCCGTTTTCCGACCGGTTATACATCTCCACCTCATGCGTTTCGGCCAGCGCGGGCGCGGCGATCATCAGAAAAAGGGCGGCAAGAGCGGATTTCATGGCTGATCCTCAAGGCAGTGGAAACGGAATTGCGTGACACCGTCGGTCGGGTCGGTCAGCGTCCTGGCACCGACGCGGAAAATGCGGGCAAGGCGGTCGGCGCTGAGCACTTCGCGCGGCGGGCCAAGGGCGGCAAGCCTGCCCCCCTCCAGCACCGCCAGCCGGTCGCAGCCAAGCGCCTGGTTCAGATCATGCAGCGCGATCACCACCGTCACCGGCAGGTCGGAGACCAGTCGCAACAGGGAAAGCTGATGATGGATATCAAGATGGTTGGTCGGCTCGTCCAGCAGCATGACCTGCGGGCGCTGCGCGAGGGCCCGGGCGATATGGACACGCTGACGCTCGCCGCCCGAAAGCGTGGTCCAGGACCGCGCCGCCATTTCAGCCATACCTACGCGCGCCAGCGCCTCGGCACAGATCGCAGCATCCTGCGCGCCGAAAGGCGCCAGCGGCGAGAGCCAGGGCGTGCGGCCCAGCTCCACCGCGTCACGCACGCTCAGCGCCTCGGTCGTCTGGGCCTGCTGTTCGACAAAGGCGATGCGCCGCGCGATATCGCGCCGGTTCATGCGCGACAGGGCCGTGCCGTCCAGGCTGACCGTGCCGCGCGGTCGCGCCGCGATCCCGGCGAAGAGCTTGAGCAGCGTCGATTTCCCGGATCCGTTCGGCCCGATCAGCCCGAGCGTCTCGCCACTGGCAACCTCAAGCGTGATGCCCTCGACGATGTTGCGCCCGCGCGCGGCCCAGCCAAGTTCATGCGCCGCGATCTTCATCCGCGCACCCTCCCCCGGATCAGGATCAGCGCGAAGCCGGGCGCGCCGACCAGCGCCGTGACCACACCGATCGGCACCACCTGGCCCGGGATCAGCATGCGCGAGACCACGTCGGCCGCGATCAGGAACACGGCCCCGGTCAGGGCCGCCGCCGGGATCAGCCGCCCGTGACGCGGCCCCACAAGGAACCGCGCCGCATGGGGGATCACCAGACCGACAAAACCGATGGAGCCAACAAGGCTGACCATCGTTGCGGTCATCAGGGTCACCGCACCGATCAGCACGATCTGCACGCGGCGCACCGCGATCCCCAGCGATGAAGCGGCGTCCGAGCCAAAGGAAAACGCATCCAGCGCACGCGCATGCCAGAGACAGGCAAGGAACCCGGCGACCGCGACCGGCAAAGCCAGTGTGACATCGGGCCAGCGCACGCCGGAAAGATTGCCCAAAAGCCAGAACATGATGCCGCGCGCCTGTTCGGCATTGGCGGATTTCGCGATGAAGAAAGAGGTCAGCGCGTTGAAAAGCTGCGATCCGGCAATGCCCGCAAGCACCATCTGTGCAGGGCCGCCGCCCGCCGCGCGGGCCAGGGCCGCAACAAGCCCAAAGGCCAGAGCCGCCCCCAGAAAGGCACCCCCCGAGATCCCGATGGCCCCGGCACCGACGCCCATGATCGTCACCGCCACCGCCCCGGTCGAGGCCCCTGCCGAGACGCCCAGCAGATAAGGATCGGCCAACGCGTTTCTGACCAGCGCCTGCAACACCACACCTGCCAGCGCCAGCCCCGCGCCGCATCCGGCGGCAACCAGCGTCCTTGGGACGCGGTAGGCCCAGATGATGCCCTGATCAATCGGATCGACCGGCAGCCCCGCCGCCCAGAGATTATTCGCCAACGCCGCCCAGACCGTCGACCAGGGCAGCGGCGTCTCGCCAAGGATCACGCCCGTCAGAATGGCAAGCGCAAGAACAGCCACCCCCGCCATGGCGCGCAGAGCGACATGGGCGGCAAGCGCAACAGGGGTGGCCGGTCGTTTCATTTCCGGCGGATCATTTCAGATCAAAGGCCGGCAGCGCCGCCGCCAGCTCTTCCAGCGCCGCGATATTGCGGATCGACGGGTCCATTGCATGGGCGTCGATGATCACGATGCGGCCATTCTTCACGGCCTCCATCTGGCTTACCACCGGATCGGATTTCAGGAATTCCAGTTTCTTTTCATGATCATCCGCTTCGAACCGGCGGCGGTCCATACGGGCGATCACGATCACATCGGGATTGGCCCGGGCGATGGTTTCCCAGGACACAACCGGCCATTCCTCGGGGCTTTCGACCACATTCTTCAGCCCCAGAGAAGACATCATCCAGGCCGGGGCCCCACCGTTTCCGGCAACATAGGGGTCGATATCCATTTCGGCCGACGAGAACCAGAACACCGCCGAGGCCTCTTTCAGATCAAGCGCCTTCGCCGCCGCGACCGCCGCTGCCTCGCGCGCTTTCAGGTCAGCGACCACCTCTGCGCCCTTGTCGGTGATGTTGAAAATCGTCCCCAGCTCTTCGATGCCGAGATAGATCCCCTCCATCGTATAGGGCTCCAGCCGCGTGCCGTCCGAGCCTGCAGTATTGTCCTTCCCGATGCAGTCGGACGGCAGGACATAGGCCGGAATGCCGAGATCGGCGAATTGCTCGCGCGTTGCCACGATGCCTTGCGGGCCGACATGCCATTCATATTGCACGGTCACGATACCCGGGCGTTTGGCGACGACGCTTTCGAATGAAGGGTCATTATCGGCCAGCCGCTCGATGCCGTCGTTCAGATCTTTGAACTCCGGCAGGACTTCGGTGAACCAGACCGAAGTGCCCGCGACCTTGTCGCCAAGCCCCAGCGTGTAAAGGATCTCGGTCGTCGCCTGACCGACGGTCACTGCACTTTCCGGCGCCTTGTCAAAGCTCAGCTCAAGCCCGCAATTCTGCAGCTTGAGCGGATAGCCGGTCTCGGCCAGGGCAGGCATGCCAAAGCAGAGCGCGGCCAGTGAGACGGTCAGTGAGAAACGGGTATTGGGAAAATATCGCATCCGGGATCTCCGAGTGGAATGGGGGATGGAGCGGATGGAGAGCGTGAAAACCGCGACGCACAAAGCTGGCCCGGCGCGACTGGCGCAGGCTGGCTGCACGGGATGCGATGGCGCATCTGCGGGTCAAAATCATATCTCGCCTCCCCGGACGCCCCGTCCGGGTCAAGTTGGTTACAGGAGTCGGCAGGTCTCCTGACTGGCGGGTCACAGGGTCTGCGCAGCCTTCCCATGGGCTCTCCCACAGTGGCTTTGTCGCGCGGATCCTCGCCGCCTACAGTTGCGGGGGCAGTTCCGGTTCATCCCCCCGGGCGGGGGGATAACGGATTCCCTTTCAATTCCTTGCGGAAACCGACATTGCCTGATTATGGGCAAACCCTGCACGTTTCAATGACAAAGCGCCCCAGAGGCTCGTGCCCGGGCTGCGGGATCAGCGCGCACCCCAGGTGTCGGAAAGCCGGTAGCCGCCGGGCCAGGGATCGGTCGGGTCCAGCATATGCTGATGGATGCCGGTAACCCAGCCGCGCCCCGAGATTTCCGGGCGGATCGCCGGCGTCCCCGCCAGATCGGTGGTGCCGAGGATGCGACCCTGAAATTCCGACCCGATCAGCGAGACAGTGGTCAGACGGTCGGCCTCTGACATCTGGCCGCGCGCATGCAGCACTGCCATCCGCGCGGAAAGCGCGGTCCCGGTCGGCGAGCGGTCAACCTTGCCGGGCCGGATCGCCACGGCAGCACCGGCGCGGAGTTCATTCCCCTGCCGCGTCACCTCGCCCGCGAAGAGGCAGAAGGAATAATGCGTCCAGTCCGGATTGGTCGGGTGGCGGAAGCCCAGCTGCTCGGTGCCGGCCTCCGAGATCCTTACCCCGAGCCTCGCGATATCATGCGCCTCGTCGGGCGTCAGGCTGAAACCTAGCGCTTTGGGATCAACAAAGACGAAACTGTCGCCGCCCCAGGCGGTATCGACCGTCAATGTGCCAAGGCCCTCGACCTCAAGCTTCGCATCCAGCCGTTCTGCGAAAGAGGGCAGGTTTTCGACAAAGATCCGCTCCGCCTTGCCATTGCGGCATTCGGCGCGGACATGGACGAGGCCGCCCGGCGCCTCCAGCACCATGCGCGTTTCCGGCTCGACCATCGGGATGATGCCGCCATCAAGCAGCACGGTCGAAACGCAGATCGAATTGGAGCCGGACATCGGCGGCGTGTCCTCGGGCTCCATGATGATAAAGGCGGCATCGGCGCGCGGGTCTTTTGGCGGCACAAGCAGGTTCACATGGCGGAAGACGCCGCCGCGCGGCTCGTTCAGCACGAAATTCCTGAGCGTCTCATCTTCGGCGATCCAGCGTGACTGAGCCCAGATCGTGTCTCCCGGCGGCGGGCGGACCCCGCCCACGATGACATCGCCCACCTCGCCCTCGGCATGAGCGGAAATCACATGGATGGTCTTGATCGAGCGCATGGGGAACCTCAGGAAAGCCAGGAGGGAAGGGTTTTGGCGGCATGGCCGGTAAGGGCGGCAGCGGCACAGGTTCTGAGACTGTCAAACCGGATCTGCCGGCCCGAAAGCCCCGGCCCATAATGGGCATATTTGCCGGAATTGGTCATCAGCGTGCGGGTCGCGGGCGGGAAGACCGGCTCGGAGATCGAGCACCAGCAGAGGTCAGGAATCACCTGCACACCGGCGGCTTCGAGGGTCGCGAGCGTGCCCTCGCCCTGCAGATCGGCAATAATACTGCGCCCGGCAGTGATGATGGTCGGCACCTGCACCCGCCCACCGTTCAGCGCGCTTGCGAAGGCGCGGCATTCCTCGCGCGAGGCATGCGGGCTGCCGATGGCGACAAGGTCGATCTCTTCACCGCCCTGGTTCAGCTCCTCCCAGGCGCGGGTGAAATCAGTGCGGCTGATCCGGGCCGCGTCGGCATCGGGTGCGACAAGATGCGCTTCGGGCGTGACCCCTTCGACATGCAGCATCGGCGCGGCCGAGGTGGTGCCAAAGGCCGCGCACAGCGCCTGTAACTGCTCGCGCGATGCCGCGCCCACACCTCTGAGCAGGGGGATCCGGTCTGGCGAGGCGCGGCCCGCAAGCCAGCCCAGCAAAGGCCAGAAGAGATCATCCGCGCCAGAGATCGCCGCCACGTCGATGACGCGCTGCGCCGCCCGGTTCTCGTCAAGACAAACGCCCGCCAGCGGTGCGCGCCCGGTCATCGCAATGAAAAGATCAAGGAAATCCGGGTGTTTCGCCGTTCGCGCCCCCAGCACGGAATTGGCAAAGATCACCGCATTGCTTTCCGACCAGCCAATAGATTCTCCTTCGGCCGGAGCGCTTTCCAGCAGATAGGGGGCGCAGGTGAAGCTTGGCCGGCAGCCCATCGCCACATAGGCATCGGCCAGCCGCTGCGCCGGGGTGCCGAACAGATCCGGCACGCCCTGGGCACGCCAGTTCTCGCGGTCGACCGAAATCGCATTCATCGTTGTTGGCACCCGCACCCGTGCCCCCATATCCGCCATTTTTGCCGCGAAAGTCAGATTGGCCGGGCTCGCATAGATGCAGCCATCGATATGGCCCTGGGTCACATCGATCAGTCGGGTCGCGCCCTGATTTGCCGCCATCGCAACAAGGATGCGCATCGCCTGCGACACGGCCTCGCCTTCCGCACCTGAAAGCATCGCCAGATCTGCCGCCGTCAGGGCCAGCGCCGATCCCGCGGCAGAGGCGACCGGCAGGGTCATTCCCGGGGCCTCGATGGCCCCGGGAATGACGGCCACCTCCTCCAGATGCGAGACTATGTCGAAGGCCGCGCGCTCCAGCCGCAGGACAGGCAGCGCCACGCCGAACATCTCGGCCGCAATCATCGCGCCCAGCGTCACCACATCTTCCGGCTCGCGAAACACCAGCGCTGCAGGCGCAAGCCCGTTCAGCGCCATATCCAGAAGCACCCCTGACCCGGTGCAGGAGCCCCGTGTCCCCGGCATCACCAGCACCCGCCCGGCAAGCGTCTCGCCATGCAGCGGGTGATGCGCATCGATCACCTTTGAGGTCGCGGGATCGACCCCGCCCCAGAAGCTCAGCGGCTCATCGGATGCCAGAACGCGACCCTTCGCCGTGCCCTCAAGAATGAACCGCGAGCCCATCATTTCACCACAAACCCATGGGCATAGGGATCACGCTCATCAATGAAGATCGTGTTGATCCCGGTCTGCCGCGCCCAGCCGCCAATCGACGGGATGATCGCCGATTTTCCCGGTACCGCGTCAGAGGTCGCCTCGACCCGACCCTTGAAGATCGAGCCGATGATGCTCTCATGCCAGAATTCATCGCCGACGCTCAGGCGGCCCTTTGCCGCCAGCTGCGCCATCCGGGCCGACGTCCCGGTGCCACAGGGCGAGCGGTCAATCGCCTTGTCGCCATAGAATACGGCATTGCGGGCATGTGCGCCCTCGACCGTCGGAACCCCGGTCCAGAGGATATGCGACAGCCCGCTGATCCGCGCGTCGCCGGGATGCACGAATTCATATTTCGCGTTCAGCGCAGCGCGCAGCTTCGGCGAGAAGCCGATCAGCTCTCCGGCGGTGAAATCGGCCATATCGCGGAAATTCTTCTGCGGCTCGACAATGGCGTAGAAATTGCCGCCATAGGCCACATCGACCACGATCTCGCCCAGTCCCTCGACCTCTGCCGTCAGACCCTCGGCATAAAGGAAGCCCGGCACATTGGTCAGCCGCACCTCTTCAACGAAACGGCCCTCCTGGCGGTAAGAGATATCAACCTTGCCCGCCGGCGCATCGATCGACAGCTGACCAGGCGAGCGCGGCTGGATCAACCCGTTCTCGATCCCCATGGTGATCGTGCCGATCGTGCCATGGCCGCACATCGGCAGACAGCCCGAGGTCTCGATAAACAGGACCGCCACATCGCAATCATCACGGGTCGGCGGATAAAGGATCGAGCCCGACATCATGTCATGGCCCCGCGGCTCGAACATCAGGCCGGTGCGGATCCAGTCGAATTCGCGCAGAAAATGCGCGCGCTTCTCAAGCATGTCCTTGCCGATCAGACGCGGGCCGCCGCCCGAGACCAGACGCACCGGATTGCCACAGGTATGACCATCCAGGCAGGAGAAAGTATGAACACTCATCATGAGCCTCAGAAGCGTTGGGGAGAGAAGGCAGATATGTCGAGGGCGGGTGCGTTTCCAGTCACAAGGTCGGCAACCAGCCGGGCGGTGCCGGCCGATTGCGTCAGCCCGAGATGGCCATGACCGAATGCGTGAATAACGCGGGCAGAATTCTTCGAGCGACCAATCGCCGGCAGGCTGTCCGGCAGGGACGGGCGAAAGCCCATCCATTGCACGCCGCCCTCGGGCTTCAGCCCGGGCAGGAAGGCCTGGGCTTTTTTAAGCATCGCCTCTGATCGTCTGAAATTCGGCGGCCGGTGCAACCCGCCCAGTTCCACCGCACCGCCGACACGAATGCCAGTGGAAAGGCGCGAGACCACGAAACCATGACCGCCAAAGGTCACCTGGGTCTTCAGATCGAACGCCCCGCGCGGCAGGGTGGTGTTATAGCCGCGCTCGGTTTCCAGCGGGATATGGTCGCCCACCGAACGCGCGATCAGATGCGAATGCGCCCCTGCCGCCAGCACGACATGCCCGGCATGGCGTATCTTCCCGTGCGAAAGCACTTCGGCGCCTTCGGTCAGGGGCCTGATCCCGGTGACCTCGTCGCGCTCCAGCACACCGCCATTGGCGCGAAACCGGTCGGCCAGCGCCAGGGTGTAAAGCTTCGGATCCGAGATGGAATACCAGCCCGGCGTAAAGGTGCCATGGGTGAAACGGGGTGCGAGACCGGGCTGAACTACCGCCATCTCGCCCGCATCCATATGGCGGAATTCGATCCCGTGTTCTTCGCGCGCGCGCCAGCCGGGCAGGCTCGCATCAAGCTCGGACCGGCTTTCATAGACCTGAAGATTGCCCTTCTTCTCCAGCATCGACAGCGTGCCGGAAAGGGTCAGAAACGGCTCGAGCTCGGCCTTTGACAGATCCATCAGCGCGGTCTGTGCGACCGTCGACTGTTTCACCCGCGCGGGCGAACAGGCACGCCAGAACCGGAACATCCAGGGCGCGATCTTCAGCGCATAAGACGGCGGCACCGACAAAGGCCCCAAAGGGTCGAGCAGCCATTTCGGCGCCTTCTTCAGGATCCCGGGGCTTGCCAGCGGCAGGATATCGGTAAAGGCGAAAGCCCCGGCATTCCCGGCCGATGCCCCCGCCGCCGGACCTTCGCGATCAATGACCGTGACGCGCAGGCCCCGCGCCTGAATGGCCAGCGCCGCGGAAAGACCCACGACGCCCGCCCCGATGACAATCACATCGGTCTCGTTCTGCATTTTACGTCTGCCTTAATGAGTGGCGGCGAGGAACTTCTGCAACTCGGTGGTTTTGGGCGCCCCGAACAGCTCTTCGGGCGGCGCGATCTCGGCCATGATCCCCTGATGGAAGAAGGCCACGCGGTCAGAGACCTCGCGCGCGAATTTCATCTCATGGGTGACACAGATCATCGTCATGCCTTCGGAAGCCAGCATCCGCAGCGTATCGAGCACCTCGCCCACCAGCATCGGATCCAGCGCCGAAGTGACCTCATCGAACAGCATATAGGACGGCCCCATCGCCAGCGCCCGGGCAATCGCCATGCGCTGCTGCTGCCCGCCCGAAAGCCGCGCCGGATAGACCGAGAGCTTTTCGCCAAGACCCACATGTTTCAGCTGCTTTTCCGCCTCGGCCTCGGCCTCGGCTTTGGAACGGCCCAGCACCTTGCGCGGCGCCAGCATGACGTTTTCCAGCACGGTCAGATGCGGAAAGGCATTCCATTGCTGGAACACGATGCCGATCTTCTGGCGCAGCTTGTTGAGATTCGTGGATTTTGCGTGAACCTCGACACCGTCCACGAGGATACGCCCGGAATCAATCGGCTCCAGCCCGTTGATACAGGTCAGCAGCGTCGATTTCCCCGACCCCGACCCGCCGATTACGGTCAGAACCTCGCCTTTGGCCACCGTCAGGTCGATGCCCTTGAGCACTTCCAGCGGACCAAAGCTTTTGCGGACTTTTTCAATCTCAATCATTGGACCACCGTTTTTCAAGATAGCTGCCGAAGCGGGCGACGGGGAAGCTGATCACAAAGTAGAACACTCCGCAGAGCAGCAGCAGGAAAAGCGGCTCCTGCAGGCGGGTGATCAGATCTTTGGTGCTTTTCATCAGTTCGGACACATTGACCACATAGATCAGCGCCGAGTCTTTCATAACGCCAAGCGAAAGCCCGATCCAGGACGGAAGGGCGACCCGGCTGGCCAGCGGAAGCGCGATATAGCGCATGTCCTGCAGCCAGCTCATCCCGAGCGAGCGCCCGGCGCGCCGCGTATTCGGCGGCACCGACTCCAGTGCGCCGCGCACGATTTCCGAACAATAGGCGGCGGTATAAAGCGACAGAACTCCGCAGGCGACCGAGAAGCCAGAGACCCGCAGTTTCAGCACCGCCGTGACAAAGGCAAAGGCCAGCGAGAGCTGGATCAGAAGCGGCACCGAACGGCACACATCCAGCACGAAGGTCACCGGGATGGCCCACCAGGGCCCGACCTGAAAGCGGAAGATGCCGCAGATCACCCCGACCACGGTCCCGATCGCGACCGAGATGGCGGTGACAAGCAGTGTCATCCCGGCGCCCTGGACCAGCATCCAGAAGTCTTTGGCGGTCATTGCTGTTTCAAACATGTCCCGCGCCCCTCAATATCTGAACAGCCGGGCTGCAATCAGCCGGGCGGAGAGCGTGACGATCTTGGTCATCACATAGAAAATGACCGCAGCAATGGCGAACATCTCGAAGGTGCGGAAATTGATCTTCACCAGGTTGTCGGTGACGCCAAAGAGATCCGAATTCATCGAGATCACCGCGCCCAGCGAGGTCATCAGGATGGCCCAGACAAACTGGTTCGTCATCGGCAGGAAAGAAATCCTGAGCATCTGCGGCATCACCACATAGCCAAAGGCCTGCGGCGCGCTCATGCCCAGCGACCGCGCCGAACGGGTCTGGGTGTCCGGGATCGCCTTCAGCGCGCCACGGAAATTCTCATGCAGGTAGCCGGCATTGTTGAACGTGATCCCGGCGAGCAGCGCAATATAGGGCGAGAGCCGCAGATCGACGGCAAAGCCCAGCTGCGGCTGCGTCCAGCCCGTGATCGCGATGCCAAGCCCCGCAAGGCCGAAAAAGGCCATATAGATCTGGAAAAGTGCAGGCGTATTGCGCGCCACTTCGACCCAGGTGGTCGTGATGCCGCGCAGCACCCGGTTGCCCGAGAGCCGGAAGGCGGTGAGAAGAATTGCAAAGAGGATCCCGAGGATCATCGAAAGCACCGCGACTTCCAGAGTCACCAGCGCCCCTTGCAACATATCAGGCAGCGATTGGAACGCCTGATTCCAGCGAAAGCTGTAATTGAACATATCCGCCTCCCAGTTTCTGAACGGGATCTTTGAACGGAGAAGCGGCGCGGAGGGTTTTCCCTCCGCGCCGCCGCATCAGCGGATAGATCAGCGATAGACGCCGTTGATCGTCAGATTGGCGGGCTCACCCTCGCCAACCCATTTCTTGTAAAGCTCGGCGTAACGGCCGGTGCGGACCTGCTGGTTGATGAAGAGGTTCATGTAGTTGATCAGGCCATATTCTTCGCGCAGCGTGACCAGCGCGACATAGTCCGGCACCATCGGCGCCTTGTCGACGACCTTGATGTCACCGAAATTGCCCGAAGCGACGTTGGCATTGGCGACTTCCATCGTGCCGACCGTCGCATCCAGCTGGCCCTGGCTCAGCGCAAGGAAGACGTCAGCCTGGTTCTGGAACGGACGGAACTCGCCCTCGCCCCATGCCTTGACCTGACCTTCCAGCCAGATCGCCTCATAGGTGCCGGCGGTGGCGCCGACGACTTTGCCCTTCATATCTTCCCAGGATGCCATTTCCAGACCCGGGCGGGCCACAACGGCATTCTCGAACGCGTAATATGGAACCGAGACGCCAACGGTCTTGGCGCGCTCCAGCGTGTCCGAGGTCGAGGCAACGGCCACATCAACGCGGCCCGACATCAGAGCAGGGATACGCTCGGGGAAGGTGGTTTCGACAACCTCGGCGGTGACGCCAAGCGCGGCTGCAAGGTCATTACAGTAATCGACGTCAAAACCGATCGGATTGTTGTCAGCATCTTTCGACCCCATCGGCGGGAAGTCGAGGACAACTGCGCAGCGAAGCGTGCCCGATGCGATGATGTCGTCAAGCTTGTCGGCCATGGCCGGGCCGGCGAAAGCAGTGGCCGCCGTAAGGCCAAAGGCGAGGACTTTGGATTTCATGCAGGCTCTCCCTGAGTTGTTCTTGCTGTTGATTCACGTCGTGACACTATCATGTGTCATTGGTCTCGACGCAAATCAAAAATACAATTAGTATACAAGAGACCTGTCAGAGCAGGGATTGGAAGGCGATCCGGCTGCGTTTTGGGCCGATTCAGGCATTATTCCTGAAAACCAATGCGCCTGACCGGGCTTTTGACATGAAACAAGGGCCAGGGGGAGCCGGAATGCCTGCCCGCGGGGATGGCGATTCTCGCAAAAGGCGCCCAGAATGACCATCGGCATGACTATCACCACAGCCAGAAGCTGTCCCGCGATCCCTGAGATCACGGCCCGAAACGGAGAGCAGAGATGACCACCACCCCCCTTTCGATCGAGGAACTCGGCACCCGAATCGAGCAGGTCTTTGCCCATGCCGGCATGAATCCGGCGCAGGCCGGCGCCATGGCGCGGGTGCTGACGGCGGGCGAGCGCGACCATTGCAAATCGCATGGCATCTACCGGATCGAAGGTACGCTGCGCACGGTGAAGGCGGGCAAGGTGAACCCGCAGGCCGTGCCGGTGCTGGCGCCCGATGATGGCACCGCGCTTGTGCGGGTAGATGCGCAGGGCGGCTTTGCCAATGCCGCCTTTGAACTCGCCTTGCCGGAACTTGCCGCCCGGGCCAAAAAGCTCGGCATGGCGGCGATGGTGATCAATGACTGCACCCATCTCGCCGCGCTCTGGCCCGAGGTTGAGGCGGTCACCGCCCATGGCCTTGCCGCGATGGTGATGTGCCCGAGCTATGCGACCGTCGCACCTACCGGCGGCACCGATCCGCTTCTGGGCACCAACCCCTTTGCCTTTGGCTGGCCGCGCCCTGCAGGCGATCCCTATATCTTTGACTTCGCCACTTCGGTCGCAGCGCGGGGCGAGGTCGAACTCCACCGCCGCGCCGGCAAAGCCCTGCCCGAGGGCTGGGCGCTGGACAAAGACGGCAATCCGACCACCGATCCCGAAGCGGCGCTTGCCGGCGCCATGCTGCCCTTTGGTGGCCATAAGGGTTCTGCGATCTCGACGATGATCGAGCTTCTGGCCGGGATCATGATCGGCGACCTGACCAGCCCCGAAGTTCTCGACTACCTCGGTTCGACCACGCTGGCACCGCGCCATGGCGAACTGATCCTTGCCTTCTCGCCCGAGGCCTTTGCAAAGGGCCGCCCCGGCGACCCCTTTGCCCGCGCAGAGACGCTGTTTGATGCGATCATCGGCCAGGGCGCCCGCCTGCCCTCGCAGCGCCGCTTCCGCGCAAGGGCGGAATCGGCAGCGGAAGGCATCACGCTCAGCGCCGATGAGATTGCCCAGCTGGAGCGATTCCAGCGGCTTGGCCTCGACGCGGTCTGAATCCTGCGGGCCCCGGCCCAGCCGGGGCTTTGCCCTGCACATATTCAGGTGAAACTAATTTTACCTATATGGTTTCTTTCAACATTTTTTCCGACCGATTTTTGGGCATTTCGCTTTTCTGATACAGGAAAGCGGAATGTTCGCATGACATTCCTCCCCTCCCGGGGCATAGGCTGACCCCATTCCCGGCGCCTTCCAGGAGACCTGTCGCCGCCCCTCCTTCACCCACCGGCCTGCCGCCGTCCCTCCTCCCATATTTCAGGCATGAAGATCGACAATGTCCAAACTCGCCCTCCGCGTCACCTGTTCCTCGACCCGCGGCATCGTCGCCGCCATCTCGTCCTTCCTCGCCGGTCAGGGCTGCAATATCACCGATTCCAGCCAGTTCGATGATGCCCATACCGGTCGCTTCTTCATGCGTGTGAGCTTTCGCAGCGAAGAGGGCAAAACGCTGAAAGACCTGCGCGAGGCCTTTGCCGCGGTTGCGAGACCCTTCGATATGGAAGCGGATTTCTTCGACGAATCCGCCAAGCGCAAGGTCATCGTCATGGTCTCGCGCTTTGGCCATTGCCTGAATGACCTCTTGTACCGCTCGAAGATCGGCGCGCTGCCGATCGAGATCGTGGCCGTCATCTCGAACCATATGGATTACCAGAAGGTCGTGGTGAACCAGGACATCCCCTATTACTGCATCAGGGTCACCAAAGAGAACAAACCCCAGGCCGAAGCCGAGCAGATGCGGGTGGTGCGCGAAACCGGGGCCGAGCTGATCGTGCTGGCGCGCTATATGCAGGTGCTCTCAGACGAGATGTGCCGCGAGATGTCGGGGCGGATCATCAATATCCACCATTCCTTCCTGCCCTCCTTCAAAGGCGCCAATCCTTACAAGCAGGCCTTTGAACGCGGCGTGAAGCTGATCGGGGCGACCTCGCATTACGTCACCGCCGATCTGGATGAGGGTCCGATCATCGAACAGGACATCGTGCGGATCACCCATGCCCAGTCGGGCGAGGATTATGTCAGCCTTGGCCGCGATGTCGAGGCCTCGGTCCTGAGCCGTGCCATTCATGCCCATGTCCATGGGCGGGTCTTCATCAATGGCGAGAAGACGGTCGTGTTCCCGGCCTCGCCCGGATCCTATGCCTCGGAGCGGATGGGCTGAGGGCAGCTGGTCCGGCCATCACTGGCCGGAGGCCTCCGGCGGGGATATTTAAGGACAGATGAAAACGGCGAGGGCGCTCCTTTCAGGGAGCGCCCTTTGTTTTGTGAAGCCGGGCCGGATCAGGCCAGCCAGGGTCTGACTTCGTCGAGTTTCGACCACCCGGCATACCAGGTGTCGAACAGGGCCAGCTGCTTTTCGATGAAACCGGCCTGGCTCGGCGAGAGCGTGTCATCGGCGTTGAAGTGGAGCGCGTATTCCGGGTTCCCCTTCAGCACCATCATATGCTTGAAGAAGAGGACCAGATCGGGGCCGCCATCGACGCGGGCCAGTTCGTAAAAGGCAGTGTCGAGTTCTTTGGCCAGGCGGCGGGCTTTGACATCGCCGGTGGCGGCGGCTTTGCACAGATTGCCCAGCGTCAGGATCTCGCGCGGCAGCACACAGCCGATGCCGGTGATCGCGCCGGTCGCGCCCGCATTGACATAGCCATGGAAGACCGACGTATCGATGCCGATCATCAGGGTCACGTCGTCATCGGCCGAAGTGATGTGTTCGGCGGCATAGGTCATCGCGGCATCGCCGCCGAATTCCTTGAAGCCGATCAGGTTCGGATGTTCCGCGCGCAGGGCGAAGAAGAGATCGGCTTTGGTCTCGAACCCGTAATAGGGGCTGTTATAGATCACGGCCGGCAGCTTCGGAGCGGCCGCGAGGATCGCCTTGAAATGCGCCTTTTGCGCCGCCGGGACCGCGCCGCGCGACAGAACACGCGGGATCACCATAAGGCCATGCGCGCCGACCTTTGCGGCATGTTCTGCAAGCGCCACGGCCGAGGCCGTATTGATCGCACCGGTTCCGACGATCACTTTGACGCCGGCCTGCACCAGGCGCTCGACGCCTTCCATCCGCTGCGCGTCGGTCAGGAGCGGCCAGTCTCCCATCGAGCCGCAATAGACCACAGAGGACATGCCAAGGCTGACGAGCTCTTTCGCCTTTTTGACCAGAGCGTCGAAATCGGGGCTGCGATCGGCTTTGCAGGGCGTCATCAGGGCGGGGATGGTGCCGGTGAAGATATCGCTCATCTGGCTGGTTCCTCTGTTGGGGCCGCGCGAAAGGTCTGGCGGCACGATTCCGTGGTTCAGCCTTGAGTATAGAGTTTGTATTTTATTTGTCGACATAAATTCCGCTCAGACGGAGAACCGCGCGCAGCCTGGCCTCCCCCGGAAAGATCAGATGGAAATGTCCTGACGGCGGTCGCGGGTGATCGCTTTCTGGATCTGCCGGATGATCTGATCGGCATGGGCGCGCGCAACCTGATCGGCGGCGGCAATATCGCGGGCGGCAATCGCCGCGACCATCTGCTCATGTTCGCGCAGCCAGAGCGCCGGCATATCGCCTTCGAAACTGCTGTAATAGTAAAGCCGCAACAGGCGGCGCCCCTCATCCAGCAAACGGCTGAAGAGCGAGAGGTAATAGCGGTTGCGCCCGGCCTCGGCGATGGTCTGGTGGAACTGGCGATTGGTCGCGATCATGCCGATCTCATCGCCTGCCGCACAGCGGTCCTCATAGGCGCGCTGATAGGCGCGAATGCGGTCGAGATCTTCCGCCGTGTGATATTCCGCCGCGAGCCTTGTGGTGACGCGATACATCAGGGTCAGCGCGTCGAAGAAGGTGTGGAGATTGGCGAAATCGATCTGCGACACCATGGTCGAGCGGTTCGGCAGCGTGTCGATCAGCCCTTCGGCCGCAAGCCGCACCAGCGCCTCGCGGATCGGTGTGCGCGACATGCCAAAGCGGTCGGCCAGCTGGATCTCATCGACGATGGAGCCTGGCGGAAGTTCCAGATCAAGGATCTGGTCGCGCAAAAGTTCATAGACCATCCGCACGCCGGAGCCGCGTTTACGGTCCTGCCCCGCAGGCGTTTCGCTGGCTGTCATCGGCGCGGATCCCCTTCATGTCGACAAAAGGAATACGCCACTGTTTTTCCGCGATCAACAGCGACAAGGCACCGGGGCGGGGTCAGGCCGCCGAAAGCCGCGCATAGCGCCCGCCACTGACCGACAATTCGGCATGTGTGCCCATTTCGGTGATGCGGCCCTCTTCCATCACGATGATCCGGTCGGCATCGCGAATCGTGGCCAGCCGATGCGCGATCACCAGCGTGGTGCGGCCCTCGGCCAGACGTTCCAGCGCGGACTGGATCTCGCGTTCGGTTTCGGTATCCAGGGCCGAGGTCGCCTCGTCGAGGATCAGGATCGGCGGGTTTTTCAGGAAGACCCGCGCGATGGCGACGCGCTGCTTCTGGCCGCCCGACAGCATGACACCGCGTTCGCCCACGATGGTATCCAGACCCTGCGGCAGCCGCGCGATCATCTCGGAAAGCTGCGCATGTTCTGCCGCCGCGATGATCTCGGCCTCGCTCGCATCGAGCCGGCCATAGGCGATATTCTCGCGCAGCGTGCCGCCGAACAGATAAACGTCCTGGCTCACGATCCCGATCTGGCGGCGCAGGCTGTCGAGAGTAAAGCCGGTGATATCATGCCCATCAAGCGTGATCGCCCCCGAGGCCGGTTCGTAGAACCGGGGCAAAAGCGCCAGCAGCGAGGTCTTCCCCGCCCCGGACGGGCCGACAAAAGCCAGGGTCTCGCCGGGATGCACGTCAAAGGTGATGTCGCGCAGCACCGGGCGCGCCGGGTCATAACCGAAATTCACCGCTTCAAACCGCAGCGCCCCGCTCAGCGCAGGTGCCAGGCGGGCATCGGGCAGATCGGCTATATCGGGTTCGGTTGCGAGCAATTCCTGATAGCGGCGGAAACCGGCGATGCCTTTGGGATAGGTTTCGAGCACGGCGGCGATCTTTTCCAGCGGCCGGAAGAACACCGATGACAGCAAAAGGAAGCCGACGAACCCACCCGCGGTCAGGCTGCCTTCCAGCACATAGCCTGCGCCCGCGACCATGATCAGCACCTGGACGCCGCGCATCCCGATGTAATTCAGCGCCTGGCTTGCCGCCATGATCTTATAGGCGTCGAGTTTCGTGCGCCGGTACATGGCATTGTCATGCGCAAAGCGCGCTTTCTCATGTTCCTCATTGCCGAAGGCCTGAACGACGCGGATACCGCCGACATTCTCTTCCATCCGGACGTTGAAATTCGCCACCCGGGAATAGATCGCGCGCCAGGTCGCGGTCATCCGCCCGCCAAAGACCGAGACGATCAGCACCGCCACCGGCACGATCACCACCGTCATGATCGCCAGCGGCACATGCAGCCAGAGCATCAGCGCGAATGCCCCGATAAAGGTCATGATCGCGATGAACAGATCTTCCGGCCCGTGATGCGCGACCTCGCCGATCTCTTCCAGATCGCGGGTCACGCGGGACACCAGATGCCCGGTGCGCGATTTGTCGAAATAGCTCCAGGAGAGTTTCTGGATATGGTCAAAGGCGCGCCTGCGCATCTCGGTCTCGATATTGATCCCGAGCATATGGCCCCAATAGGTCACAATCGCCATCAGCCCGGTATTGACCAGGTAGACCGCCATCAGCACCGCCGCCGCCATCAGCGTCAGGGACCAGTTCCCCGCCGGCAAAAGCACGTCGATAAAGCCCCGGACCGCGAGCGGGAACGCCAGCTCCAGCAGGCCCGACAGGACAGCACAGCCGAAATCGACCCAGAACAGGGTCTTCCAGGGCCGGTAATAGGTAAGGAAATCGCGCAGCATGGCTCACTCTGTCAGCCTTCGGGGCAAAGATAAGGCCTGGACCCGAAGAGCCGGATGGTCAAGACCTCTCAGCCGAAAGCCGCCACCCTGCCTGTGACCGAAAGCACCACTTCTGCGCCTTCGCTCAGCCTCGGGCCGCCCATCTGATCGACCTGGATCTCGGTGCCGTTGCAATCGACCCAATAGGTCAGATCATGCCCCTTGAACTCGACCGAGGTGACGCGGCCCCGGGCCGGCTCATCTGCCCCGGCCTCGCGAATGGCGATCCGTTCCGGGCGCAACGAGAACCCGATCGGGCCACTGGCCGGGCGCTCCAGCGCGATGGGGCCCAGCACGGTATCGCAGCTTTCGCCCCGGGCCTCGCCGGTGATCAGATTGGTGCGGCCCAGAAAGCCCGCGACAAATGGGTCGGAGGGGCGGTCATAGACCTCGGCCGCCGGGCCATACTGCAACAGACGCCCGTCTTTCATCACCGCCACGCGGTCGGCGAAACTGAGCGCTTCTTCCTGGTCATGGGTGACGAACAGGATACCGATGCCACTCGCCTTCAGGAGCGCCCGGATCTCGCGTCTTGTGCGGGCGCGCAGCCCGGCATCAAGGTTCGAGAACGGCTCATCCAGCAAGATCACCGCCGGGGCGGCGGCAAAGCTGCGCGCCAGCGCCACGCGCTGCTGCTGGCCACCGGAAAGCTCATCGGGAAAGCGGGCGCCGTAACCCGCAAGGCCAACCATCTCCAGATAGCGCGCAGCAGTTGCGGGCGCACGGTCAGCCGCGCCGAACAACACATTCTGCGCCACGGTCATATGCGGGAAAAGCGCATAGTCCTGGAACACCATACCGATGCCGCGCTTTTCCGGCGCAATACCGGTGACATCGCGGCCCGCCAGCCGGATCTGGCCCCGGTCCGGGGTCTCGAACCCCGCGACCATCCGGAGCGTCGTGGTCTTGCCACAGCCCGAAGGCCCGATCAGCGCAAGGATCTCTCCCGCCGCCAGATCCAGTGACAGATCATCGACCACGGCCTGGCCTGCGCCAAAAGACCGGCTCAGATGTGAAAGCGACAGCAGCGGCTCAACCGTCATCTTCTTCCCAATTCCTTGCGACCGGCGCCTTCATATTTCAGGATCAGCCCGACGAAAAACGCCGAAAACAGGATGATCGCAAGCGCGAATGGCGCGGCTTCGGTCATCATGCCCTCGACCGTGCGGCCAAAGACCGTGGTTGAAAGACTGCGCCAGCCGGTGGGCGCCAGCATCCAGTTCAGCGGCAATTCCTTGACCACTGCGATAAAGACCAGGAGGCCCGCCGCCACCATCGGCCCTTTCAGGCGCGGCAGCGTCACACGCGCAAAGGCGCGGCCCGGCCCGGCCCCAAGCGCGCGCGCCGCCTCTTCCGGCCTGGTCCCGATCTGCATCAGCGCCAGCCGCAAGGGCCCGAGCGCCAGCGCGAGGAAGGTCATCACCCAGGCGAAGATCAGGACGCCATGGCTCTGATAGGCAAAGGGAATGAGCGCCAGGGTGAAAAACACCATCGCGAGGCCAAAGGCCAGGGGCGGCGTCGCATAGCCCATCCAGGCCAGCCGGTCGGTCAGGCTCGCAAACCAGCCGGGCCAGCGCAGCGTCAGCAAAACCACCGGCAGCGCCAGCGCGACCGTCAGCACTGCGACCACCGCCGCCGCCAGGCCCGAATTCAGCGCCGCCTGGCCCAGCTGGCCCCAGTCGATCTCGCCAATGCCACGCCGCATCCAGTGGCCCAGCACCGCCAGGGGCAATCCGAGCGCAGCGAGGCTTACCAGAATGACCCAGCCCCAGGCGAGCACCGCCCAGCCGCCAAGCCGGACCGGCCGCCCGCGCCGCTGCACCCCGGTCCCGACCCGGGCAAAGCGGCGGCTCCGCGTCAGCCGCGCCTGCGCGAACAGCGCAAGCGCCGCCACGCCCAAAAGCATCAGCGAAAGCCAGGCGGCATAGGTGCGGTCAAAGGCACCGGCATATTGCGTATAGATCGCGTAGGAAAACACCTCATAGCGCATCAGCGCGATGGCCCCGAAATCGCCGATCACATAAAGCCCCACGACCAGCCAGGCCGAAACCAGCGCCGGCCAGAGCTGTGGCAACACAACATGGCGCATGATTTCCACCCGCCCGCGTCCCAGCGAGGCGGCGCTTTCCTCAAGCCCCGGATCCATCCCCAGAAACGCGGCGCGCAAATTCAGGAACATATAGGGGAAAGTGTAAAGCGACAGCGAAAGCCCCGCCCCCAAGAGCCCGTGCAACGGCGGCAGTGAGACCCCGAACCATTCCCGCGCGAAGCCGTAATAGCCCGAGAGGCCCAAAAGCGCATAGGCCATCACATAGCCCGGCACCGCCAGCGGCAGCGCCATCAGGAATGTCACCAGCCCGCGCGCCCGCAGATCGCTGCGCGTCACCAGCCAGGCCATGGGCGCCGCGATCAGCGTGCCGATCCCCAGGACCAGCGCCACCAGCGCAAGCGTATTCCCCAGAAGCATCAGATTGCGCGACCGGAAGACGATCTCCGCCAGTTGTGCCGGCTCGGCCCCGAAGGCGCGTATCACCAGATAGGCCGCCGGCAGACAGGTGCCGACGCCCACAAGCCCCGCCGCAAGCAGCAAGACAAGCGGCGGGCGGGGCCTGCGCCCCGCCCGCCCTGATGATGTCACGATGCCCGACAAGCTCAGAGCAGCCCGACCTCACGCAGCAGCGCAAGCGTGCCTTCCAGATCGCCGATCTGGTTCACATCGACCTTCGGGCTGATCGCCTGGACCGCCTCAAGGCTTTCCAGCGTCGCATGCGGGATCACGCCCGTGACAACCGGATATTCATAGCCCTGCAGCGTGATGAACTGCTGCGCAGCAGGCGAGAGCAGATAGTCGATGAATTTCTGCGCATTCTCTTTATTGGCCGAGGCCTCGACAATGCCTGCGCCCGCAACCAGCACCAGGTTGCCGATGTCACCGGCTTCGAAATGCGCCTGATCGACCGGGAAAGCGTCATCCCTGGCGGTATAGCGGCCAAGATAGTAGTTGTTCACCAGGCCATAATCGACTTCGCCGGCGGCAATGGCTTCGATCTGGGTGCCGTTGTTTTTGTAAACTTTGGCGTCATTGGCGATCATGCCTTCCAGCCAGGCCCGGGTCGCCTCATCGCCATGGGTCAGGCGGAATGCCGTGACAAAGGCCTGGAAAGAACCATTGGTCGGCGCCCAGGCCACGCGGCCCTTGTATTTCTCATCGGTCAGATCGGTGATCTTTGCCGGAAGCGCGCCCGGCTCGACCCGCTCGGTCGAATAAACCAGCACCCGGGTCCGGCCCGAAGTCGCCACCCATTTGTTCGACGGATCGCGGAAGACCTCGAGCACTTTTTCATTCTCGGCCGGCGCCAGCTCTGCGAAAACCGGAGCCAGAGCGCCAAGCGCGCCGGCATCCTGGGCCCAGAACAGATCGGCCGGGCTGTTGGCGCCCTCTTCCTGCAGCAATGCCGCCATTTCCGAGGTCGAGCCATAGCGGACATCGGTCCTGATGCCGGTCTCGGCCTCGAACTGCGCGATCAGCGGCGCAACCAGCGCCTCGCCGCGGCCGGAATAGATGGTCAGCGTATCCGCCGCGGCCATCGAGCCGATCCCGAGCGAAAGCGCAATGCCAGCCACAAATTTTCCGGGTGCGAATGTCATCAGAAGGACTCCTCCATTATGCCCCGCCGCCCGCGCGTTCTGCGCCTGCGGATAGGCCGGATCGTGAATCTGTCGCAAATTGTCGTAATAGCTATCCTGACAATTATCATCGGTAATCACGGATGAAAACCGCAATTCTGACCAAAATGCTATTCGCGGTCCCGGAAGGCTGTTTCTGATGAAAAAATCGAGGCCTCAGCCGGCGCAGGCAAAGACGGCAAGCGTCGCCGTCTCGGCGATCACCAGGGGTCCCCGCGGCGGCTGAAAGGCGCTGTGGCGATGGGTGTTTTCTGGCAGGATGACCAGCGCTGCAAAGCCATCCGGCACCACCACAGTCTCCACCGGCGCGCCATCGACGGTCAGGCGCAGCCGGGGCGCGTCGGTGTCGATGCGGATCTCCAGCCGCGTCTCTCCCGCCCCGCTGGCGCTGGCCGCAACGCTCAGCTTCAGCCGCTGCGCGGGGCCCGGCGCGGGCAGCGGCGGCAATTCCGGTATACGGGGCGCGAGGCCGGTCGGCGGCAAGAGCGGTTCCATCGCGCGCGCAAGCGCCAGCAGCGTGCTGTCCTCCCAGGCCCGCCCGGCAAGCGTCAGCCCGGCCGGCATCCCGGTATCCGCCATCACCCCCATCGAAAGCGTCACTGTAGGCACGCCCAGATGCCGGATCGCGAGATTGCCATTCGCGACCCAGGTTCCGTTGCGCCAGGCCAGATCCGCCGAGGCCGGGGTCACATCGGCATCCGCCGGCCCCACATCCGCCACCGCCGGAAAGATCACCGCATCATAGCCATGCCTGTCCATCCAGTCTTCCAGATCGCGCTTTCGGGTTTCCTCAAGCCCCCGAAACCCGTCTTCCAGATGCGGGATCCTGCGGAAATCCGCGACCGGATGCGCGCGCGCATGGGCAGGGTAATCGGCAATATCATCGCCAAAGCCGGTATAGCGGTCGGGCAGCGCGCCGTCGGGCTGCGGGAAAATCGCCGTGCCATCGACCTCCGCCAGCCGGCTGAGGCCCGGATCGCCATTGGCGGCCAGAAAATCATCCCAGGCCCAGACCGAGAGATCGACAATCTCGCGCCGCAGATATTCCGGCGACACCAGCCCCCGCGTCCCGATCTTCGGCGCGCCGGCCCGGTCGCCTTCATAATTCGAAACCAGCGGAAAATCCGAGATCTCCACCTCTGCCCCCGCCGCGCGCAGCGCTGCGACCACCCTGTCCATCAGCGCAATGACCGATGCGCGGGTCTCGACCCGCTGCCCGGTCGGCCCGCCGATCCCCGGGCTTTCCCCCGTCCCGGCCTCTGCGTCCAGGTTCACATACATCGCCGGCAGCGCAAAGCGCCTGCCCGTCAGCGCGGCGGTCAGCGCCGGATAGGAGTGCGGGCGGATCGCGGACGGGCGCGGCAGCGCAACCCAATCCTGCGACCGCCACAGATCGCCGCGCGTCTCGGGATCATCGGCCACGATCACGTCGAGCACTTCCAGCAGATCGGCCATGCTGCGGGTATGTGGCACCACTACATCCATGGTCGGCACCAGCGGCCAGTTGCCCCGGACCGAAATCAGCCCGCGCGATGGTGTCAGCGCGCAAAGCCCGTTATTCGCCGCCGGCGCGCGGCCCGAAGACCAGGTCTCCTCGCCCAGCCCGAAGGCCGCGAAAGAGGCCGCCGTCGCGCTGCCTGATCCATTTGACGAGCCGGAAGCGAAAGCCGCTGTCAGGTAAGCGGCATTCCAGGGCGATTCCGCCCGCCCGTAAACGCCGCGCTGCATGCCACCATTGGCCATTGGCGGCATATTGGTCAGCCCGATCAGCACCGCCCCCGCCGCTCTCAGCCGCCCGATCGCAAAAGCGTCGTCGCCCGCGACCAGATCCTGAAAGGCAGGCGAGCCTGCGGCAACCGTCAGGCCTTTGACCTTGTAACTGTCCTTGGCGGTATAGGGGATGCCATCGAGTGGCCCGAGCGCCGCGCCAGACGCGCGGCGCAGATCCGAGGCCCGGGCTTCCTCGAACATCGCCGGGTTCAGCACCGGCACGGCATTGAGCCTGATCCCCTGGTGGTCATAGGCGGCGATGCGGCGCAGATACCCTGCGACAAGTGCGACCGAGGTGGTTTCTCCCGCCTCCAGCGCCTGGCGGAGGTCTGCGATACTGGCGCCGTGGAGGTTCATGCCCGGGCCGTGGCCTGAAGCGGGGCGGGCTGATGCTGAGTGATGCAATGCACCCCGCCGCCGCGCGCAAAGATCTCGCGGGCATCGACGGTGACGACACGGCGCCCGGGATAGGCGGCGGCAAGGATCTCAGCCGCCTGCGCATCGGCGCGCGGCTCGCCAAAGCCACAGGCAATGACGGCCCCATTCAGCACCAGATGGTTGATATAGGACCAGTCGTTAAAGCCATGTGCATCCGTAATGGTCTCGGGCGCGGGCACATCAATGATTTCGAACCGGCGCCCCTTTGCGTCCGTCGCGCCCTCAAGGATCGCGCGGATATTGGCCATTACCTTGTGATCCGGGTGGCCCGGATTGCGCTGATCATGCAGCAGCACCTTGCCGGGGCCGGGGAAGGTCGCGACAATATCGACATGGCCATTGGTGCCAAATTCCCAGTAATCGCCCGTAAGGCCCTGTGGCAGCCAGATCACCTTTTCCGCGCCCAGCGTGCGCGCGAATTCCGCCTCGACCCGCGCGCGGTCGGCCAGAGGATTGCGGCGCGGGTCAAGCTGTACCGTCTCGGTCGCGAACATGGTGCCCTCGCCGTCGACATGGATGCCGCCGCCCTCATTGACCAGCAAGGAAGACACCACCGGCACCCCGGCCAGCCCGGCGATAAAGCGCGCGAGGCCCCGGTCATTCTCCCATTCCGCCGGGTCATCAGAGCCCCAAGCGTTATAGATCCAATCGACCGCCGCAATCGACCCGTCTGCCGATTGCACGAAAGTCGGGCCGGAATCGCGGGTCCAGAAATGCTCGATCGGGCGCTCGACCAGTTCAACGGCAGAGCCGAGCATCGCCTTCGCCCGTGTCATCTCGGTCGGGTCGACGATCATCGTCACCGGCTGAAACGGCGCAATCGCAAGTGCGACATCGGCCCAGGCCCGGTAGCCTGCCTCGCGCGCGACCATGCCCTCGCCCAGCGTCGCACTCTCACGCGGGAAGGCCATCCAGATCCGGTCCTGGGGGGCGGTCTCGGCGGGCATGAACCAGTTCTTCGGCACCACGGGCATCGGCAACTCCTGTCAGACTGTTGCCCGATCAGATGCCAGAAAGCGCCGCTGGCGCAAGAGGGCGCAAAGAAGGATCAGCCCCCCGGCACAGCGCGCCGGCTCCCGGGCGGTGATATGGCAGCGCCTGGCAAGCAGCGAAGGCGCGGTGAGGGTCCATCGCAACAAGGCTTAACCCAGGCGCGGGATTTCCAGCCAGGCCGGACTGTTCTTACAATTCAGGGCCACCCTCTGATCCTGCCTCGACCGGCGCCGCTCCGGAATCCAGCAGGCTCCGGATCAGTTCGAAACTGTTTCTGACTCTGAGCTTGCGGATCATCGAGGCCCGGTGCACCTCGACCGTGCGGGGCGAGCAGTCCAGCACCCGCGCGATTTCCTTCGAGGTCATGCCGCCGACCATATGCCGCGCCACCCGCATCTCGGCGGGCGTCAGAAGTCCCGGCGCCGCCCCCGTCTCGATCACGCGATAGGTCCAGATCGCCAGGCGATGCGGTGCTTTCGGGGTCAGCGTCACCCCCCTGCCCTCCATCCAGACCAGCTGGCCATCGTGGCGGCGCATGAAACGTTCATCGCGGATCATCGGTCGCAGCCGCAGCGCCTCTTCCGCGCGTTGGCCCAGCCGCTCGAAATCGGTCTCGCCAGGGTAAAGCACCCGCATCGAACAGCCCTCAAGCGCGCCCGGGTCCCAGCCGAACACCCGGCCCGCCGCAAGATTGGCACGGCAGATCACCCGGTCCTTCAGCACCAGCGTGGCTTCCGGCGCATGCAGAAAGGCCAGCGCGGCAAGGTCATCGGGGGCAGAAGACGGCATCGGTGTCTCTTTATACCTGGGCACCTACGTATTTCTACGGATTCCGGCCCGGCCTGCAATCCATCAGCATCACCGGGGATCGGACCAGAGTCCGGAGAGGGATCATGGGAAACAAGATATACAATACCGCCGCCGAAGCGCTGGACGGCCATCTGAAAGACGGGATGCTGATCGCCGCCGGCGGCTTTGGCCTTTGCGGCATTCCGGAACTGCTGATCGCCGCAATCCGCGATGCGGGCACCAGAGAGCTGACCGTCGCCTCGAACAATGCGGGCGTTGACGGATTTGGCCTCGGGCAATTGCTGGAAACCCGCCAGGTGAAGAAGATGATCTCGTCCTATGTGGGCGAGAATGCCGAATTCATGCGCCAGTATCTCTCGGGCGAGCTGGAGCTGGAATTCAACCCGCAAGGGACGCTGGCCGAGCGGATGCGCGCGGGCGGTGCCGGGATCCCCGGCTTCTACACCAAAACCGGCGTCGGCACCGTGATCGCCGAGGGCAAAGAGCACCACGATTTCGACGGCCAGACCTATATCCTGGAACGCGGCCTCGTCGCCGATCTGGCGATTGTGAAAGCCTGGAAGGCCGACCCTTCGGGCAATCTCGTCTTCCGCAAGACCGCACGGAATTTCAACGTCCCCGCCGCCACCTGCGGCCGCGTCTGCATCGCCGAGGTCGAGGAAATCGTGCCGCTTGGCGCCCTGGACCCCGACAGCGTCCACCTCCCCGGCATCTATGTGACAAAGATCGTGCAGGGCGCCCATGAAAAGCGGATCGAACAACGCACTGTGCGCCAGAAGGAGCAGGCATAATGGCTGGCTGGGATCGTAACCAAATGGCCGCCCGTGCGGCGCAGGAACTCCAGGACGGCTGGTATGTGAATCTCGGCATCGGCATTCCGACGCTGGTCGCGAATTATATTCCCGAGGGCATCGAGGTCACGCTGCAATCGGAAAATGGCATGCTTGGCATGGGCCCCTTCCCGTTCGAGGGCGAGGAAGACGCCGATCTGATCAATGCCGGCAAGCAGACCATCACCGAGCTGCCGCAAACCGCGTTTTTCGACAGCGCCACCAGCTTCGCGATGATCCGTGGCGGCAAGATCGCCATGGCGATCCTCGGCGCGATGGAAGTCGCGGAAAACGGCGATCTCGCCAATTGGATGATCCCCGGCAAGCTTGTGAAGGGCATGGGCGGCGCGATGGACCTTGTCGCGGGCGTCGGCCGGGTGGTCGTGGTGATGGATCACACCAACAAAGCGGGCGAGTCGAAAGTGCTGAAAGCCTGCACCCTGCCTCTGACCGGCAAATCGGTGGTCGACCGCATCATCTCGAACCTCGGGGTGCTGGATGTGGTGCCGGGCGGGCTGAAAATCGTCGAATGCGCCCCGGGCATCAGCGAGGCCGAACTGCGCGCCGCGACCGAGGCGACCATCGTCGGCTGATCCCACCACTGCAAGACTGACATAAGGGGGCCGCCAGGCCCCCTTTTCTGTGGCCTCCGTCTCAATATGAACCCGCCCCCTTCGCCGGCACAAAGCTGCCTGGACCCCGAAACCGCACTGCTGCCGCAGCAAAATCCCACTGGCCCGGCCATAGCCGCCGCGTTAACAGACATGTGAGATTTTCGCAGGAGCGACTCCGATGGCGGCCCCAGGCATTTCAGAACGCACAACCCTGTCCTATTTCACCGCAGCTTTCGTGGTCACGGCAATCGGGCTCGGGCTGGGGCTCTGGCTGGGCTTTTCCTCCGAACATACCACGCTCGGCGCGCTGAAGATCTTCTTCATCGTCTCGGTGCTGGCGGTGCTGGAAATCTCGCTTTCCTTCGACAATGCCATCGTGAACGCCAATAAGCTCAAGGATATGACGCCGCTCTGGCAGCGCCGCTTTCTGACATGGGGCATCATCATCGCCGTTTTCGGCATGCGGATCGTCTTCCCGCTGCTGATCGTGGTCATCGCCGCCAATGTCGGCCCCTGGACCGCGCTTGTGATGGCCGCAAGCCAGCCCGAACGCTATGCCGAGATCATGCATGAGGCCCATCTGCCCATCGCGGCCTTTGGCGGCACCTTCCTGATGATGGTCGGCCTGTCTTTCTTTTTCGACAATGAAAAAGACGTGCATTGGGTGCGCTGGATCGAACAGAAAGCGGCGAATTTCTCGTCGGTCAAGGGGATCGAAATCGCCTTCGTGCTGGTGGTCATGATGATTTTCTCGAAGATCATCGGGAACGATCCGGCGCTCGGGCCTGCGGCCTCGAATACCTTCTTCCATGCCGCGATCTGGGGTCTTCTGACCTTTCTGATGGTCGAGGTTCTGGGGGGCATTCTCGACCGCAGCCAGGAGATGCTGGAAGGCGCGGCCAGGGGCGGCGTCGGCGCGTTTCTTTACCTTGAAGTGCTGGATGCGAGCTTTTCCTTCGACGGGGTGATCGGGGCTTTCGCCCTGTCGCAAAACCTCTTTGTCATCGCCATCGGTCTTGGGATCGGCGCGATGTATGTGCGCTCGATGACCATCATGCTGGTCGAAAAAGGCACGCTGGCGGAATATCGCTATCTCGAGCACGGCGCCTTCTGGGCGATCCTGATCCTCTCGGTCATCATGTATCTCCAGGCCATCATACATATTCCCGAGGTGATCACCGGGCTTGGCGGTGCGGTGCTGATCGGGATCTCGCTCTGGTCGTCGATCCGCTGGAACCGCGCCAATCCCGGGGCAGAGTAAGGTCCGGCTCTCCGGACTTTCCGCGATGTGCGGTTCGGATCAGGTTTCGCCTGGTATCAGGAGCCAGGCAGGGGAAAGGATGGTCCTATGGTGACTTTGCGCAATCTTCTGGTTCTGGCCCTGCTGGCAGCCGGACCGGCCGGGGCCTGTGAGGTCAGGGATTTCCTGACCACCGAATTGCCTGCGAAAGCCGATCTGCCCTGGATTGACGCGCTGGAACTGGCCTATCCGGGCACAGAGGTCAGCGCGAACCGTCAGACCCTGATCCTCGCAGACGGGCGCAAGCTGCCGACCGGCTTCGGTGACGTGCCGCTGTCGCCGCAGGAACGGCTGGAAGATGCCAGCATCACCGAACAGTTCCTGCAGACCTATCCGCTGGCCTTTGATCTGACCCTGCGCGAGACACCCTGGTTCGACCCGGGTCGCGCACGGAACGAACCCTTCTTCCGCGCGCTTTACGGCAACAGCAAAGCCGAGGCTGCGGCGGGGCTTGAAGAGGTGCGCTGGCCCGGGGATGCGAAAGCCATCTTCATGATGTCGGAAAAGACCTGCGCCGCCACGCAGCTGCGCGCGGCCCTGGCCGCGATCCACGCCATCGGGCCGGAAATGAATGTCTATTTCCAGACCATCGGCGGCAGTTTCAACTGGCGCGTGATCGCAGGCACCACGCGGCTCTCGGGGCATAGTTTCGGCATTGCGGTCGATTTCAACACCGAACTTGGCGGCTATTGGCGCTGGTCCGGCGCGCGCGAGGGCAAGGTCGGGGCCTATGACAACCGCTATCCCGAAGCGCTGGTGCGCGAGATGGAGCGCTATGGCTTTATCTGGGGCGGCAAATGGCACCATTTCGATGGTATGCATTTCGAATACCGGCCCGAACTCATCCTTTACGCCCGCCTGACCGGCGCGCAATCCGACTGACATCCCAGACAGGAGACCCACATGCGTCTGTCGCTTCTTGCTGCCGCCACGGCCATCGGCCTTGGCTTCGTCGCGCCCGCCTCGGCGCAGGAACTTCTGGAAGAATACACCGCCTTTATCGGCCCGGCCGATCTGGTGAATTCGAAAGGCAAACGGCTCACGCAGCCCTGGCAGATCCTGCGCCAGGACCGCGCGAATTTCCACAAATTCGGCAAGGGCGATCCCGGTGATGAATGGGACAGCTTTTTCGGCGATGTGAAGAACCGCGATGCGATGGAGAAGATGCTGATGGGCGGCACCATGACCAAAAGCGCGCGCGCTGCCATCGTCAATGGCGGCGCGGTGGTCCAGGTGCAGATCTGGGGCCAGGGCGGTGTCGGGAATTACATCTCGGTGGATGTCTTCCGCTGAGCCTGGCGGGTCTGGAAACCGGGTTCGGGGGCTCTGCCCCCAGGGGGCCTTCCGGCCCCCTCCCCCGGGATATTTAAGGACAGATGAAAAAGCTCAGGCGGCGGCCCGGGTCGGGAACATGCCGCGGGTGATCGCTGCCATATCGACAGTGCCGAGGGGGCGACCTGACGGGTCGGTGACCGCGAGGCGGGCGGCATTGCCGGCGATCAGCTGCTTTGCCGCATCTTCGAGGAGCGCGGTGGCCGGGATGGTCGCGAGGCCCCCGGTTTCCGCGCCCTTCTGCATCACGGTTTCGACCCGGATCACCTTGCCGCGATTGACGTGTTCGACGAAGCTTTCGATATAGTCATCGGCGGGGGTCATCACGATCTCCTGGCCTGTGCCCTGCTGCACCATATTGCCGTCGCGCAGGATCGCAATGCGGTCGCCCAGCCGCAGCGCCTCGTCAAGATCATGGGTGATGAAGACGATGGTCTTGCGGATATCCTTTTGCAGATCCAGCAGGATCGTCTGCATATCCACCCGGATCAGCGGATCGAGAGCGGAAAATGCCTCGTCCATCAGAAGGATCGGCGCGTCATTTGCCAGCGCGCGGGCAAGGCCCACCCGTTGCTGCATGCCGCCCGAAAGCTGGTTCGGGTATTTCTTTTCGAACCCTTTCAGCCCGACGCGTTCCAGCCACATCGTCGCGGATTTCACCTGATCCGCACGGTCCACCCCCTGAACCTCGAGCCCGTAAACCGTGTTTTCCAGTACGTTCCGATGCGGCAGCAGCGCGAATTTCTGAAACACCATCGCCGTCTGATGCCGGCGGAACCGGCGCAACTGATCCGGGTTCATTCTGACGACATCATCGCCCCCGACCACCACCTCGCCCGAAGTCGGGTCGATCAGCCGGTTGATATGGCGGATGAGGGTCGATTTGCCCGATCCGGAAAGCCCCATGATCACCTGGATGCCACCGGCGGGCATCGAGATATTGATATCCCTCAGCCCCAGAACATGGCCATGTTTCTCATTCAGCTCGGTCTTGGTCATGCCCGCCTCGACCCGGGCGACCATATCAGCCGCATGCGGGCCGAAGATCTTGTAAAGCTTGCGGATCTCGATGCCGATTGCAGAAGTATCACCCATGAACGATCTCCAGATGCTTTTGCAGACGGCGCCCGTAAGCCTGGCTCACGCGGTCGAAGATGATGGCGATGCAGACAATGGCGAAGCCGTTGAACATGCCGATCGAGAAATACTGGTTGTTGATCGCCTGCAGCACCGGCTGCCCCAGCCCCTGCACCCCGATCATCGCCGCGATCACCACCATGGCCAGCGCCATCATGATCGTCTGGTTGATCCCGGCCATGATCGTCGGCAGAGCAAGCGGCATCTGCACATTTTTCAGCTTTTGCCAGGAGGACGATCCAAAGGCATCCGCCGCCTCGAGCACATCCTTGTCGACCATGCGGATGCCAAGGTTTGTCAGACGGATGATCGGCGGGATGGCATAGATCACCACCGCAATCACGCCCGGCACGCGCCCGATCCCCAAAAGCATGACGACCGGGATCAGATAGACGAAACTCGGCATGGTCTGCATCACATCAAGCACCGGGTTGACCACCGCCTGTATCCGGTTTGACCGCGCCATCAGGATGCCGACCGGGATCCCGACCGCAATCGCCACCACCGTACAGACGAAGATCATCGAAATGGTCCGCATCGTGTCATCCCACATGCCGAACCAGCCGATGGCCAGCAGCGAGACCACCGCAAAGGCCGTGATCTTCCAGTTGCGGCTGGCAAACCAGGCGATCAGCGCGATCACCAGCAGTACAATCGGCCAGGGTGTCTTCAGCATCAGGTTTTCAGACCAGATCAGGAACAGCCGCAGCGGCTCGAAAAGCCATTCGAATGTATCGCCCCAGGCGCGGGTAAAGGCCCGGAAATTCTCGTCTATCCCCTTGCGCAAATCGCGCAGCGCACTTGTTTCCATGGTGGGGAATTTGGTCAGCCAATCCATGCTGGTGTCCCTGTCAGATGCCGTGATTAACGGGTGGCCGGTCCTTAGCGGACCTGTTGATCTTAAAAGATACGAATGCGCGCGCGCCGGTGTTAACCGGCGCGGGCAGGATCCGGCGGCATCACGGCCGCCGGTCAAAGGCTCAGAGCGCGGCCTTGATTTTTTCGGCAGCCTCGGGGCTCACCCATTTCGTCCAGATCTCCTCATTCTCTTTGAGGAAATGACGCGCGCCATCATCGCCGGTCGCCTGATTGTCGGTCATCCAGGCCATCAGCCCGTTGACGGTGGCATTCGACCAGGAACGGGTGTCGAGATAGGCCTTCACCTCGGCCGGAGCGCTTTCGGCGAATTTCGAGGTCATGATGGTCTGGACGGTGTCACCCGGCCAGTCATTCTTTTGCGGATAGGCGCAATCGGCATTCGCGTTGCACGCCGTCCAGGCTTCGGCGTCATAGGGCACGCCATGATCGAGCTTGACCATCTCGTATTTGCCAAGAAGCGCGGTCGGGGCCCAGTAATAGCCGACCCAGCCCTGCTTGTTTTCGTAAGCGCGCGCGATGGAACCGTCGAGGCCTGCCGCCGAACCGGTATCGATCAGCTTGAAGCCCTTTTCTTCGCCACCATAAGCCTTGAAGAGCTGCGTGGTCACAACCGTACCGCCCCAGCCCTGCGGGCCGTTGAAGACCGCGCCCTTGGACGGGTCTTCGGAATCGGGGAACAGTTCCGGATGCGCCAGCGCATCATCGATGGTTTTGATGTCCGGGTTCGCATCCGCGAGATATTTCGGGATCCACCAGCCCTGAACCGCGCCATCCGACAGCGCCAGCGCGCCTTTCACCAGACGGCCCTCTTCGGTGCCGCGCGCGATCACTTCCGGGACAAGATCAATCCAGCCTTCGGGCGCGACATCGGGCTGGCCGCGTTCCACCATCGAGGTGATGGTCGGCACCGTGTCGCCCGTGATCACGGTCGCGTTGCAGCCATAGCCCTCGGACAGGATGATCGCATCAAGTGCTGCCAGCACTTCGGCGCTCTGCCAGTTCATGCTTGCGATGGTCACATCACCGCAATCGGCGAAAGCCGCTGTGGCGCCAAGGCCAAGCCCCAGCGACAGCGCGACAGTTGCGACGGATTTTTTCATGGTCATCTCCCGGTTGCGGTTTGTTTGAAGGATCTCCAGACGGTACCGCTCATGTCTGCAGATTGGATGATGCCGTCCGACATGGTCGGGATAGGGGCGGTTTCCCGCCCTGCCCTTCTGCCGGCCGGTGAGTCCTTTTTTCCTGAGGTCAGCGCATATTCTGCCAGGTCACAGCGCAATTTACGACACCAGTGGCAGAATTGCGACCCCTGTCCGGTAATCACCGGATTTAGCAGATTTTTCCCTTCGCCCTGCACCGCCTGTGGCAGGCGCGGCCCCGGCCTATACCGGCAGTTCGCTGCGGGCGCCGCCGGGGAAATGTGAATACTTGTTCGGCGAAACCCCATATTTCTGCCGGAAGCTGCGCGCGAAATGCGACGAGGAAACATAGCCGCAGGCCACGGCCACTTCCATCACCGTCATATTGGTTTCTGACAGCAAAAGCCTGCCATGCGACAGCCGCAGCCCGTTCAGATACTGCACCGGCGTCACGCCAAGATAGCGCCGGAACAGCCGCTGGATCTGGCGCGGCGTGACCCCGACATGATCGGCGCATTCCTCCAGCAGGAAATCCTCAGACAGACGCCCTTCCAGCCAGGCCACCGCCTTGACGACATGTTCGTTCCTCGTGCCCAGCCGCGAGGCGAGCGAGGTCATCTGATCATCGCTTTCGCGCCGCATATGGGTCAGCAGGCACATATCCATCACCGCCTGCGCCAAAGCCGGCCCGTAATGTTCCGAGATCAGCTTGACCACCAGTTCAGCCGAGGCGATGCCGCCGGCACAGGTGATCACCCGGTTGTCGATGCAAAACACCCGGCGCAGCGGCTCCAGCTCCGGATAGGTCTCGATAAACCCGGGAATGTTTTCCCAATGCAGCGTGAATTGCCTGTCCTTTAGGATCCCCGCTTTCGCCAGCGTATAGGCCCCGGTGCACAGGCTCCCCACCGTGCGGCCGCGTCGCCACTGCACCCGGATCCAGTCCGACATCCGCCGCGTCGTCGTCATCTCCGGCTCGGTCCCGGAGCAGATCAGCACATAGCCCGAGGGCGCCTCGGGCGGCAGCCCGCCATCGACCCCGACCCTCATCCCGTTCGAGGCCGTGACCTGCTCGCCTTCAGACGACCAGACCGCCCATTCGAACAGCGTCTTCCCCGCCAGCTGGTTCGCCACCCGCAGGGGCTCCACCGCCGAGGTGAAAGCCAGCATGGTGAATTGCGGCAGAAGAACAAACCCGACCGAGACCGGCGCCCCCTGATGCGGCACGTCGATATGGGCCACGCCGCGCGAGACGAAAGACCGTGCGCTCACTCCGCCCCTCCTGCGATACCGTCAAAGGCCCCGGGCGAGACCTCCTCCCAAAACACAAGAATCGCAGCAGCGTTCAGCGCCGACATCCAGCCATGGCGTTCAAAATCATCACGGGCCGCACCGTCAAGCCGTGCCTGAAACAGCCGCCGGTCTGCATCACGCTGCGTTGGGGTCCGCGCCTGGGCGAGCGCCTGGATCCTCGCGAGCCGTTGCGCCCTCGGCGAAAGCGCGCCCGCTGCGGTAAGGTTTCGCGGCGAAACCTCCGCCGCATCTTTCGCGGCGCCTTCCTTCAGCACTTTCGACAAATAGCCGACCGCATTTCTTACGCCGCCCTGCCCCGCCACATAGTCAAGCTTCTGACGCAGATGATCCTCGCCATGTTCCTGGATCCATTGACGCGCCAGCCGGTCCGAGACCCCAAGCGCCCTGAGCCGCGCATAGGCATCTGAATTGCGATGCCCCTCGCCATCATCCATATCAAGGATCGCAAGCTGCGGGTTTTCGGCGATCAGAAACCGGATCTCTGTCACCTGGCGGCCCATTTTGCGAAAATCCGGTGTCACCACGATATTCGACGTCTTGTTCACCTCGGTCACGGCAGGCTTGATGATCTTGGCGTTCAGATGCTTGAACTCATCATAATAGGGGCTGTCCGCCACCCCCATCAGCCGGCGGAAAATATCCAGCGACCACCACCCGGTCGAACCGGTGCGGATAAAGCGGTAGCAATTCTCATAAAGCGCCAGTGCATGGCCCGAGGTGAACCGCCGCTGGATGTTGAGATTGATCAGCGCGAATACCTTGGGGTCATGCAGCTTTTCCGCCAGCGCCGGCGAATAGGCATATTCGCAAACCCCGCCTTTGAGCTTGGCATAGGCCAGCAGCGCCGAGACCCCCCATTCCTGCTGACCATCGGCGTCAAGCATGTCCCATTCCGCCACCGTCTCTGCCAGCCCGCGCAGAGACGCTTTCAGCGTCTCCATATCATTCGAATTATAGCCGATCATCAGGCAAAGCGTGCGCGCATCGATCTGATGGCGCGGCTGCGAGGTCAGCGTGTCATAGGCATTAAGAAGAAGCACATTCGACAGCTTGCGCTGAAGAAGGCTGAGCTTTCCCGACACATGGATCGCTGCCACGTGCTTCTTAACTGCGCCACGCCTGAGCGGCCCGCTCAGCCGGTCGCGCGGAATGTCCTCTGTTCCAGTCCTGTCTGAAACCCTGTCTTCTGTGACCCGTTCCGGGATCTGCATCGGCCTGCCCTCGCTCAGCGCCGGATCTGTAATCCGGTCATTGCGCAGACGCCCGGCCCATCGCCGAATCCCGTCTGTCGCTATTGTTATGGCGGGATCATCCGGCAAAAGGTATCCAAATGCAAGAACCGGACGGGAACCCTCAGCCGCAGTCAGAAGGCCGCACCGTAAACGGGAACCTGAGCCGTCCCGCAGCTTTCGGAAAGGTATCCGTTTGCAGGAAGCATCCCTGCCCAACCGGGTCCGGCCTGTGGATGATTCGGAGAAACAGGCTCTGTGCCTGCCATTTCTGGGTCACTTATCCACAAAACTCCGCCCTCGCCCGGGAATCGGCACCTCTCTTCCTGCAAACGGATACCTTATGTCCTGAAACCGGATACCCATTGCCCCGTATCGGGGCACCTATCCTGCCGGAAGACACTGTTTTTGCAGGATTAGTGACCTGGTAAAGACTCTAAAGCGAAAAAAGAATATGAAACAGGGACCGCTTTGTTCTCTCTTTTCGATAAAATCCAGAAAGATCAGCGATCAGATGGCCAGGAATGATTCCCTTCTGGCCTATGATGTGCCATAGTTCGGGCAATATCAGCATAAACTGCGAACATACAGGCAAAGAATGGCACAGAAACCAGTGCTTCCGGGCAAGACTGATCTCCCCCCCTATTTCAACATCGACCCGGCCCAGGCCGCGGCAAGGCTGGCCGATCCCATCGATACCGCGCGCTTTGCCAAGGCTGCGGCTTTCGCCAGCCGGGGCCGCGATGATCTGGCGAAACGGGGTTATGCGCCGGATGGCAAAAAGCGGCTGCGCCGGTTTTCGACCTGGGAAGTCTGCCGCTATCTGATCCCGGTCAATTCCGCCCATCTGCGGCGCGTCCTGCGGCTGAACCCGGAATTGCCACAGGGCGAAGGGGAGGGCGGTTCCAAATGGTTCACGCTCGAAGAGGTGCTGGCGCTGCGCGACCATTTCGCAGCTGAGGGCGCGCGGGGTCGTGAATACCGCGCCTGGCGCCCGGAGGGCCTGCCCGCCAAAGTCGTCGCCATTGCGAATTTCAAGGGCGGCGTCGGCAAGACCTCCACCGCCGCGCATCTGGCCATGTCTGCCGCGCTCGACGGCTATAAGGTTCTGGTGATCGATCTCGACAGCCAGGGCTCGATGACCTCGATCATGGGCGGCAAGGTCGAGGATGAATGGAAAACGGTCTTCCCTCTGCTTGCCCGTGACTATGCGCTGCGGCTGAAGGAGGAAAACGAGGTGCGTGTTGCCAATGGGGACGCGCCGTTTACCTTTGATGAAACCCTGACCGAGGCACTGAAGGTTTCGCCGCGAAACCTTGTGCAAAAGACCCATTGGCCGAATATCGATCTGATTGGCGCGCAGCTGAACCTGTACTGGGCCGAATTCCAGGTGCCGGTCTGGCGGATGCAGCTCAGGTCCTGGCAACTTTGGGACGCGCTGTCGAACGCGCTCACGGAAGGCGGGTTGCTGGATGAGTATGATCTCGTGCTGCTCGATACCCCGCCGGCGCTTGGCTATCTGACGATCAACGCGCTGGCGGCGGCGGATATTCTCCTGGTGCCACTTGGGGCGTCCTTCCTCGAATTCGATTCGACGGGGCGGTTCTTTGACATGATCTACTCCACCTTTGCCTCGATCGAAGAAGGTGAGAACCGGGCGCGACGTGGCTCTGGCCTGCCCGAGATGCGGTTCGAATGGGATGCCGTCCGGGCGCTGATCACTCGGTTCGATGCGGCGCAACAGACCGATCTGGCCAATGTCGTTCAGGCCTGGTTTGGTGATTTCATGACCACCTACCGGCAGGAGGTGACGGCGATGGTCGGCCAGGCAGGCGAGCAGGTTTCGGGCATCTATGAAACCGATTACCGCGATTATAACCGCGACACCTGGGTGCGCGGGCGTGAGACGTTCGATCGTACCTGGGCCGAGGTGAAAGAGCTGATCCTCGGCACCTGGTGGCGCGATCAGCAGCTGGCCAAAGCGGCAGAGGAGGGCTGAGACAATGGCAAAACGCAGAACGCTGGTGCCGCCATCGGCCGAAGACATCAATCGAGTCGAGGAAGAGTTTCGCCGCGAAACCTCGCTGCCGCGCCCGAGTGCCGCCCCGATTGCGACGGTTGCGGCCGAGGCGGCCGCGGCGCTCGATCCGCGACCAGCGGTCGAGCGGATCGAGGTCGCGCGTGATCGTCAGGACGCCAGCGCCTGGCGCGAGGCGCAGGGACAGGGGCTGGTAATGCTCGACCTTGCGACCGACGGGATCGAGGCCGATGCCCTGGTGCGCGACCGCAGTTCGATCGGGGCGGAGGAGATGGAGGAGCTGAAGCTTTCCATCGCGAAGAACGGGCTGCGCCTGCCGGTCGAGGTTTTCGCACTGCCTTCAGGGGGCTATGGGCTCTTGTCCGGCTATCGGCGGCTGATGGCGGTCCGGGCGCTCCGGGCGCTGAGCGGCGATGCCCGTTACGACCGCATCCGCGCGGTGCTGCGCGACCCCGAGACCCTGGGCGGCCCTATTGCCGCCATGGTTGAGGAGAATGAGGTCCGCGCCGGTCTCAGCCAGTTCGAGCGTGGTCGCATCGCGGTGCTCGCCGCGCAGCAGGGCGCTTTCCCCAATGTCGAGGCGGCGGTTGAGGCGCTGTTTCCTGTGGCGTCAAAGGGGAAACGGTCAAAGATCCGTTCCTTCGCGCTGATCTTCGAAGAGCTTGGCGACATGCTTTCCTTCCCCGAACAGTTGCGTGAGAAAGACGGGCTGCGGCTGGCAACTGCGCTGCGCGAGGGCGCGGAGGGTACCTTGCGCGAGGCACTTGCGCAGGGCACGCCGGCCAATGCCGAGGAAGAGGCGACGTTGCTGGATCTGGCTCTGGCCGGTCTTGCGCCCAAGGCTGCAGATCCGAAACGCGGCGGACGGCCAAAGCGGGATGTGCTGGCGCCGGTGCTGTCGCCATCTGGCTTCCGGCTTGAGGCCCAGGAAGATGCAAAAGGCTGGTCAATCCGGCTTGGAGGCCGCGCGGCCACGCGTGAGATTGTCGAACGGGTGATGCGTGAGATGGCGCGGGCGCTTGGGTGATAATTAACATATTGATAATAAATGGAATCATCTGGAAGGGCAGGGGCCTGACCAGGTGATTCCATGCTGCCGCATCGCTTAGCGACCGAACTGGTGCGGGGCATATGGCCAGTGTCGCGCAATGACAGAGACTATCCGGCTCAGGCTGCGGCTGACTTACAAGGGGACCGATCCCTCTGCGCCAAATGCCATATCACCTTTGACCTCATACGGGCATACAGACAGAGGGCAACAGTGATCAGTCTCTGGAACTTCCGGCGTGGTTCATGGCCGCAACGTGTCAAAGTCATATTGACCGGTCTCCTGCGCTCCCCTACACTCATAATCAACCGGCCAGCATTGCCCGGTACTGCGGGCTTGTGATCGCATTTGATCGCCCGTCATTTCCCCCCGGAAAGGTTTGCTCCGAATGACAAGCGACCAGCCGATTCATATAGGCGTTCTCTTTTCCGAAACAGGACGCACCTCGGTAACCGAGCGCAGCATGCTTGCGGCGACGGAATTTGCCATAGAAGAAATAAATGCCAGCGGCGGTATTAATGGCCGCGAGCTGTGCCCCGTAATTCGCGACCCAATGGGAGATCCATCGGCCTATCAGCAGCTGGCTGCCGGACTTGTGTCAGAAGATAAGGTTCGGGTCATTCTGGGCTGCTACACATCAAGCCAGCGCAAAGCGGTTCTGAGCGTGGTGGACAGGGAATCGGCTCTTCTATGCTATGCTGCGCAATATGAGGGTTTTGAGTATTCTGAGAACATCGTGTATTTCGGGGCCGTGCCAAACCAGAACAGCGTTTTTCTGGCCGAGTATCTGCTGAAAGATCCGGCGCCCCGGCTTTACATCGTTGGTTCTGATTACGTATGGCCGCGTGAATCCGGGCGGATCATGGGAGATCTGATCCGATCCGGAGGCGGCGAGATCGTCGGTGAAACCTATCTTGGCGACATGGCCACACCCATTCACTATGACGCGCTTGTCAGAAAGATCAGGAAAGCCAGTCCTGATATAATCTTCAATAACTTTGTTGGTGAGGCAAACCGCAACTTCTATGAGGCCTATATCGGAAATGGCCTTGATGCCAGGCGGATGATGGTGGCCAGCCTGACAACGAGTGAGGCAGATATCCGGGATATCGGAGCATCGGCAGTGGCGGGCCATATCACCGCCGCAAGCTATTTCGCGTCACAGTCAAATCTCACCAATCAATCCTGCCTTGCGCGTTTCAGGGCGCGGCATCAGGAGGAACCCTATGCCAATATGTGCTGGGACGCGGCCTATACCCAGGCGCATGTGGTGGCGCAGGCCATGCGGGGCGGCGATCCGGACAGTCTCAGTTCGATCCGGTCAGGGATCCTTGGCGCCTCGTTTGACGCGCCGCAGGGGCTGGTCAGCATCGATGCCCTGAACGCGCATTGCTATGTCTGGCCCAAGGTCGGGGTGGCACGCGATGATGGCCAGTTCGATATCGTTGCCGAGACAGACTGTGCCGTCCGCCCGGACCCCTATCGCACGACCTATGAATTTGCCGATGACGCGGGTGTTCCCTCCGATGCGGCGCCGCCCTCAACACCTTTGCCCCGGATCTCCGGCCTGAGGCAATGAACCGGCCTGCCCTTGGGTGACAAGTGATCTTGTACGATCGTATTCAGTGAACGTTCTTCGGGGAAGAGGATCTGAAATGCGGCCTGGACGAAGCGAGCCTTTTGCCAGCGAAAAAGAGCAGCCCTTTCTGATCAGGGATCTCAGATCCCTGAGCTTCCTGCTTGTTCAGCCTCAGGACAGTGATGGCCTCGCGCTGAAATCGCATCTGGAGAGAATAGGCTGTCAGGTCCAGGAGATATGGCCGCCGCCGCAGAACTATCCGACTGATATTGATATCATTTTCGTGATGGTCGACCGTGTCACCGAGAGTGGTCAGACCTTTCACTGGCAGGCCGACACCCCCTCTGCCGTTCTCATCGCCGTCATTGACTACGAGAACCCGCTTTCCATTGACCGGCTGCTGCATATGCGCGTCAACGCCGTGATTGGGTTGCCGATACGGCCCTTTGGAATTCTCACAAACCTGCTGGCTGCGGTGAACAATCACCGGCGGGAACAGCGCATCCGTCTAAACCTTGAACGGTTGCAGGCAAAGCTGGAATCCTGCCGGGTGGTCGAGCGCGCGAAACTGGCGGTCATGCTGGCCGAAGGTTACCCGGAAAAGGTGGCTTACGCGGTGTTGCGGGAACTTGCGATGAAGCGGCGGACCACCGTCGAAGCCATTTCCAGCGAGGTTCTCATCCGCCTCGGCTGGAGCGACAGCGGCGCCGCAACGAGGCTCTCTGACAAGCCGGACTGGCAGGCGCTTTGCCTGGCCGGTGAGGCTGCGCGTGATGCAGGTCTCAGCGACAAATCTGCCTGATTCGTTTTTTCCCCGTGAGCTGCCGGCGCGCGATGCGGCGGCTGACCCATGCCGGAAATACGCACCCGTATAATTCGGGAATCCGGGTTGGTTTTTGCAGTGCAGCAAGATTTGGCAGAAATCACCTCTTTGTTTTTCCTGTATTTATCATAATTAATTCTGCCACTGCATCCTGATGAAAAATCACTTGGAGATACATATATTCATCGCGTAGTGTTGTGAAACGCATTCAACAAAGAATGCCAGATCACCAGATGCCGGATGCGGCGGGTGACAAACTTCCTCTCAGAATAAAACCCAGATGCAGCCATTCGCATTGCGATTCCGCATATCGCGGACCGTATTGCGGGGCTCAAATCAAAGGAATTGCATGATGAGCATGGACGGAGCGGGCCCGGGCCCGGCACCGCAACGGGCGCGCACGCGCCTTGCAATCGATGTTGGCGGAACATTTACGGATGTATTTGTTCTGGATGAGAATGGCAATCAGACGGTTGCGAAGGTTCCCAGTACAAAGAACCCGATTGACGCAATTATGAATGGTGCCGAGGCTGCCAATATCGACTGGGCGGATGTCGAGCTTTTCACCCATGGCACCACGGTGGCCACCAACGCGCTGATCACCCGCAATTTCAAGCCGGTGGCCATGGTCACGACCGAAGGTTTCCGGGATGTGCTGGAAATCGGGCGTGGCACGCGGGAAGACCCCTGGGATGCGTATAAAGAGGGGACCCCGCCTTATGTGCGCCGCCGTGACCGGTTTGCGGTGAAAGAGCGGATCAATTTCCGCGGTGAGGTTCTGGAGCCTCTGGATGAGGATCGCGCCCGCGAAATTGCGCGGATCCTGAAAAAGCGCGAGGTTCATGCGGTCGCAGTCTGTTTCATCAATGCCTATGTGAATGGCGCGCATGAATTGCGCATGGCGGAGATCCTTGCCGAAGTTCTGGGGCCGGATATTGCGATTTCGACCTCGCATGAAACCCATCCCGAGATCTTTGAGGATGACCGGTTCTCGACCACGGTCGCCAATACCATTCTCGCCCCGATCATCCGCCCCTATGCCCGCGACATTGATCGCCGCACCACCGAAGCTGGCTATGAGGCCGATGTGCTGCTGCTGCATTCCGGTGGTGGTGTGATGACGCCGGCCACGGCCGAGAAATATGCCGCGCGGCTTGCGGCCTCGGGCATTGCCGCCGGCGCCATCGCCAGCAAATATTTCGCCGAGCTTTGCGGCTATCAGAACTCCATCGGGCTCGATATGGGCGGCACCTCGGCGGATATCTCGCTGGCCGAGGCCGGCAATATCCGTATGACCGACAAATGGGAGGTCGACTGGGGCCATCCGATCTGCTTCCCCTCGATCGAAGTTCTGACCATCGGCGCGGGCGGCGGTTCGATCTCCTGGCTCGACAAGGCGGGGTCTTTGCGCAACGGGCCGCAATCGGCGGGATCGGTGCCGGGGCCTGCCTGCTATGCGGCGGGCGGCACCGAGCCGACCAATACGGATGCCAATATCATCCTTGGCCGGGTCGGGACCACGCTGGCGGGGGGCAAGAAATCCCTCAACCGTGATGCGGCGCTGACGGCGATGCACAAGATCGCCGATCCGCTGAAGCTGGATCTGGTCGAGGCCTCGCTTGCCACTTTGCGCGTCGCCAATGCCAATATGGCCGATGCGGTGCGGCTGATCTCGATTGCCCGGGGCCATGACCCGCGCGATTTTGCGCTGGTGGCTTTCGGCGGCGCAGGCCCGTTGCATGGTGTTGATATCGCACGTGAACTCAACATCCCTGTGGTCATCGTGCCGCCCAATCCCGGCGTGACTTCGGCGGTGGGCTGTATGCTGGTCGATGTGCAGCATGACGTCACCCAGATGTATTTCGAGGATGCCGCCAGCGCGAAGCCCGCAGATGTCGAGGCCGGCTTCCGCAAGCTGGAGCTGGAAGGCCGTGACCGTCTGGAACGGGATGGCGTGAAGGCGGGCGATATGACCTTCCAGCGCTTTATCGATATGCGTTACCGGGGGCAGTGGCGTTCGCTTGCGGTGCCGGTGCCGGGGGAAATCACCTCGGTTGAGGAGCCGCTGGCGATCTTCCACAGCGAATATGAAAAGGCGCATAACTTCCGCCGTGAGGATTTCCCGGTCGAGATCTACCGCCTGACGGTGCGCGCCATCGGCGTCACGCCGAAGCCGTCTTTCCCGAAGATCACCATCGATCCCAATGCGAAAGCGGTTCCCAAAGGCACCCGCGAGGCCTGGTTCCACGATCATCCGACCGCGCTGACCACCGCGCTTTACGACCGCGAAACCCTGCCGGCCGGCGTCACCATCAAAGGCCCCGCCGTCATCGACCAGCTCGATTCGACCACCGTCATCCCGCCCGGTGACGAGGCCTATATCGACGAATGGCTCAACATCCAGATCCGGCTCGGCGCAGCATAAGCGCGCCCCCCAACATCAGGAGGATCCCGGCATGACCGGCAAAAAACAATCTCTCAGCCTTTCCGACAAGGGCATCCAGTTCCCGCCGCCCCCCGAACAGCGGATGACCGAGTTCAAGTCGCAGCTTGATCCGATCACCTTCGAGGTGCTGCGCAACGCCTTCGTCAATATCGTTGACCAGATGGCCGAGCAGCTTTTGCGCACCTGCTATTCCTTCGTGATCTATTGCCGCGATTTCTCATCCGGCCTCAGCGATCCCGAGGGCAATCTGGTGATGCAGGGCACCGGCGATATCGCCGCCCATGTCGGCACGCTGCATTACACCTGTAAGGCGGTGATCGAGGATTTCGAGGGAGATATCCATCCCGGCGACGTCTTCATCATCAATGATCCGTTCCGCGGCGGCAGCCATTTCAACGATACCCGCATCCTGCGCCCGATGTTTTATGAGGGCGAACTGATCGGCTGGTCCCAGGCCAATGGTCACTGGGCCGATATGGGGGGCGCGACGCCGGGATCGTTCAACATCACCGCGCTTGACCATATGGGCGAGGGGCTGCGCATCACGCCGACCCGCGTCTGGAGCAAAGGTGTCTGGCTGGAAGACGTGGCGAAGATGATCGCCAACAACACCCGCAACCCGGGCGATGTGATCGGCGATATGCAGGCCCAGGCCGAGGCGACCGCCGTGGCCGAACGCGAAATCCTGCGGCTTTGCGGCAAATATGGCGTCGAAACCATCAAGATCGCCTTCCGCGAAGTGCAGGACTGGGTCGAGGTGCTGATGCGCCAGCGCCTGGCCGAACTGCCCGACGGCACCTGGTATGCCGAGGATTATATCGATCAGGATCCCAAGCTCGAAGAAGGGCTGATCCCGATCAAGATCAAGTTCACCATCGAAGGCAATCACGCGCATTACGACCTTTCCGGTTCGCATCCGCAGATCTCGACCTTCCTCAACGCGGCTTATGGCGGGTCTTTCGCGGGGATCGTCGCGGGCACGAAATACCAGTTCCCGGATCTGCCGCTGAATTCGGGCCTCTACCGCGCGGTCACCGTCAATGTGGGCGAGCCGGGCACGGTGGTGAATGCCAACTGGCCCAGCCCCTGCGCCGGATTCTGTTCCGGCCCGTTCGAGAAACTGATGAATTCGGTCTTCGGGCTCTGGGCCGATATCATGCCCGAACGCACCATGGGCTGCGCCTTTAACCTGGAATATCTGCTGGTCGGCGGGCGTGACACCAGGATCGAGGGCAAGCCCTATTTCATGTGGTATGACTGGATGGCTGGTGGCTGGGGCGGCCGGAACGGGCGCGATGGCTTTAACGCCACCGCACCTGTCTTTGGCGCGCAATATGGTATCCAGCCGCTTGAGGGCCAGGAGCGGCTCGCGCCCGTTCTGACCAAATGCCATGATTTCGTGCAGGATTCCGCCGGACCCGGCGAATCCCGCGGCGGGCTTGGCGCCGAAAAAGGTGGCTCGGTCTTTGAGGGCGAACGCATCGTCGTCTCCTATTGCTGCGACCGCGAACGCTCGGTCACCTGGGGGATGTGGGGTGGCCTGCCCTCGATCCCGCATGGCGTCTGGCTGAACAAGGGGACAGAGCGCGAGCGCTATCTCGGCTCGATCTTCTCGAACCTGCCGATCGAGCTTGATGACGTCTTCACCCGCCCTTCGGCCGGGGGAGGCGGGGTGGGTGACCCCCTGCTGCGCGATCCGGCTCTGGTCTGCGAAGATGTGGCTGACGAATATGTCAGTGTGCGGCGGGCACAGATCGACTATGGCGTGGTCATCCGCGTCGTCGATGCCGATCTCGCGCAATATGAGGTCGACGAGGCTGCAACAATGGCCGAACGCGCCCGGATCGCCGCCGAACGCCCCGGCTGGCTCGACACGGATCCCGCCGAAGTCGCGGCGCGCTACCGCGCGGGCGAGTTCAACGAGATGGATTGCGTCCGGCAATATGGCGTCATCCTTGACTGGGGCAATGGCGAGCTTCTCGCCAATACAACCACCCAGTTCCGCGAAATGATGAAGCGCCGCGTCCTGCCCTATTGGGGCAAAACGCTCGCGGTGCTGAGCGAGGAGGCCGGCGAACGCCTGAAAGCAGCCGCCTGAAAAGCATCACTGTCCAGGGCGGCGGGATCATCCGCCGCCCTGTTTCTGAACTGATCTGCCAGACAAGACCAAATTCAGACGGATACCGGTTTTCCACTGCGGCCTCAGGGGATTTCGCCAGCCTGCCCGTCCTGAGTGACCAGGGGCGAAACCTGGTCAGGGCAGCCCGCGAATGACTTGTGGCACATGGCCTGACGATCCGCCAGGCGACGCCTCTTCTCTGCTTACAGCCGGTTTTCCGATTTCAGAGAAACCCCATGAGGAGCTGGAATTCATGAGCACTGCCAGAACATATCCTGCCCCCGACATCATTTACCATGACGAGCCCGAGGTGCTGCGCGAGGCCGCAGCGGAAGATTTCTCGCTGCATATCGTGCCGCCCAGCTGGCGAAGTTCACGCTTTTCGCTCTCGATGGCCTGGTTCGGGCTGATGAGCGCGATGTTCTGGGTGGTTGTCGGCAGTATGGTCGCCCTGACGGTCGGCACCATCAACACCCTGATCGGGATCGCACTTTCGACCATCGTCTACGGCATCCTTTGCGGCATTGCCGCGCGCTTCGCCGCCCGCAGCGGCACCAGCGTCGCGCTGTTTTCCCGCGCGGTGTTCGGCCAGGTCGGCGCCACCTTCGCCGCGCTGCTCTTTGGGGTCACGATCACCTATTATGCCATCGCCGAAGGCTCGATCGTCGCCATCGCGCTGCAGGATTACTTTGGCGGCCCGATCAGCCTCTGGTATTTCATCGTCTGCCTTTACAGCGCGCCCCTTGTAATGCGCGGTGTCAGGACCTGGCTTGACCGGATCAATGGCATTCTGCTGCCGCTTTATGTGTTCGGGTTGGTCGCCTGTGTGATCTGGGCGACCGCGAAACATGGATATTCCGGGGCCTGGCTGACCCAGATGCCTGTTGGCGGTGTCGATGCCGGCGTCCCTGGCTGGTGGTTCGCCTTCACGGTCTATATGGGCGTCTGGGTCGTGGTGATGATGACCTGGGATGTCGCCCGCTTTGGCCGCAAGGAAGACGCGCCTTTCAACGGACGCATCACCTTTGGCATTCCCTTCTATGTGGTCACGCTGCTGATCAATGGGGCGGTCGGCATGTTCATCACCTTCACCATTCCGATTGAAGGCGCGCTGAGCGAGACCTCGGCGATCATCGGCATTGTCGCGCTGATGGGGCCTTTCGGAGTGCTGCTGGTCTGGGCCAGTCAGACCCGGATCAACACCATCAATTTCTACCTGTCGTCGACCAATATGCAGAACTTCTTCGCAAGGGCCTTCAAGATATCCTGGCCGCGGACGGTCTGGGTCGGGATCATGACGGTGGTTATCTTTCTTGTGATGCTGACCGATGTCTTTGGCTATCTGCTGCTGACGCTGCAATTCCAGGGCGTGATCATCGTGGCCTGGGTGGGCGTCGCCATGACGCATATCGCCTGGTGCGGTCTGCGCGGCATCAGGGCGGATCAGCTGGAGTTCCGGCCGGGCAGGGTGCCTCTGGTCAATCCGGGCGGTCTAGGGGCCTGGGTCATTGCCTCGGCCACCGGCTGCCTGATGATGGTCTTTGGCGGCAGTTTTGGCGGGGTCTGGGCGCCTCCGGTCACACTGGGCATCGCGGTGGTGATCTATGCGGCCTCGCTGATGGTGGCGCAACGCAACTGGTTTGTCGAGGAACGGCCCGGTGATCCCCGCAAGGAGGTCGATGATCCCTGGCAGGCGCGCATCCGCTGCCACCATTGCCATCAGGCCTATATCGCGCATGAGATGGACCGCGACCCTTCCGCCGGCCATGAGCCGATCTGCCTGGCCTGTGCCTCGGATCGCAGCGAATTTCTGGTTGCGGCCCGTGCCGAGGCGCGCACCAGCAGCGGAAATCTGAGCATGGAGGAACTGGTCAGACAGTAAACAAGGCGCATCCCGAGACCTGGGCCGCATCTGATGCGGCCCTTTTTTGTGACGCCTGGCCATCCCCATATGCGGGAGCGCGCTGTGACGGGCGTCGCGGTTCTGCCGGTTGGCTCTGGAAAGGCGTCACTGCGGAATTTCCGGGGGGCTGGTGTCCGGTACGGGCAGAGCCCGTACGGGGGAGACCCGGGAAAACACAAGCGGCCCGAAAGCCTTAAGCTTCGGGCCGCGTCACTCATACAGAACTGAACTCCTGCACTGGTTACTTACATCCCGGGCAGGATGGCGATGTCACGGACATTCGCGCCATCGATGCGGCCTGCCTCAGTGGTGGCGCCGGTTTCCAGGTTGACCGAATGGAAGCCCCCCTCGACGACCAGCCAGGCCGCATTGCCACCCTTGCCATCCGAGGCGATGTCGAACCCTGCCTCGGCCGGCTTCACGCCGATCTCGCCCACCGGGTTCAGTGTGCCGTCATTTGGCGGATCCTGAAGCACCAGCCAGCCGGCAGCCCCGTCGATATTGAAGAGCTGGGTTTTCTCGGCGCCCTTGTAGGAATTGGTATAGGCCCCGGCGATGATGTTCGGTGCGGTGCCATCGGCGTAAGCGTGGCTGCCATCGGTCACCACTTCGCCGGTCTCGACCGTCACGCGCAGGCTGGTGCCATCGCTGCCCATCACCCGCAATTTATCGGCAACCGGGTTGAAATCGACGGTGGCCGCGACGCCATCTGCCAGCCTGGTGGCCAGCGTGCTGACCTTTGTCGCCACGCCGGTTTTAGGGTCAATGGTGGCGAGGGTGCCATCGGCAAAGACCCCGTACAGCATGCCATCCGCCGGGCGTATATCGATGCCGAGCAGGCGTCCCTCGACGCCGGTCACAGTTACGCCGCCGGTGCGGGTCCAGCTTTCGGTGTCGAGCCAGTGCAACTCGTTTTCACCCGAAAGGCCGACAACTGAGGCAGCCATGGCCGGCGCGGCGAGGGCAGAGAGCAAGAGGCCCGCAGTGACCGATTTGATCGCATTCATCGGAAAGTTCCTTCTTTGGTTGGGGTTTGCCGGTCATCCCGGCGATAACGGGCCATGTCCGTGCGGGAGGGAGAGACCGCGCGAAACATGGCCCGGTCTGTGCCGGAGGGATCAGCCCTTCGGCAGCAGAACCTTGTCGATGACGTGGATCACGCCATTGGACTGGATCACGTCGGCGATGGTGACATTGGCTACGCCGCCGGTTTCATCGGTCAGGGTAACCATGCCATCTTTGGCTTCGGCGGTGATTTTGCACCCTCCGAGCGTCTCGATCACATGCTTGCCGCCATCATCGGCCACCATCTTCTGCACATCGGCTGCCAGTGCCTTGGCACCGACGACATGGCAGGTCAGCACCTTGACCAGCATCTCTTTGTTCTCGGGTTTCAGCAGGGTCTCGACGGTTCCCGCTGGCAGTGCCTCGAAAGCGGCATTGGTGGGGGCGAAGACGGTGAAGGGCCCTTTGCCCTGCAGCGTCTCGCCAAGGCCGGCTGCCGTCACAGCGGCGACCAGCGTGGTGTGATCCGCCGAGTTCATGGCGTTCTCGACGATGTTTTTATCGGCGAACATCGCAGCGCCGCCGACTTTCGGATTGTCCTGGGCCAGTGCCGCCCCGGCTGTTGCCAGTGCGAAGCATCCGGCGATGACTGCTTTGGTAAGGGTCTTCATCTGACTTCCTCCCGGAAATGTCGATCCCGTTGATCGGGGGACACAGGAAGTCACGGATGCGGGTTGCAGAAAGTTTCAGACCGGTGCGATTTTTTTATAAAGCCTTAGAGCCGCGCCGAAATCTGTCACGCTCAGACCACCGGTATCAGATGTCGAGAAGGTCGCCCACAGCGAGAACAGGCCCTGTCGGCTGCCCGGTGGGAGAGCCGCCGGGCGGCTCCAGGCTGATTGCCATATGCGCGGCCGTGGTCATCAATGCGCGGATCTGGTCGGTGGTCCCGACCCGTGTCGACACACCCGCCGGGATCACGCCAAGCGAGACGGGCGCTTCGGCGCCGCGCGCAATCCAGAGCTGGAAATCGCGCCCTTCGACCGGGTCGCCGGTCATATGGGCCAGGCTGACACTGCCCGTGGCCGCATCATAAAGCACCAGATAGGTCACGCTGCTGCCCTCGGCGGTCAGAGACGCGGCAAGCCGGTCGGTTGCCGCCGGGGGGGACAGGGCCGGCAGGGTCACCGCGGCAAGAAAAGCCACGGTCGCCGCCCCCGCGAGCCCGCGCCAGAGCGCAAGACTTGACCAGATCCCGCGCCGGGCCGGCACGTTTCCGAAAAGCCGCAGATCCAGGGCGCGTTTCACGGCTGGCGGCAGGTCGGCCGGGACGAACCCTTCGGCCATCGGAGACAGTCGCTCCTCCCATTCGGCGACAAGCCGGGCAAACCCCGTATCGGTTTCGACCCGGCGGGCAAGCTCTGCCTGCAGCGCAACGGGCAGGCCGCCCAGCACGAATTCGGCGGCCAGAAGCTCGTCGCCGCCTTCGGTGAAATCCTTGTCCATATCGGTGTCGCTCATCTCTGCAGACACTCCTTCAGCCGCATAAGGCTGCGTCTCAGCCAGGTTCGCATCGTGTTCAGCGGCACATCATGGCGGGCGGCCAGATCGGCATAGCTGTCGCCCTCCAGATAGGCCGACCGCACGGCATCGGCCCGCCCGGCCTCCAGCTCATCCAGACAGTCGTCAAGCTGCCGCCGCGCTCCTGCTGCAACGGCGCGGGCCTCAGGCCCCGGTGCCGGATCACGGATCTCCAGGGCCACATCATCGATCGCAGAGGCCGCTTCCCGCCTTGCGCGCAGCCGGTCGATGGCCTGATGCCGGGCAACCGCAATCAGCCAGGACATCGGGCTTTGCCCGGTCACCGCAAACCTGTCCGCTCTGAGCCAGATCTTGATGAACACGTCCTGCACCGCCTCCTCGGCCTCTGCCCTGTCTTTCAAGACACGAAGGCAGGTGCCAAAAAGTTTCGCGGAGGTTGAGCTGTAGAGCATATTGAACGCAACCCGGTCCCGAAGGGCCACCCTGAGGATCAGAGCAGAGATGTGGTCACGGGTAGGGTCAGATGTCATCTTGCCTCCGGCCGGTTCGCCCGATCATGCGCCGGGGCGGGCCCCCGTACAAGGGACCAGGAGGCTGACAGAGACGCAAATGGCTTTTTGCCGCCGTTCGGGAGTGCACCGGGGCAGGGGGGTGATGGCACGGCTCCGGCGGCAGGGCCGGTATCATGCCATGGAGTCGCCTGGTGCCGACATCTCCTAAAGGACTATATTGCAATCAATATTGACCATAAAGAACTATAGATATATCATATAGTATGTAATCAGAGAGGTGCTGCATAGTGAAGTATAAACTTGCCATAATCGGGTGCATGTTTGTTTCCGGATGCGTATCCAGTATGCCTGCTGAAAAGGACGCTGACCTGATCAGGATCTCTGTTGAAGCGCCTGCCAGGACTTCGTTCGAGCGTCTCGTGACTGCGGCCCAGCCGCTTGCAACGCAGGCTTGTGCGAAAGAGCAGAAGCAAGCTCAATGGGTTGTGGCGAAGGAAGTCTCGCCGACCAGAACCTCGCTCGCCTTTGCCTGCTGGTAAGCAAGAGATTATCCGGCAGATGTGGCGGCTGTGACAACAGTCTGAGACCCCGCCTGACTGTCGCGGCTAAGGAAACCGAAAGCCCTGCCGACATCTGTGCGGCAGGGCTTTTTTTGGTGAGCTTTTCCCGGTGCCGCCTCCGACACGCCCTATGGAAGGGGGAGCGCCTGGCGCAGGGCGTTCAGCGGGATCTCTGGTAATAGTCGTTGTTCTGATACGCCGCCTGTACACCCAGCGTCAGGGCCGTATGCAGCAGCGGGGGTTTCAGCGTTACATCGCAGGCCATCATCCGCTCGCAGGTGAAGTCATGGGACCGGATTTCGCTTGAGACCAGCACCAGAGGCAGCCTGGGTGTCGCCCGGCGTACCTGCATACAGAAATCAATCGTGCTCTCGGTGTCGCCAAGGTAATCGGAATCGACCAGCAGAAAATCAAGCTTCGGCGCATATTCCCGCAGCCAGTCGAGTGTCATGCCGTTCTCGGAAACCACCATGACCACCGCCCGCATCCGGTCCGACCAGTCGCTGAGATCGCGTGAGAGGGCGCCCATCTGCCCGCACATCAGGATCAGACCCTTGGGGCAGAGCGGTGCGTCGATCAGCGATGAGGTTTTCAGACTGTAAGCCACATTTGTTTCGGTCTCCGCAGCCGGAGGAACGCGCATAATCATCGCGCTCTCTGCGGGGCGAATGCTTGCCTGATGGCTTTTGGTCAGTCTCAGCACGGGTCTCTCCTTATGGACATAATCCGGCTCTTTTGAGTCTTTTGTGTCGAAAGTATGTATCCTTTGGCCATCTGTCTTTTTTGTGGCGGGTTCTTTTCGGATTGCGTCAAGAATGTGGCGTCGTGGCGTGCAGCCAAAACGGCGGGCCGCCTGCGAGGGCTGCGCAGGCAGTCAAACGGATCGTTCTGGCTGGACGGCTCCAGGCGTTACCGGGCGAGAGCTGCGCCACAGGAATAGCTGTCGAGAATGAGATCCGCCTGCGCGACCCCTATTCCCAGCAGATCAAGCAGGCTCTGCAGGAATTCGTCGATGCCGAGCAATGCGAGAAACTCTCCAAGGCTGTTCACAAGAGCGCCGAGAATACCGAGCAGCAGAGAAAGAGTAAGGTTGACCAGCCCGAGCAGAGGACACAACAGGAAGCCAAGCGGCCCGCCGCACTTGTTCACCTGGTCCTGCAGATCCTTTCTGACGCTCTCAAGGAAGCTGGCAGTATCCCTGAGCAGGCCGGAAAGCGTCAGCGGATTTCTGACGGGAACCGGTTTGCCAAGCTCGCTCAGCCGGATTGCCACCTGCTGCGTTCCGCCGCCGAGGCTGACCCTCTCCATATCCTTCGGGTCTACGCCAGCCCGGCTGTCCAGGAGGCCCACACGCAGGGCCAGTTCCGCAGGCGCAGTCTGGACCGAGAACACTGCCAGCTGGTCCGACGGCGCCTGAGCGCTGCAATTCAGACTGACCGGCACTGCCGTTGCCGTGGCAGCCGCAACATTCAGCGAGACCGTCAGGAGACCGGTTCCGCCGAAATCGAGCACATTTGCCAGGACCCGCGCGTCCACCTGCGCCACCGAAGCCTTTGGCGGCGGTGTGTCACCGACATAGCCAACGGCGATCACCGGCGGGCGGATCAGGCCAAGCGAGACCGAGATATTGACCAGTTTCCCAAGATTGACCGGCAGCTCGACACTCAGCCGCTGTTTCGGGTCTGCGGCCAGCCCGGCCATTGCCATCACAAGGTCAAAGACATTCAGTTTGATATCAGGAAGGATGTCACCAGCGTTCAGGCCCAGCAGGCCCGGAGACGCCCCTACGATCTGCCCGAGGGTCAAAGGCCCGGTCCCGACCTGGGTTGGATTAATGTCGATCTTCGCAAGCCCGCCGAGCGTCACCAGATGGTTCAGCAGGGCCAGGCGCCCGACCTGGAGATTGAGAACATCGTTGAAGCTGAACACATCAAGCCCGACCTCGGTTCCGGCAATCAGGCCGAGCAGGTTGTTCAGGCTGACTTTTGTGGTGGCGAGGCCCATATAGCCAAGCACTTCGGTATTCAGCCCGAGGCCCAATGGCCCCAGCACCCGCCCGAGGATTGCACGGTCCGTGTGCAAAGACAGGAGCCGGTTGCGCAATGTGAAAGCGACGACCCCGCGCTGCACCCCGATCGCCGCGCGTCTGATGACGATATTCTCGTCGCTTAAGATCGGTGACAACAGAAACGGGCGAAACCGTGAGGGCACAACAACCTGAACCGCGCTGGCAAATTCCGGCCGCGCCTGATTTGGCGCCCGCGTAAAGACGCCGCTGACCGGATCATAGCGTCCGATCCGGATATCGGCATCGGCAAGGGTGATCTGCCCGAATTTGTCATTGCGCAAAACAACCTCCCGCGCGGCCTGGCGGGTTGCCACCGGATCCGGGAGATAGCGCGACGCACTGAGTGCGGCGAGGTCAGCCTGAGACTGGGTAAACCTTTTCTGCGCGTTCAGAAGCGAAACATCGGTCGCAGCCCCACCGATGAGCATCAGGAGAGGCATCAGAAGGACAAAAAGAATCGAAATTGCGCCGGAGGCGTCTTTGAGAAACCGTTTCAGCGTAGTCATCGCGTAAACCAAGAAATCTACGCCCCCGAATGAGTACTAGTCTTAAGGTTGCAGAATGCAACCTTAAGTTTGCATGTTCCTGGAAAAAGCTGCGTTTGCGGCTTTGCAATCGGCTGACCAGCCTGGGGTCAGGTCATATCCCCGCCCTGGCCACATCTCCGAAAAACTCATCGGCGAGGCTTTTGAGCTGGCCGAAGCTGAGAGGCTTCTCAAGCGCATAATTGGCGCCTGCCTCTTCCAGATCGCGGCATTCCGACCCAAGCGTCGAGGCGGTGATGCCAATGATCGGCATGGTCTTTTCGGTCTGCCGTATTTCGCGCACCAGCTCGCTTCCGATCAGGCCGGGCAGCAACTGGTCGACGACCACCATGTCGTATTTGTTTTCGCGGAACAGCTTCAGCCCGGCATCACCGCTTTCCGCCCAGTCAACCTGCCTGAACAGCTTGCGCAATCTGGTTACGGTGATTTCGCCGACCAGCTTGTTGTCCTCGACCAGAAGGACGCTGCGATCCTCGTAGAGCGGAGTGATGTCGTTCATCGATATTACCTTTTGCTCCGGCTGTACCAGTTGGCGCGCTATCCGGGCCGGATGTGTCAGAACAAACCGGCTGCCATTGCCGTCATCGTTAAGGGTCAGATCTCCGCCCATCAGGCGGATCGCTTTACGGGCGGTATAAAGCCCGAGACCGGGCCGTTCGTCAGGATTGTCCGCACTGGATTCAAAGGGCTCGAAAATCGTCTCACGCCGGTCGGGTTCAACCCCGATACCGTCATCCGCAACCTGCCAGGTGACGATACGCTCGTCTTCGGTCCCCCTGGTCACGAAGGCGTCGATCATTACTTCCCGGCCGCGGGAGTGGATGATCGCATTATGGGCCAGTTTTGACAATGCGATGAAGACCCGGTTGTGATCGCTTTGCAAAAGGGTGTCGCTGTCCTTCCCGGCGGTGAAGGTCAGATTGATCCCATTGCTGACCGCAACCGTTGAGAAGATGTCGAGAACCTGCTGCGCCATCTCACGTATGGTAAAGCCGGTATTGGCGATATGGCCGGCGCCGGTACCACTGCCCGCCCGAAGATCATCAAGAATTGCGATGATCCGGTCCAGGGTTCTTTCGTAACCCGCCCCGATATCCTCCCAGTCGGTGCCGGATTTGAGCTCTTCGCCCAGCATGGAGAGGATGGCGATCGGGGTGCGCAATTCATGCGAGGCGATGGAGAGCAGGCGCTCTTCGCGCAGGATCGCCTCCCCGAGCAGCTGTTCGTAACGGGCAAGCCGGTCGGAGAGATCTTTCTCGCGCTCCTGGCTGACCAGTGCAAGCCAGGCTTCGGGGGGAGATTTGCTCAGCACATGTGCTTCGAATGTCATGAGCCGGGGCGAGGTGTTCTTCTCGGGGTCTTTGCCGCCACGGGTCAGCTGGATCCTGACGGGTGGGGCCGGTCGCTTGCTGTCGCTGCGCAGCAACTGGACCAGGTCGATCAGGCCCGAGAAATCCGAACCCGAAAAGGCCTCGTCGAACCGCACCAGTTCCCCATAGCCAAGGCTTTCGCCGCTGCCCCCTGCAAAGCGCAGCGTGCGGTCGTCAAGATTGACGCGGACGATCCAGGACTGGGCCGCCTTGTGGAACTGCCGGGTGACAGCCACCGGAGGCAGGCCTGCATTGCCCACGGGATCATTGCCCCCGGCTGTTGGCTGGCCGATGCTGAAAAGGACCGCGATCAGCAGGACGAGAAACACGGATTGCAGAACCGGGCCTCCAACCGTTTGCGAGGCGTTGAAAGCCAGGGTTGCCGCCGTCAGAAGGATGCCGGCCCAGAGCAAGAGGGCAGGGCGGCGGAACAGGACCACACTTGCCAGCGTTGCGGTGAGAAGCACCGTCCCGACCCCTCCGACCTGACCGTAAGGTGCGAGTTCGGGCAGCGCCATGACAAAGGCAAGCGCGGCAAGGGCGCTCAGAAAAGCCAGCACCACCATGAGTGGCGCCGGGCGGGTGTCGGAATCGGTTTCGCGCAGAACCTCCATCCCCTGCAGGGCCAGCGCCGCAGCGGTCAGCGCGTAAAGCGCGTCAACAAAGGCCCCCGACACCGAGGCGAGCCGTGGAAGTTCGCCGGCGATGAGCGGGCGCAAGGATGTGGCCAGCAGGAAGCAGCAGGCCAGAACCAGCGCTGTCGCTGTCAGATGCACCGGGTTGCGAAGCGCAAGGCTGAAACTGCTGAGGCGGCTTGGTATCAGCGGCCAGGCCGATCGGCTGATCAGAACTGCCCCGATGCCGGAAACCCAGAAGAATATGGCAGTGAGGGTATCGGCGGTGGAATAGGCCGATGCATTGGCGAAACCGAGCCATGGCACAAGCGGCATTCCCGGCAAAAGGATCAGGCCGATAAAGGATGCAAGGATCGTCGGGACCCCGATCACCCGACCATGTCCCGCGAAAAGCCCGGCCAGAACAAAATGCACGATGGTTGACCAGACCATGACGCTGGTCAGCAACAGATCCGGGACCGCAAGCATGGGGCGCCCGCCCAATACAAGCTGGGCCCCAAGACATGGCGTCAGGACCAGGCAGAGTGCGGAGACCCAGCGGAATTTGTGGCGGCTGATTTGCGATGTCGAAATTGGCATTTATGTCAGGGTCCGCAGTCCATGTCAGAATGAAGAGACGATCCGGTATATGGCCGGGGCAAGCAGCAGGATCAAAAGGGGTGGTACGGTAAACATCATCGTTCCGAGCGTCATCTTGGTCGGCAGCACATTGGCACGTTCTTCAATTTTTCGGACGCGCTGGTCGCGGAGATCTGCGCTGAACACGCGCAGGGTCTGGGCGACCGGCGTGCCCATGTTCGAGGATTGCAGAATGATATTGGCGAGCTGTCGCAGATCCTGATTGCCGGTCTCATAGACCAGTTTCATCCAGGCTTCATGGCGGTCCGCCCCTGCGGCCAGTGCTTCGGTCAGGTTGACAAGCCCGGCGGACAGGTCCGGATGGACAGGGGCGAGTTCCTCTGCGACGCGCATAACCGCGACATCGGTGGATTGCCCTGCCTCGACACAGATAAGCATGAAATCCAGGGCATCCGGCAGCGCGATTTCGATCCGTTTCAGCCAGGCGTTTCGTCGTCTGTCAACGATCATTACGGGAATGAAATAGCCCAGCACCGCCATAATCAGCTGAAAGCCCAGTTGTGGCAGCGGATCCAGATCCTGCAACTGCGGCAGCACACGCAGCAGGATCACCGAAAGGATCAGGGCGACAATCGCGAAACCGACCTTGGCGTAAAGAAACCAGCGCATGGCTTTCGGATGACGAAAGCCTGCCTGGAACAACTGTCTGCGCAGTTCGGAATTGTCGGATTCCGCCTCGGACATGACAAGGGGCATATCCGGAACAGACTTCGCCGGTGCCGCAGGAGGGGTCGCGGGGGCACGCTGCAGCATCAGCAGGGCCATTGCGAACATCAGGGCGCAGCCGATGAAGCATCCCAACAGGATCCAGGAGCTGATAGCGATCATTCGATGCCCTCTGTCATATCAGTCCCCCGCCTTATTCGATTTTCACGAGCCAGCGCATGAACATCATGTTCATGAACAACAGGCCGGCGACGACGCAGAGCATCGGAATGAAGAAGGGCTTGTCAGAGATCTCGGCGAAATAGTCAGGGTTGATCGCCAGCAGCATCACCGTGGCGCCGATCGGGAAGAAAGACAGAAAGCGCCCCGACCATTTTGCTTCGGCGGTAATCGAGCGTACCTTGCGCTGCAACTGTTGCCGGCCCCGCGCGATGGCGCAAAGACGTTCAAGCACTTCGGCCAGATTGCCACCTGTCGAGGATTGCAGGGCCACCGCGGCGGCCAGAAACCGCAGGCTCTGGTTTCTGCAGCGATCTGCCATTTCACGCAAAGCGCTCACCGGTTCCTGGCCATAACTGATCCGGCGCGAGGTCTCGCCAAATTCCTCGGCCAGCGGGCCGATCAGCTCCTGCCCGACGGCATGGAGCGCCGAGCTGACCGGCAGACCGACCCGGAGCGAGCGCACGATCATATCGAGTGCCTCGGGCACACCTTCCTCAATGCGGAGCAATCGCCTGGTGCTGCGCATCTTCATCCAGAAATACCATATGATCGCTGACAGCAGCAGCCCGGTCACCGCGCCGATCAGGATATTAATATCCAGAAGCGCATTGAACAAAATCATGACCAGTGTCGTTATGGTCAGCGTCAGCACCAGAGCAATACGCCGCATTTCGGCGGTGAAGGCCGCCATATTGAGGTCGTCCCATTTTCCGGGCAGCAGATGACGCCACCAGGATGGCGGCCCGTCGCGGCGCAGCGTCACCTGATCCGGGGAGGGCGCATCCCCGTCGGTCGCTGGCCGGCCTGAAAAGCGCGCGATGACGGCTTGCAGAAAGGCGCGGCGGTGCAGCACGCGGCTATAGCAAATTGCAACGACAATCAGGCCCAGCCCTGCTCCGACCAAAAGCGAAAAAATGAGAGCAAGGCTCATGGTCACGCCCCGTAAAGGTCGGGAGGCAGGGTGATCCCCCAGCGGCGGAAGCGGTCGGACGAATCCGAGCGTACCCCGGTTGCGGCGAAATGCCCTTCGACACGGCCATCGGGGGTCACGCCGCTATGTTCGAAATAGAACAGTTCCTGCATGGTGAGGACATCACCTTCGCAGCCCGTCACTTCGGTGATCGAGGTCACTTTGCGGCTGCCATCCTGCAGACGGTTGACCTGCACGATCAGGTTGACCGCGCTGGCGACCTGGCGGCGCAAAGCCGCCAGCGGGATCTCGATCCCGGCCATGGCAACCATGTTTTCCAGCCGGCTGGTGGCGTCGCGCGCCGAATTGGCATGGATTGTCGTCATCGAACCGTCATGCCCGGTATTCATGGCCTGCAGCATATCGATCACCTCGTCGCCGCGGGTCTCGCCGACGATAATCCGGTCGGGGCGCATCCTGAGGGCGTTGCGCAGACAGTCCCGCTGGGTGACGGCGCCTTTGCCTTCGATATTGGGCGGGCGGCTTTCCATCCGGCCGACATGTTTTTGCTGAAGCTGCAATTCGGCGGTATCTTCGACCGTGATGATGCGCTCGCGCTTGCCGATATAGGCAGAAAGCGCATTCATCAGCGTCGTCTTGCCTGAGCCGGTCCCGCCCGAGATCACGATATTCAGCCGGCAGGCAACAGCGGCGCGCAGATAGATCGCCATCTTCTCGCTCATCGCGCCCAGAAAGGTCAGCTGTTCGAGGCTGAGCTTGTCTTTGCGGAATTTCCGGATGGAAACCAGCGTGCCATCAAGCGCGATAGGGTAAATCACGGCATTGAGACGTGAGCCATCCTGAAGCCGGGCATCGACATAAGGGGTCGATTCGTCCAGCCGGCGCCCGACCATGCCGACGATCTTTTGCAGGATGCGGCGCAGATGGGCCTCGTCCTGGAATTGCACATCGGTCAGTTCAAGAAGCCCGCCCTGTTCGATGAAAACCTGCTCGGGTCCATTGATGAGAATATCAGAAACGGATTCTTCATTGAGCAGGATTTCCAGCGGCCCCAGCCCCATGACTTCATAATAAAGGTCATTGACCAGGCTGTCGCGGTCGGACCGGCTCACCGCAACACTTTGCGACGGGATGACCGCTTTCAGAACCGCGGCAATCTCGGCTTTGATATCGGCCTCCGAGGCCTGCACCAAAGCGGAAAGGTTAAGAACCTCCAGCAATTGCTGATGGGCCTGCTGCCGGATCTCGGTCAGCTTGCGCCGGCGCTGGCGTGCGGCCTGGTTCTCTGCCGAGGGGACTTCTGCCGGCAGCGCGGCTTCTGGCTGAAAATGGCTGAGCGGGTTTTCCTGGGGAACCTCGTTTTGCTCTGCAAGTCTGCTGTCGCGAAATTTACGAAACATCAGCCAGCCTCCGTCGTGGACAGCTCTCGTGGCCCTGCCTTGGCAAGGATATCTGCGGCCAGGTCGCGGATCGCCAGTCTGAAGACATTCGCTGGCGCATGTGTGGCCAGAGGAATTCCGGCATTGCAGGCCATGGAAACCGGATCCCCTCCGTCGGGCAAGGTTTTGAACACGCCGAACTCATTGTCCTTTTCAAAACGGGCGAGAGAGTCTTCCCACAGCTGGGACCGCCGCAGCGGCGCGCGGTTGAGCAGGCAGCGGAATTTGCCTCCGGGCAGCCCCTCGGAGCGGATAAGATCCTGCAGCTTCGCCAGGTTCTGCGCGGAACGGACATCGAGCAGGGCAGGGGCCAGGACGACCGAGGCCTGATCGAAGGCGGCGCCGCTCCAGTCCGGAAGCTGATGCGGCAGATCGACAATCACCAGATCCGCCTTATTGCGGGCGAGCCCGACAAGACGGCGCAAATGCGCGGCATTGATCCCGTCGACCGGCAGGATCTCTCCAGGGTCCGAGAAAATGTGCAGGTTTGGGGCGGTGCTGCGCAGACACATGTCGAAAGCATCAGAGTCGAGCGCCTCGATGCCGCGATAGGCGTCAAGAATGCGCGTATTCGCCGTAAGGCCCGCATAGGTTGCGACATTGCCATATTGCAGATGCAGATCAATCAGGCAGACAGTGCGGTCTTGCTGCGCCTGCGCCAGTTCAGTGGCAAGATTGACGGCGATTGTCGTTGCGCCCGCGCCGCCGCAGACGGGGAGCACCATGATTGTCTTCAGCGCGTCAGGCAGATCGCGTCCGGGTGGCGGCACTATTATATCGGTCGGCGCGGGATCAGAAATCCTGGTCTTCCCCTTGCGCGAAAAGACCCTTCCCCAGAATCCTGAAGCCGGCGCAGGACCGGCTGCGCTGTCTGGTCCGGGACCGGCTGTCCCGTCAGCGGGGGCGTCTTCTCCGTCAGCTGGGGCAGCGTCGGTGAAGGGGGGGCCGTAAAGGACTTTCACCCCTTTGCGCGCGGCATCCGGGATCTGCAATCGCGACTTCAGCGGCAGCAGGACCATTACTTCGCCCGTGTGCCGGCCTGCCTCTTCCACAAGTGCCTGCAAGAGCCGCGGCAGCGCCGTCTTACTGGCATTCGGGACCAGAACAACGGCGTCGAAGCGGTCTTCCCGATGAAGCTGCAGGTGGTCGAGTGCCTCGGACATGGACAGATCCGTGCGAACCGCACCGGGGGGAATGCGCGAAAACCAGGCTGCAAAAAGCATCACGGCGTCGACGCCATCGCAGATTGAGCAAAGGCGCGTTTCTTGTGTGGCCCGAAGTTTGCTCAGCATGGGACTTCTGCAATCGATCTGGAACCGCCTCTGATAACCGCGGTCGGACAGCGCTCCCGGGAAGAGTTCCCGCCGGTGATCTTGCCGAGTATGGATGAATCGCCTGTGTCCTGGTTGCCGGATGCGCGCACCGCCAGTGGCAGTTTCTCAAGGTCGGTCGGGCCAAACACCACGAAATCACCGTCAAGGCTGCGGCTGCCATCAGACAGGATGATGCTCATAAAGCCGCTCTGATGATTGGCCACGACACCGCGAATGGCGTCCGTGAATTCTCCTTCCAGCAACAGCTTGTCAGCAAGCGCTGACACGGCCCCGGCAGGCTGCCCGTTTGCGGGCGGTGTTCTGACGCGCAAACCGGTCGCGATCAGTCTGGTCTCGGATTTTCCGGCACCGATATCCTGGGTCCAGACAATGTCGACACGGGTGCCGTTTGCAAGCTTGCCGCTGAAATCGGCCAGATTGCGCGGCGTAATGGCAAAAATCCTGCCGTTTCCAACCGGCAGCAGCACCCCTGCCGGCGTTGTGCCCGTTTTCGCAATGTCAGTATCGAATATCGCGTTCCCAGCTTTCAGCGCGCTCAGCGCCACAAAGCTTTCGCCCTCTGCGACCGCGGGCAGACCTTGCAGGATGTTGCCCGGCAGATAGCTGACCGGAATTTTTGCTGTAACAAGGCTTTCCGCAGTCAGCACGGTGCCAGGCGCGATGTCGCGCGCCGCCAAGGGTATCTCAACAGTATCACCGAAGGCGCGCAAGCTGCTGCGTGCCGAGGCGAGCTCGAGTTCCAGGGCCCTTGTATAATGAAAGGTGCCGAATGCCCCGCCGAGCGCCAGGACGATCCCGGAAGCGATCAGTGCGATTATTTTGACGTGCATTGCTTCGTGCAACCCTGGGTATAGTTAACGTTTATATCTGTGATGTCATTTCCGACTTCGTCAACTGCGTCATCTACGATCTGAGCGAGCTTTTCCGATGCCAGATCCAGAACGCCGCTGTTCACGAGCACCACCGCAACGGCGGCCAGCGCGAATGCTGCGGCGCTCAGCACCAGCCAGTCGACAGAGATCGCACCGCTCTGGCCGGTCGCAAATCTTACTGATCTTGTCACCTGGCCCTCCTCACGTTTCCGGAAGACGCAAACATCACTTCGCGCGGTATTCCGATCAGTCGTCTGTACGGTACATACTAAGTAAGGTCACGCAACTCTTGTTTCACTGAAAGATCATGTATCCGATCGGCTTACCGGCAAGGTAGTCCTGCCGCGCCGCCGCGTAATGGCGCAGGCTCTTCTCGATATCGGCGTCCGACATAAGGCCCGACAACATCGCTTTCGCATCGCGACTGCGCCCGTCCAGCGCATAGGCGATGGCCAGATTGGCGCGCACGGTGTCGCCATTTGCAGGATCGCGCAGCAGTTCTTCCATCAGCTTCATCCCGGCGCCGATATTGCCGCCCAGCACCTGGGAAAGGGCGTAGTTGCTCAGCAAGGGGAAGTTGGTCGGCCAGGTTTGCAGCGCGCGCGTGTAGACCTCCTGCGCTTCTGCATGGCGGGACAGGTAGTCAAGGGAGACAGCTTTCCCGGTGAGAGCCGCGAGATTGGTCCGGTCGAGCCGCAGAGCTGTATCGAAATGCTCGATGGCGGTCTTGGGATGCATCTCCTGGAGCGCGAGATTGCCAAGCTGGTTGTGAACCTCGGGAGCGCGCCGGTTCAGATCGCGTGCCCTGAACAGCGCATTCTGCGCCCGGTTGTACTGGGCCAGCGCAGTATAAGACTTTCCAAGCCCGACCAGGGCGGTCACCGATTTCGGATTTCTGGCAGAGGCGAGCTCGAACAGGCGGGCGGCTTCCTCATAGTCCCCGATGGACCAGGCCGCCTCGGCAACCTGTTCGGTTTCGCCTTCCGGTTGTTTTTCCATGGCTGCGGGCAGGCTGCAGCCGGAAAGCACAAGCAATGCACACAGGATGACCGGAAGCGCAGCCAAGCGTGAAAACATGTCCGCCCTCATAAGTTGTATTCCACTATAGGTTTAGTCGCCGGATTTCAGAACGTCCATCACCTCGAGTCTATGGATATTGCAAAGTCCGACCGAGTGACATATACGAAAGTTACTTTATCAGTTCTTAGGTTTGTATCATGCAGGTAAAAGCTAAGCGAGATCTGGCAGAATCAACTGCCGGTAGCAGTGTTGGAGCCTGAAGTGGGTCGGATGTACATGACCGGGCCATAGGTGTTGGTAAGCAGTGAATCTACCGGAAGCGGAACCGCCTTACTGTTTCCGTCTCTTGGCTGCCGCTTCTTGCGGCAGCCTTTTTATCAGGCGAACCGGGGTAAGAGGCGTGTCGGGTTTGCGTTCTATATGGCATTGCGGGAATCGACCGACTGACCTATGCCAGTGACAAAATCCCCGGAGGGCCATACCCATGGTTGAGATATTTACGGCGGCAAGCGGCCAGTCCGGTGCTGCGACCCGCAGCGTTTCGAATGATGTCCGGCTCTCGGTTCCGTCCGAAGTTTACTTCGGAAGCGGTGTTGCGGGAGTCGCCTTCTACGAGAAATCCGGGGCGGATCTGAAAGTGACACTCCTGGACGGGCAGGAGGTCATGGTCAGGGATTTCTTCGTCATTGGTCCTGCCGGAGAATACAGCCGGCTGCGCGATGGCGGATCGGCAGGCGCGGTCGAAGTGACCGGGCTGATTGCGCCGGAACCCTTTGTTCCGGCAGATCCTTCTGCGCAGACCGCTGTCGCGGAAGTTGAAGAGAAAGCCCAGACAGCGCAACCTTCGGAGGCACTTCGGGACGGTGAGACCGTGGTCGAGGTTAATGTCGGGGGCGGTGAACCGGCGGGCGCGGATGCCGGATCCTCGTCGGGCGGAGACGCCGGCGGCGGCGGTACGTTCTTTGCGGGAATGCCGCTGGACGGTGCAATTTTCGGAGCATCTATGTTCCCGGCAGTCGGCATTATGCTGCGCGGCGGCAATGATGATGATGTCGCACCTGCACATGCGCCTGTGGCAGCTGCTGCGCCGGTGACCGCACCGGAAGAAACCGTTGCAGAAGAACCTGTTGCAGAAGATGCCCCCGCTACGGTCGGCACTGATGCACCGGCAGATCCCTATGTTGCGGATCTTCTTGCGGCGATTCTTGATCCGGACCACGCTGAGACCGATCTGTTTGCCGGCGATACATCTCCCGCGCCGGTCTCTCTGCTGGCCGACGCGGCAGATGGCAGCGCCTCGCATGATACAGGCTCAGATCTTCTTTCGGCATTGTTGGGTGATCTGATCTACACCCCGCCGGAAGGCTGATCGGCGCATCTGTATATGGTCCTTGCTCCATCCCTGTTTAGGCATGCCCGTTCCGGTGCTCTCGCGCTTTGTCTTGGTGCATTTTCAGTGTCACCGGTGCTGGCGCAGTCTCTGAAAGAGGCGGTCAGAATCGGGACGGAGCGCGACCCGACGGTCGAGGCGCTGCAACACGCTGTTGCGCGCGAGACGACCAATATCGAGATCGCGAAAGACGGCAAGCGGCCCCGGCTCAGTGTTTCGGGGGCCACCAGCACAACCGATGATGATCCGGCTCTGACAGTGACTGTCTCGCAGGTTCTGATCGACTGGGGTCTGGTCAAAAGCAGGATTGCGGCCGCCTCGCTGGGCCGGATCAAGGTCGTGGCACAGCTGAAAATGGCGGTTGAGGATCTCAGCCTCGAGATCTCTGAACTCTATCTGGAAATTGAGACGCTTGATCTCAAGATCGCGAAAACGCAGGTCTATATCGATTTCGCGAACCGGATTGAAGGTTTCTCGCGCAGCCGTGTCTCGGCGGGTCTTTCGGACAGTTCCGAAATCGCGCGCGCGCTGCTGGAAATCGCCCGTGCGGAAGAGCGGATGACGCAGCTGCAGGCGGATCGCACGATCACATCTTCGCAGCTGGAATTCCTGCTGGGTAAGCCGGTGGTCAATCCGGGCATCCCGCCGAATCTGGCCTTTACCGACCAGTTTGCATCCAGCGCCAATATCATTGCAGCAGTCGTGATCGCCCCGGCCTATGTTGAGGCGAAGGCCGATCTCGATATAGCTCTGCAGGGGATCAAGGCCGCCAAGGCATCCAACAAGCCGAAGATCACCCTGCAGGCTCAGGGCCGCCAGGACCTGACCGGTGGGCGCGGTCGCAGTGGCGCCGTGGGAATCACCGCGGGCGTCGATCTGAATTCCAGCAGTTTCAGCGGACGTGCGGTGGTCGCGGCTGAACAGGACAAGGCCGCGGCCGAAGCCCGGCTGAAAGCGGCAGAGCGCGATCTTCAGAACACGGTTCGGGTTTATGTCGAACAGATTCGTGTTTTGCAGGGCAATGAGGCCTCGCAGCAGCGCCAGCTTGACCGCGCAGCAGAGGTTCTGGCTGCCTATGAGCAGCAGTTCATCGGCGGTAAAAGAGAGCTGATCGACCTTCTGACCACGGGGCGCGATCACTACGAAGCCGAAATGGACAAAATTGAGACATACAAAGAACGCAAACATACGGAATATGCTGCCGCACACTCCGTTGGTATGTTAGGCTCTCTTTTGTTTGGTACCCGTTGATCCAACGTTAAAGACCTCCAGCACTCAGGCGGGACATTATGGCTGCCAGCGACAACAGGGACGCGCTCGTTCTCGGCCTGATAGAGCTTTGTCGGGCACATGGTATTGCGGCCTCGGTCGAGCGACTGAGCGATGGCCTGCCGCGGGAGGCGCATGGCGGCCTCAGCATCACCGCAAGTGCGCGGGCGCTGCGCCGCGTAAACCTGAGCTGCCGGATTGCCGCCGGCCCGCTTTCCTCGATCCCGCCCGAAGCGCTGCCGGTTCTTGTCTTTGGCAAGGATGATGAAGTCGCCCTGCTTGAACAGCTGGATGAGACCAGCGCTGTTCTTGTGCTGCCGGAGACGGGTGGCGGGCGCGTGCATAAAAGCCGGGCAGAGCTGGAAGAGGCCTATGGTGGCCGATTCCTTGCCTCTAAACCGGTCGATGTTGTGTCGCAGCGGCTTGGCGAGACCGATCCGGACAGGCGGCACTGGATCATCGGTGCGGTGCTTGGAAACATGTCCATCTATCGGGATGTTTTCCTTGCGAGCTTTGTGGCCTCGCTGCTGGCGGTCTCGACCGCGATGTTCTCGATGCAGGTCTATGACCGTGTTGTGCCGAATCAGGTGTTCGATACGCTGTGGATCCTGGCCAGCGGCGTCGGTCTTGCCATTCTGCTGGAATTTGTCCTGCGGATGATGCGCTCGCGGCTGATTGACCTGTCGGGGCGTGATCTTGATCTGACGCTCTCGGCACGGCTGTTTGAACAGGTCGCAAATCTTCGCCTGTCGCATCAGCCGCGTTCGACCGGGGTTTTTGCCAACCAGGTGCGGGATTTCTCGACCGTCCGCGAGTTTTTCACCTCAGGTACGGCGTCGGCGATCTGTGACATTCCTTTCGTGCTGATCTTTATCGGCATCATCGCCTATATCGGTGGCCCGGTTGCCTTTGTCGTATTGTTCGGCGGCGTGCTGATGGTAGGGCCGGGGCTGCTGATGCAGCGCAAGCTGGCAACGCTCTCCCGCCAGAATACCCGGGAAAGCGCTGCCCTGAACGGCCTTCTGTTGGAAGCGGTTTCCAATCTGGAAACGGTGAAGGCGGCGCGGGCCGAGGGGCGGCTTCACCGGGCCTATGTGCAGCTGACAGCGACCATGGCCGAAACCGGCGTGAAAGCCCGCGAGCAGACCACATTCCTGATGCAGATTGCCTCTTCCACGCAGCAGCTCTGCTACGGGCTGGTCGTGGTGGTCGGGGTCTATCAGATCTCTGCCGGTAATATGACCACCGGCAGTCTGATCGCCTGTACGCTTCTGACCAGCCGGACGCTGGCGCCGCTTGGCCAGGTTGCCGGGCTTCTGACCCGCTGGCAGCAGGTTCGCGCCGCAATGGACAACCTGGACAAGATTATGGAAATGCCGGTCGAACGCCCGGCGGACCGCCATTATCTGCGCGCCCAGCAGATTGGCGGCAGCTATCAGGTTACGGATGCCACCTATGCCCATGACAAGGAAAGCGGCGAGGTTCTGAACATCAAAAGCCTCACCATCAGGGGCGGCGAACATATTGCGCTTCTGGGAGGCAACGGGGCAGGCAAATCGACCCTCCTGCGGCTGATCGCCGGTCTGACAGATCCTGCATCGGGCTCGGTGCTGCTTGATAACCTGTCACTGGCGCAGATCGATCCGATCGACCGCCGTCGCCAGATCGGCTATCTGCCGCAAAGCGCGGCGCTCTTTCAGGGCACGCTGCGCGAGAACCTGCAGCTTGATCACGGGCTCCACAGTGACGAAGAGCTGTTCGAGGCGCTGGATGCTGTCGGGCTGGGACGCCATGTCCGCCGTCATGTCCGCGGTCTTGATATGGCGCTTTACAGCAATGCCAATGTCTCGGGCGGGCAGCGCCAGGCCATCGGCCTTGCCAGGATCATTTTGCAGGATCCGAGGGTGGTGATCCTGGACGAACCAACGGCGGCATTCGATCACATGACCGAACAGCATGTCGTGCAATTCCTGAAAACCTGGCTGGCAGGCCGCACCGCGATCATCGCAACGCATAAGCGCGAACTCTTGGCTCTGACAGAGCGCGCGGTTGTTCTGAAAGACGGCGCAATCGCGCATGATGACGCGCTTGGCAAGATCATGGATCTTGCGCGCGCCTCTTCGACCCAGCAGGTGAAGGCTGTCAAATGACACAGACAGATTTACAGCCGGATTATCTCGACGGAAGTTTCCGTCGTAAATCCATGGTCACGGCCCGCCATACGGTCTGGATTGTTTCGGCATCGCTGCTGATCGCGGTGATCTGGTCTGCTTTTGCGCAGATCAATGAAATCACCCGTGGCGACGGAACCGTGGTTCCTCTGCGCCGGATGCAGACGATCCAGAGCCTTGAAGGCGGCATTCTGTCGGAATTGCTGGTGCATGAAGGTGACATCGTCCGGGAAGGGCAGGCCATCGCAAAGATCGACGCGACGCGCTTTCGCTCGGCCTTTCTGGAAACAACTGCCGAGATCGATACGCTGCGCGCCGAAATCGCCCGTCTCGAAGCCGAGGTGATGGAAAGCGACAAGATCGAATTCAGCGGTGATGCGGATGGCGAGGCCCGGGCCAATGAGCTGCGGCTGTTTCAGGCCCGCCGCACCAAGCTGAATGAATCTATCGGCGCGGCCGAAGCGGAACGCGCCGCGATCATCGGTCAGATCGACATCACCGAGCCGCTGGCGAAACAGGGATCTGTGAGCAAGGTCGATCTGTTGCGGCTTCAGCAGCAGGAAGCCGAGCTGCAGGGGCGGATCAGCGAGTTGCGCAATAACTATGTGCAGGAAGCCTATCGCGATCTGGTTGCGAAAAAGGGGCGGCTTGTGGTGCTGGAACAGCAGATGATCCAGAAACAGGACCAGCTTGACCGGACCGAGATCAGATCGCCGGTTTCGGGGCGCGTCAATAACGTCAATATCACCACGCTGGGCGGTGTCGTGCAGCCCGGGGAATCCATCATGGAAGTGACCCCCATCGACGATCAGCTGATGATCGAGACAAAGGTTTCTCCGCGGGACGTGGCTTTTATCGCGCCCGGAATGCCTGCCAGCGTCAAGATCACTGCCTATGATTTCTCGACCTATGGGGATCTCAGGGGAACGGTCTCGCAGATCAGTGGTGATACGGTCGATGAACAAACGGCAAATGGTGTTCAGGCCTATTACCGGGTGATGGTCACCACCGAGAAAAGCTATCTTGAACGAAATGGTGAGGAATTGCCGATCCGCCCCGGCATGGTGGCGCAGGTCGACATTGAATCCGGTCGGCGTTCGGTGCTGAGCTATCTGACGCGGCCGATTTTGCGCGCTCAGCTGCGTTGATTAAATTGTAGGTAATACAACCAGTGGTATTTGTAATCCCGCTGGATATCGCGTTATGGTATTCGCGTATCGCGCTGTAGCCGATACGATGTGACAGACAACGGCGTAATAACGCGACTGCGGGGGAGAAAGATTAATGGCAGGCATGGGGCTATCGGCCGTGATGTCGTTTTTTCTGACCGTTGCCGCAGTGGCGCCGAGCTTTGCCCAGGAAGTCTGGAGCGCCGGGCGAGGGGGGCTTTCCCTGAACGTGTCCGAGGCGAAATTCATCAAGCTTGAAGAGCCTGCGACCGCAGTTTTCCTTTCCAACCCGAACGTTGCCGAGATCGATCTGCAATCCGCCCGCTATCTCTACATTGTCGGCCGGAATATTGGTGAGTCCAACCTTTTCGTTCTGGGCGAGAATGACGAGCAGATTCTCAGCACCACCATTTCCGTCGGGATCGATGCCGCCCGGCTCGCCTCGGCCGCGCAAAGCTCGATCAGCGGTGGCTCGGTCTCGGTGAAAACCGTCGAGGGCGCGGTCTTTCTCAGCGGCCGCGTGCGCAGCATCGATGATGCCGAAACCGCCGCCGATGTTGTGGCGGCATTGCTTGGCGATGGTGCAATCATCGTCAACCGGCTCGAAGTTGAAGCGGCGTCGCAGGTCAATCTCCAGGTCCGGATCGCCGAAGTCTCCCGTACCATCAGCGAGGATCTCGGCCTCAGCCTGACCGCGCGGGACGCGGGGGGGCCGCGCGTTTCTACACGTTCCGGCGGGGTGGATCTGAGCGTCGGTGCGGGCAGCCGCAATATCAACCTCGTGCTGGACGCACTGGCGCGCAACGGGCTGGTCACCATCCTCTCCGAACCCAATCTGACGGCCCGCTCCGGTGAGGCGGCGACCTTTCTGGCTGGGGGACGGATCCCCTACAGGAATACCGATGGGGACGGAAAGATCTCGACCACCTTTGAATCCATCGGTGTAGAGCTGGAATTCACCCCGACCGTATTTGATCAGAACCAGATCCAGCTGCAGATCAACACCAGGGTGCGCGCAGTTGATGAGGCCAACTCCTCTGAAGACGGGCGCGCTCTGTCCGAGCGCAGCGCGACAACCACGGTGGAACTCGGCAGCGGTCAGAGCTTTGCCATTGCCGGCATGTTCCAGGCGGATACCGCACAATCGCTGAGCGGTATTCCCGGTCTCGTCAATCTTCCGATCCTCGGGGCGCTCTTCAGGTCTTCGAGCTTTAAGAAGGGCGAAACCGAACTGGTCATCATTGTGACCCCCTATCTGGTGAAGCCGACCAGCCCGAACAACCTGCGCACTCCGGTCGATGAGGTGAAGCCCGCAAGTGGCGCCATTGAGCAGCTTGTGACCGGACAAATGAGCAAAACGATCCGTCCCGGTGAAAAGGGCCAGTCAAAGGTCCGCCGGGGTGGGTTCATGCTGCAATAGGAACGGACAGTGCAGATCAGATTCACCCGCATTTTCGTGCCCTTGCTGACAGCAGGGTTTTTGGCAGCCTGTGGCGCCGCATTGCCGCAAGGCCCGACCGAGCGTCTTTCTGCGCAAACGCATGAGGCAGTTCTGCCCTATTCCTTCCTGTCCTGCTCGACCGATATCGGTGCGGCCGAGCAGAAGCGGATCCGTACCTTTCTGGATAAACTGGGCCTGACCAGCCAGGATACTCTGGTGGTCTCTGTGCCGAAAAACCGCCTGCCCGAACGCGATGCAGGCCGGCGCAAGACGCTCAGCCAGATTTTTGCCGCTTATCCTGCGCGGGTCCGCTTTATCCAGGACGATGATCTGCGCGAATTGCCGCAATCAGAGCCGCAGGGGATCATCCGGGTGGTTCGGGTAACCGGGGTGAATGTGACGTGTAAAGGCGGCACGGGCGAGGCGGGATGCGCCTCGGCCAGAAATCTTGCGGCCATGATTGCGCATCCGGCGGATGCTTTCATGCCGGATAAGGGGGCAAGATATTTGCCTCCGGCAAAAACACAACAGGCAGGGTTTGCACCGTGAAACTGGATCTGTTCAGAGCCGCCAGATCCTGGGCGAGGCGCGAAGATGGTGCGATCACCATCGAATTCGTGATTATTTTCCCGCTGTTTCTCGCCTTTCTGTTCCTTATTGTATTCGTGAGTTTTCTGATTGCGACCGCAAGCGATGTGCAGCAGCTGGCGCATGAACTTGCGCGACAATCCATTGGCCGTCTGAGTCGCGCAACGCCGCCTGCAGATGTTTGCAAGGCCCTGGCCGATGACGAGATCCTGATGGGTGTGCTGGTCCGGCAATCGGTGCTGCTCGACCCGGCGGATCTGACGGTTCTGCCCTGCCCTGGTGCACCTGATGCGAACGGCTTTGTCACCGTGAAGGTGACGTATAATTTCGCGGGCAGCTTTGTGCAGTCGCTGGGGCAGACCTTTGGCGTTGATCTGGGCATCATCACCCGTATTTCTGCCATCAAACTCTGACGATCTGACAATTTGCACCTGATGCGCGGCAGGAATCGGGTGCATGCAACGTATGATTGATTTATCAGACATCGGATTGCGGGAATCCCCTCTGCCGATTCCCCACCTCATCTTCAGCTGCCACTGAGGGGAATATCTGATGGCTGTCTTCCTGAACCTGCAACGTGCAGCGCCTGCTGTTCTGATCGCGGCTGCTGCGGGATCCGTTTTTGTCGGCAGCCTTCAGGCACGGCCCTATACGGCGGTTGAGGTTCGGGGTGCCGAATTCATTGCAGCCGATGACATTGCGGCTGCCTGTGAGGTCGTAGCGGGGGAATATGATTCCTCCGATATGAGCGCGGTCCAGGAATGCCTGATGAGCAGCGGTCAGTTTCGCAGTGTAGAGGTGCGGGGCGAGGGCGCGACCCTTGTGGTCGAGGTCAGCGAGCTGAATGACCGCCCCGGTCGGGTTGAGGTCGGTCTGGCTTATGACAGCCGCGATGGCGCGACGCTCAACCTTTACTTCGAGCGCTACAATCTGTTCCCGGGCACCTTTGGCTCGATTGATCTGCGGTTCGCCGAAGAGGTGCAGTCTTTCCGCACTTCGCTTTATCGCGCGGATGCCTTTGGCGATCTGGATTTCGGCATTGATACCGAAATGCGCAAGACCAGCTACAGTGATCAGGGGTTTGTTGCAAAGCGGGTGCTGATCGAGCCATATCTGGCTCTTCCCTTTGCAGAGGGCGGCCGGGCCGAACTGGGGATCGGCTATCGCCGCGACGATATGACGGATGTGGCCGCGGGCTCCAGCGTGCTTTTTGGCCGTGAGATGGGGGTCATTGACGCACCCTATGTCCGTCTTGGCGTCAGCTATTCGTCCAACCCCTCGAAGAATGGCGGGGCTGGTTTCGTGACCGGGCTTTCGCTGTCACTGGACCAGTATTTCTGGGGGCTTGGCACCGATCAGAAGACATATGAGACCCGGATCGAGGCGGATGCGCGCTTTGCGCTGGCAGAGAAAACATCGCTGCTGGTCGGGCTGCGCGGCGGTATTGTGTCCGGCCAGAATGGTCATAATACACGCGCGGTTGACCGCTTCTTCGTCGGCGGGGCCGATTTCAGGGGCTTCGCGCCGCGCGGCATTGGCCCGAAAGACGGCGACTGGTTCCTCGGCGCCAATAATTACTATGTGACCAGTGTCGAGCTGCAGCGCGAGATCGATCAGCTGCTCGGCACCACCGGGCGCGTTGGTGTCTTTGCGGATATCGGGTCGGCCTGGGGGCTGGATGATACGCTGGGCGGCACTGTCGATGACGGGAAATATATCCGCAGTTCGGTCGGCGTTTCGCTGACACTCGATCTGGGCAATATACCGGTGTCGCTCTTTGTGGCCAAACCGGTCGATTACCTGGATGGCGATGACAGACAGAGCTTCGGTATCAGTTTCAGCACATCATTCTGAGAAATCCGGCTGCGGCAGTAGATCTGCCGCAGCCGGACAGAATGCGTTCAGGCCAGCTTCAGATTGCGCGCCTGGATAACCGCTTGGGTCCGGTTTGTGACCCCCAGCTTGCGGCAGATCGATTTCACATGCATTTTGACGGTGGCTTCGGCCAGCCCCAGATTTTCGCCGATTTCCCGATTGGGCATGCCATCGGCCAGGAGATTAAGCACCGAGACCTCGCGGTCTGAAAGAGGCGAGACGAAAGCCTTCTGTGTGGCTTTATTCTCCTGGATCAGCTCAAGCGGGAAATAGCGCTCTCCTGCCGCCATGAAGCGAATGGCATTTGTGAGGCTTTTCATCGAAGTGGTCTTCGGAACCAGGCCGGCCGCGCCATTCCGGGTCATCTCATCGACAACACGCGGGGTAGGGCCCCCGGTGATGATGCCGACCGGCTTCCCCGCATTCAATGCGGTGATCTGCTTCAGTGTTTCGACCCCATGCATCCCGGGCATGTCGAGATCCAGCAGGATGAGGTCGAATTCGCCGTTTTTCTTCAGCTGTTCGATTGCACCATCGATCGAGACCGCGGTGCTGAGCTTGATATCCGGGCTGTTCTCCAGCACCAGGCCGATGATTTCGAGGATCAGGGTATGGTCATCGGCGATGAGCACGCTGAGCGGCGCAGGTGCCGGATTGTTTTCACTCATCATGTCTCTCTCATTGCCCTGTCAGAATTGCCCTGCCAGGTGAATACCGCCGACTGCGACGATTGGATAAACGTCTGTAAAAATCACATGCTCAGAAGAGAGAATTGTCAAGACTTTAAGCGGGGATCCGGCCCAGCGGTTCGACAGCTTCTCTTTTTGGGCAGTGACCTCGCCGGTCGAACAAAACTTAAGACTTATGATCGGGATTACCGTCAGCTTTCGGCTGCATACTGCTGCAGCCGAACTTCCGTACTATGTGCCATCTCTTCCGCAAGATCCAGCGTCGCGGCATCGCATAGCCCCACGCGGGCGTCGATCTGCAAGCGCCGAAGTGCGTATTCGACCCCTGCCAACCCGGTAAGACCGGCAGACCCGATCGCTGAATGGATCCGTGCCCGCAGATTTTCGGGGATTTCCGGGCTGCGGGCGAGGTCAAAGACCTCGCGCGCCTCTTCAAGCGCGCGCTGCATGAAGACAAGCGTTGCAGGGCGTCCCATTTCTGCGGTCAGTTCAAGGACAAGTGCATTGTTCAGCATGGTCTCGGGCGTCTGCATTCTGTTGATGGCCTGTTGGCGGGGCCGTGTCCCTTCTTTCGCATCCCTGAGAGCGAGGCGTAATTCAGACGGGCGCACGGGTTTGATAAGAATATGATCCATCCCCGCAGCGAGGCCGGATCCGTGGATCACCGAGCCGACATGTGCCGTAAGCCCGACGATAAGAAGATGTTCTCCGGCGCTTTCCTCGCTGCGGATCTGGCGCGCCACTTCGATCCCGTCGATATCGGGCAAAGTGACGTCCAGCAGAACAACATCGATCTGATCTTTCTTTGATCTGACCCGCAGAAGCGCATCCATACCGTTGACGACGCCTTCAACTTCCGCGCCGGCATCGGTCAATGTCCGCAACAGGATTGCGAGATTTACGGGATTGTCCTCGACGACAAGGATCCTGAGACCGGCAAGACTGATGAATTCCGGACGGTCCGGGTTCTGATCCCCGCGCTGATCGTCCCGTGCCCTGGCGCCGGTGAGCGGAAAGGTGATGCGGAAAAGTGCGCCGCGTTCTTTGCCCTGTCCCAGTTCGATCCGGCCGCGCAGGCGGCTGACCGCCCGGGACACAATGCCAAGCCCGAGCCCGTACCCGTCTTTGCTGCCCGGTTGGAGGGGCCGTCCAGCGGTGCCGGGGCTGAGCACCAGCTTGCGCTCGGCCTCAGTGAAGCCCGGCCCGACATCTTCGACTTCCAGCGTCACAAGACTTTCAAAGCTGCCTTCGGTGGCCGCGATTTTCAGCCTTACGGTAATGGGGCCGTTCATATTGAAACGGTTCGCGTTTGTGATCAGGTTTTGCAACACCGCGCGCAACAGATGCGGTCCGCCGCTATGCCAGGCCTCACCTTCGGGCAGCTCGGCCAGGATAAAGTTATTGCTGCGCCGGCAGATCGGGTCAAGCAGGCGGACCGTTTCGCGCACGACGGCGATCAGATCGAAATCGACCCGCGGTTCCGTATCTGCCGATACCCCGTCCATCCGCACCGTTTCCAGCAGATTGGCGACCTGATCAATGGCAAGCTGTGCGAGGGCGCCCAGCTCGGCCTCTCGCCCATCCTGCGTTCTGGCGTCTTTAAGACCATCCGCCGCAATGATCAGCGATTGCAGCGGCGCGCGCAGATCATGGGCCATATCTGTGATGCGCTCTGAAAGCGAGCGGTCCTCGGCAGACAGGGTGCCACTGGTGACGCGCATCAGATAATAGCGGGCGAGCCCGGTTTCCGCCGGAATGACGTGCAGATCCGCAGTCTCTTCATCGGAGGGGCTGACGCTGCAGCTTCCGCGTGCCTGCGCTTCATCGCGTGCACCGGCCCAGTCCGCCGATCTGCCAAACCTGTGCCATTGCGCGACTTTCGCGGCTCCCGCCACAGCATTTGCAAGCAGGAGGTCTCCGCTATCCGCAAATATTGCCGTGGCGCGGCTGTCGGTCGCGATAACCGCAGCAAGCAGATCCAGGATGTTGACGGTGGAATCCGCTTTGGTCTGTGCCGGCTGGTGCGCCACCTGGGGAGGAATCACGTCATACTCCTTAAGATCTGCCGAATGTGTTTCTTCGTGGTTCAGTCTTCAACGCTCAGGCCCTTGCAGGCGGCTTGTGTCAGCAAAATACCGAATGACAAGGGGTAAATTGTTTCCTTTTTCGGGAAGCACTGTTCTTCCTGAGGTTGTTTTATCAGGCAAATCACAACCAGGAACCCCTGGATACGGGCGATTTTCAAGAGATGTCCACCAGAGCAGGGAAATCGGGGCCATTCCGATGGCACCAGGTGCTGCCCGGCCAGGGCCTTTGCCCTCATCCTGATTGACATACCTACCCAATATCAATCATACATACTTTCGTAGTGTCATACTAACCCCTACGATGCCACGATCAACCAAGGGTGTGATGAGATGATAATTTTTATACTCGCTCTCGCAGTGCTTACGGAAATTCTTGTGGCAGGGGTTGTTTTTGCTTTGGGCGGGGGCTGGTTGCCCGCCCTCTTCATCGCCCAGGGGGCGGGATGTGCTGCGGTTCTGGGGGCCGCTCTAGTCGGAATTGGGCTGCAGCACATCCATGAGACAGCGGGCGCAGCAAGCGCCGCCTGATCCAACAAACGTAACAAACCAATCTAGGACGAAGAACGATGGGACCCATTCGCATCAACGCTGACAAGCCCACTGACTTCCGGGTCACAGCCCGGCAGGACCAGGTACAGAAATTCGTCCGGGAGGGCGACAATCTGGTTGTCCGGCTGGTCGACGGCAAAAGCATCATTATCACCGACTTCTTCGTCAAAGGACCGAATGGCGAAGTAAGCCGTCTTCTCTATGAAGATGGCACGTTCAGCGGTGTTGATGGCAATTCGCAGACCGTCGAAGAAGCCGTCGATGGCATCGGCTCGGCCATGACCAATGAGGAAATGATCGCTCTTGGTGCTGCCGGCCTGGCTGGCATCGGGATCCTCGCCTCATCCGGCAGCAGCGATGCCGCGCCCGGCGACGGCGATGGCGACGGCGACGGCGATGGCGATGGCGACGGCGACGGCGATGGCGACGGCGATGGCGACGGCGACGGCGACGGCGATGGCGACGGCGATGGCGACGGCGATGGCGACGGCGATGGCGATGGCGATGGCGACGGCGACGGCGACGGCGATGGCGACGGCGATGGCGACGGCGATGGCGACGGCGATGGCGACGGCGATGGCGACGGCGATGGCGACGGCGATGGCGACGGCGATGGCGATGGCGACGGCGATGGCGACGGCGATGGCGATGGCGACGGCGACGGCGATGGCGATGGCGACGGCGATGGCGATGGCGACGGCGATGGCGACGGCGATGGCGACGGCGATGGCGATGGCGACGGCGATGGCGACGGCGATGGCGACGGCGATGGCGACGGCGATGGCGACGGCGATGGCGACGGCGATGGCGACGGCGACGGCGATGGCGACGGCGACGGCGATGGCGATGGCGACGGCGACGGCGATGGCGACGGCGATGGCGACGGCGATGGCGACGGCGACGGCGATGGCGATGGCGACGGCGACGGCGACGGCGATGGCGACGGCGATGGCGACGGCGATGGCGACGGCGACGGCGATGGCGATGGCGACGGCGACGGCGATGGCGATGGCGACGGCGATGGCGATGGCGACGGCGATGGCGACGGGAACTCGGTTCTTGGCGAAGTTCTCGAAGGCGTCAGCACAATCGCTCCAGCCCTGCTGAACGGCATCAGCGACGCTCTGACCAATCTCGGAAATGCTGATGTCAGCGCGACGGTGAATGGTCTGCTTGACACTGTGGCAACCGTTCTGGGTGGTGAGAATGGCCTGCTCGACACTGCCGGAGACGCGGTCGGTGAGCTGGTCTCCAGCGTTGAAGCCGGGCTGGCGGCTCTGCTCGAGGGGCTTGAAAACGGCACGCCTCTGGCCGGTGCAGGCAACCTTCTGGCCGCATTGGTCGAAGGTATCCTGGGCGGTGATCCGGCAAGCGGCGAAGCCGGCGGCCTGATCCCGCATCTGGAAGGCGGCACTGCGGTGGCAGCTGCGGCTCTGGCAGCTGGTCTTGCCGAAGCCCTCGGCGCTTTGGACAGCCTGGATGTTGCCGGAGCGCTCGGCGCGGTCCTCACCGCGGTTGATGCGGCCCTGTTGCAGGAAGGCGCCCTGGTTGGCGAGGCCCTGGAAGGGGTGCACGATCTGCTTGAAAACCTGCTCGGCGGCCTTGACGGCGCAGTCACGGATCTGACCAGCGGCGATGTGCTTGGCGCGGTCTCGACCCTGGTCGACGGTCTGCTCGCAGGTGTCTTTGGTGGCGGTGAAGGCGGCGGCGGCGGTTTGCTGACCGGCTTGCTCGACGGCCTCCTCGGCGATCTGTTGGGGGATGACGGTCTGCTGGGTGGCCTGCTCGGCGGTATCGTCGGCGGCAATGGTGGCCTGCTTGGCGGCCTCATTGGCGAGAACGGCCTGCTTGGTGGCCTCCTGGGCGGTGAAGGCGGTCTGTTGGGCGGTCTGCTCGGCGGCGACGGCGGTCTGCTGGGTGGTCTCCTTGGCGGAGAAGGTGGCGGTCTCCTTGACGCAGTGCTCGGCGATGACGGTCTTCTCGGTGGTCTCTTGGGCGGTGACGGTGGCCTGCTCGGCGGTCTGCTCGGGAATAACGGCCTGCTTGGCGGTCTTCTGGGCGGCGGTGGCCTCCTTGGCGGGCTGTTGGGTGGCGCAAGCGGCGGTCTGCTGGACGGCATCCTTGGTGACCACGGCCTGGTCGGCGGTCTCATTGGCGGCGAAGGCGATCTCCTCGGCGGCCTTCTGGATCCGATCCTTGGTGACAATGGCCTTCTCGGCGGTCTCCTCGGCGGTGAAGGTGATCTCCTCGGCGGCCTTCTGGATCCGATCCTTGGTGACAATGGCCTGGTCGGCGGTCTCCTCGGCGGCGACGGTGACCTCCTCGGTGGCCTTCTGGAGCCGGTCCTCGGTGACAATGGCCTGATTGGCGGTCTCCTTGGCGGCGACGGCGACCTTCTGGGTGGCCTCCTGGAGCCGGTCCTTGGTGACAATGGCCTGATTGGCGGTCTCCTTGGCGGCGACGGCGACCTCCTCGGCGGCCTTCTGGAGCCGGTCCTTGGTGACAATGGCCTGATTGGCGGTCTCCTCGGCGGCGACGGCGATCTCCTCGGTGGCCTTCTGGAGCCGGTCCTTGGTGACAATGGCCTGATTGGCGGTCTCCTCGGCGGCGACGGCGACCTCCTCGGCGGCCTTCTGGAGCCGGTCCTTGGTGACAATGGCCTGGTCGGCGGTCTCCTCGGCGGCGACGGTGATCTCCTCGGTGGCCTTCTGGAGCCGGTCCTTGGTGACAACGGCCTGGTTGGTGGTCTGCTGGGTGACGATGGCCTGGTCGGCGGCTTGCTGGGAGATAATGGTCTGGTTGGCGGCCTTGTCGGCGGCCTGCTGGGTGGGAATGGTGGCCTTCTTGGCGGTCTCTTCGGGGGTAGCAGCACCCTCCTGGAAGATGACAGCCATGCTGGCGCCCTGCTCTCGTAACTGAGAGCTCCCTCAGGAGCGGAACAACCCCCCGTTCCTGATACTGAGCTGCCGCACCCCCATGCGGCAGCTCATTTTATTTGTAGCCGGCGGGATTTTGTCGGAAGACTGCTGACGCAGAAGACACAGAATACGACGACACAGAATACAGGGGCCGTTTTCGTGACAGTAATGATGCAGGCCAGCGCAACGGTGTCTGACCTCCAGGTCCTCGACAGTTTCCATGGCAGGGACACTTTTGCCCTTGTTGTCGGCGCGCCGGTCTGGCTGGCCTGGCGTTGCGCGGGGCGGCAAGTCGCGGCCGGCTGGTATGAGGCCGATGATCTGGCGGCCGCCATCGCTCTGGCGCGGGCCGATTTGCCGGAGGTGCCGCATCCGGATGCGCTCGAGATCTGCGTGACGCATGACTGGGAACATGTCACGCCGGAGGCGCTGGCCACATCCTTTCCGAACAGCCTGCGCGGGCTTGTCGGAATGGAGATCCTGTCAGGCGGCAAGCTGACACGGGTCGCACCAACCCGCGCGATCGCCACAAACCGCGCGCCCTTTCGCGAGATTGAACGGCTTGCGAAACTGAAACGCGTCACGCCCGAGGCCTATGCGCGGACCGCCCGGATCCGCCGCTTCAGCGCCGATCAGTTCCTGCTGCTTATTCCCGAAGACAGATGTATCAGGCTCTGGCGCGGCGGGCAGGTTCAGCCGGCGGAAACCGTCGATGCGCCTTTGTTGCAGCAGACGGTTGAGGGGCTGATCGGATGGATGTGGCGAAATCTGCACCCCGATGGCCGGATGACCTATAAATACTGGCCAAGCCGGGGCGCCGAGTCGAAAGCCGACAATACCATACGCCAGTTTATGGCCACCGTGGCGCTCGGCCGGGTTGCGATGCGCAGCGGATCGGCCGAGGACGCCTCCGGCGCGCAGGCCAGTCTGGCCTATAATCTCGACCGGTTTTACGCGGAGGAAGATGGTCTCGGCATGATCATTTTCGAAGGCAAGGCAAAGCTCGGGGCCATGGCGCTGGCGGCGCTGGCGATCCTTGAGTTTCGCGAGGCCGGCCTCATCGAGCCTGCCGGATATGAGGCGGTTTTCACGGCGCTTTGCGCTGGCATCTTTCATCTCTGGCAGGAGAACGGCGCCTTCCGCACTTTCCTGAAGCCGCCGGATCGCAACGACAATCAGAATTTCTATCCGGGCGAGGCGCTGCTGTTTCTGGCGACGCTGCACCGTAAGACCCGCGATCCGGATCTGGCCCGCCGCTGTATGACCAGTTTCCGCTATTATCGCGACTGGCACCTGGCGGATCCGAACCCGGCCTTCGTTCCCTGGCACAGCCAGGCCTGTGTCATGCTCTGGGAAGATCTCGGCGCGCCGGAGCTGGCGGAGTTCGTGTTCAGTCGGAATGACTGGATCTTGCATATGCAGCAATGGAGCGGGCGGCTGCAGCCGGATTTTCAGGGACGGTTCTACAATCCCGAACGCCCGGATTTCGGGCCGCCGCATGCCTCCTCGACCGGGGTCTATATGGAAGGGCTTGCCGACGCCTGGCGCCTGGCGCATCGCCTCGGCGATGATGCGCGCGCAGAGCGTTACGCGACAGCCTTGCGCCGCGGCTTGCGCGCGATCCGGCAGCTGCAGTTTCGCGACAGAAAGGTTGACGGGTTTTACATCAGCCGGCCCGAGATGGTCATGGGCGGATTGCGCACCGAGACCTATAACAACGAGATCCGGGTGGATAATGTGCAGCATTGCCTGATGGCATTGCTCAAACTTGACAGAGATGCGGATTTCAACTGGTCAGGCGGGGTCTGAACTCTGGGTCCGAACTCGGAGGCTCCGGGGTGAAACCCCTTGCAGATCAGAGTGTTGTGACCTGAAGGCGAAGCTTGCGCTGTTCCATCTGCATGGCCTTGCGAAGCAGCCTCGGCTGAAGATCATCCGGATCCCCGCCTCCGAACTTGCGGCACGTCTCGTGAAACTCAACCTGCCTGTCCGGATCCGTCAGGTCGGGTTCTTCCGGCGTCCCGGGGGGCGTGTCCGATATACGCCTGATACGGCTACGGCGGCGCCAGCGAATGAGGGTAAGCAGATAGAGACAGGTTGCGATCCCCTGAATCAGCAGAACCTGATCGAAGCCGGTCAGAAAACAGATAGCAGCGACTACCGCGCCCACGAGCCACATCAGAGGAAAAATTGCCATTGACCGGGTGTCCCTGCAACAGATCCAGACACAGAATGGCCAAAGAATACTGATATATACTATAGTTTGTCAAATGCCCTTTAGTTTGGATCCGCTTGCTGGTTTGGTTTTCGCCATCAGATGCCTTCGCGTTCCTCTGCGCAGTTCTCCAGTCTGTAATTTGCCATAACGACCGGTACCCGGTGGCAAAGATCCTGCCGGATGCACCGCGCAAATGGGCATCCCTGTTCAGCTGATTTTTGGTGTATGACCTGATCCGGGATCGTTGCGACCATCCGCTCAAAGGCAATGCCAAAGCCCTGCTGTGCCGGGAGGAGTGTTGTCCGCCACGACTGGACCTCGACTTCGGTCCCTTCCTGTCGAATGCGACGGTCGAACTGGAACGGCGGAAGGTCGGGCGCCGTATCAGGGCTGCGAAGCTCCCGGCCGTCCAAAGCCTGGCCAGCTTCGACTTTGCGGCCATCGCGAAGCTGAACAAGATGCCGGTTCAGGAGCTGACCCGCTGCGAACGGATCACATGTCGCGAGAGTGCCATTGCCCTCGGCCCATCTGCCACCGGCAAGGCCCATGTCGTCCGCGGCACAGGGCTGACTGCTTGCCGTAAAAGGCCTTCCCGTCGGTTTCACCGCCGCTGACACGCTTCACTGGCGTCCCGGAAACGGTCAGACCATTATAGTGCTTAACTCTGCTGCTCCTGTTGTTCACGGGGTTGCCTTTGTGCGGGTTTCCGCCGGGGGAGCCGGTCCGGCGGGACAGATTCACGTGCAAACTTCTGTTTTTGCGCTAACAGCGTGCAACAGGATCAGAAATCTTTTGCGGGGCGCAGAGCAAGCCCTGCAACCTGATGAGGAACGGGCACAGCATGGCGCTGAATGACGGGTCGGGCACGGGGGCAGCAGTATCGCCACGCCGGGGTAAGGTCTACATCTGGCTGGGGGTGATCGTGATTGCGGCTGGCGCGGGCCTGTTCTTCCTGCGCCCGTCGGCCGAGGTCACAGCTGCGCAGGATGCGTCGGAAGAGGCGCCCGCCGCCCTGGTGATGCAGCTTCTGCCCTCCGAGCTTTATGAGGTCAGGACCGGCACGCTCAGCGATACGGTGCAGGTCACCGGTTCGCTTGTCCCCGCGCGGGCGCTTTCCATTCCTGCCGAGGTGTCGGGACGGATCGATACAGTGAAGTTCCGTGTCGGCGACCAGGTTGGGGAAGGGGCCGAACTCGCGACGATTGACGTGGAAACGCTGCGCAACCGGCTGGAGCAAAGCCGTGCAACCGCCGAGGCAACCCGCGCCCAGCTGGTGCTTGCCGAGGCGCAGCTGCAACGCACCACCGATCTGGTGCGGCGGGGTGTTTCCTCGACCTCTGCGCTTGAGACCGAAGCGGCCAATCTCAGCCAGATCGAGGCGAATTACACCGCCCTGATGCGCCAGGTTGAGACCGCCGAAGATGACCTCTCCAAGGCAAAGATCACGGCCCCTTTCGCGGGTGTGATCTCGGCCCGTTCCGTCGATCCCGGCACCTATGTCACCATCGGAACCGAGCTTCTCGGGCTGGTTGACATGACCGCGCTGGATCTGGAGGGCGGCGTGCCGGCAGTGCATGCGCCACGGCTGCGCATTGGCCAGCGGGTTGATCTGGTGGTTGACGGTCTTGCCGATCATCATTTCGAAGGCGTCATCGACCGGATCGCCCCTGTCGCCGTCGCAGGCACGCGCGTGCTGCCGGTTTTCGCACGGATCGAGAATGCCGATGGGCTGCTGAAAGGCGGCATGTTCGCCTCTGGCACGCTGGTGCTTGAGGAAGCGACTGACGGGATCGGCATTCCCGCTGACGCGCTTCGCGAAGATGACGCGGGCACCTATGTCCTGAAAATCACCGGCGACAAAGCGAGCCGCCAGCCGGTCGAAGCGGGCCGCAGCTGGAACCGGGGGCGCGTGGTCGAGATAGTTTCGGGCCTCAGCCCCGGCGATACCATCGTGGCCCTGAAATTGGAGAGGTTGCAGGCTGGCGCAACGGTCTCGCTGGTGGGGCGCTGAGCGATGTTTCTGACCCGCATCGCCGTCCGCCAGCCGGTCTTTGCCACCATGATCATGGTGGCGATCTGTGTGATCGGCATTTTCTCATATAGCCGCCTGCCGATTGACGAGCTGCCCGAAGTCGATTTCCCGGTTGTGGCTGTGGTGACGTCTTACCCCGGGGCGACCCCCGAGGCTGTGGAAAAAGACATTATCGAGCCCATCGAGGACTCTGTCTCGACGCTTTCCGGGATCGATACCATCACTTCGACCGCACAAACCGGGTCGGCGATGGTGCTGATCATGTTCGATCTGGAGGTCGACAGCGCCAGTGCCGCCCAGGATGTACGTGACCGCGTGTCGCAGATCGCGGCGAGCCTTCCCGACACTGCCACCGACCCGCGCATCCTGCGGTTTGACCCGTCCGAGATGCCGATCCTGTCGATCGGCCTTTCCTCGCAGACGCTGAGCGCAGGCACGCTGACCACGATTGCGGAAGATGAGATTTCCACCCGCATCTCGAATATCAGGGGCGTGGGCCAGGCGACCGTGGTGGGCGGGCTCCCGAATGAAGTGCAGATCCGCCTTGATCCTCTGCGCCAGACCGCGCTGGCGGTGGGCGCGGTGCAAGTGACCTCGGTTCTGCGCGATGCCAATGTCGATCTGCCGGCGGGCTCGGTTACCGATGCCTCCACCAGCCAGTCGGTTCAGGTCGAGGGACGGATCCCCGATCTTGCCGGGTTTGAGGATCTGATCATCGGCCAGCGCGGCGGCTTCCCGATCCGGCTGGGTGATCTGGCGATGGTTGGCACCGATCTGGCCGAGGCCGAGAGCCTTGCCATGATCGACGGACGCCGCGCGATCACCATCGATGTGCTGAAGACGCAAGGCACGAACACCGTGGCCGTGGCCGAGGCTGTGCGCAAAGATATCGCCGCGATGCAGGCCGACCCGGCCTATGAGGGGATCGAGATCGCCCTGATCCGTGACAATGCGGTGCCGGTCGAGCAAAGCTTTGCCGCCGTGCAGAGCATGCTGATCGAAGGGGCCATCCTTGCCACGGTGATTGTGTTTCTCTTCCTGAATTCCTGGCGTTCGACCGTGATCACCGGGCTGACGCTGCCGATTTCGATCATCGGCACCATGGCGGCGGTCTATTTCATGGGCTTCACCCTCAATATGATGACGATGATGGCGCTGTCCTTGTCCATCGGCATCCTGATCGACGACGCCATTGTCGTGCGCGAAAACATCATGCGCCATCTGCATATGGGCAAAAGCCACGAACAGGCCGCGCTGGATGGCACCAATGAGATCGGCCTTGCGGTGCTTGCGACCACGCTTTCCATCGTCGCGGTCTTCCTGCCTGTGGCGTTCATGGAGGGCATTCTCGGCCGCTTCTTCCTGCAATTCGGGGTGACGGTCTCGGTTGCGGTGATGATCTCGATGTTCGTCTCTTTCACGCTCGATCCGATGATGTCGGCGGTCTGGTATGATCCGGCATCGGAGCCTGGCGCAAAACGCGGCCCCATTGGCCGCGCTGTGGCCCGGTTTGACATCTGGTTCGAAGGGTTGATCGGGAAATATCGCGGCGTGCTGGCCTGGGCGCTGGCCTGGCGCAAGACCACGCTTTCGGTGGCGGGGCTGACCTTTATCGGCGGGCTGATGCTGTTTCCCTTTATCGGTGCGGAATTCGCACCCCCTTCGGATAATTCCGAGGTGCAGGTCGAGATGGAACTGCCCATCGGCACGCCGCTTTTGCGCACCGAGGCCAAGATCGCCCAGGTCGATGCGGTTCTGCGGCAATTTCCCGAGGTGATCGGCACCTATGCAACCGTTGGCTCCAGCGGGGCGAGCGGGCAGAACCAGGCGACGATCACCGCGCGCCTCTCGGCCCCCACCACGCGCGAGCGTGATCCGACGGCCCTGGCACCGCCCATGCGCGCGGCGCTGGAACAGATCCCCGGCGCGCGGTTCCGGGTCGGCGCAGGCGGCGGCATGGGCGGCGGCGTGACTGCCCCGGTCGAAGTGAAGCTGTTCGGCCCCGATCTGAACGTTCTGAAACGCCTCGCGGATGAGCTGGCCGAAAAATTTGAAGAGGTGCCGGGCCTTGTCGATGTGCGCACCTCGCTTGATGAGCCGCAGCCGACGCTGGGGATCCAGGTCCATCGCGAGGCGGCCTCGGATCTGGGCGTGACGCTGTCGCAGGTCGGTCAGGCCCTGTCGCCGATGATCGCGGGCGAGACGGTCTCGGAATGGACCGCACCGAATGGCGACAGTTATGACGTGGTCGTGCGCCTGCCATCCGAGTATCGCGAGGATATCACCAGCCTCAGCAGCCTGCCGATCACCGCGACCGCGGATGGCAGCGGCATCGTCCGCCTTGACCAGATCGCAACGGTCGAACCCTCGCAAAGCGCGGGCGAGATCACCCGCGAAGATGGGAGCCGCTCGGTCAGCGTTACGGCGGGGCTTGATGGCATCGACATTCTGACTGCATCCACCGGCATTCAGGCGGCGCAGGATGCGCTTGATCTGCCGCCGGGCTACCGGATCGGCACCGGTGGCGATGCCGAAAGCATTATGGAATCGGCGGTTTCTGCGCTGGTGGCGCTTTTTCTTGCGATCATCTTCATCTACCTCGTGCTGGCCTCGCAATTCGGCAGTTTCCTGCAGCCGATTGCCATCATGTCCTCACTGCCGCTGGCGCTGGTGGGGGTGATGCTGGGTCTGCTGATCGGCGGCAGCACGCTGAATATCTTCTCGGTGATCGGGTTCATCATGCTGATGGGGCTGGTGGTGAAGAACGCAATCCTGCTGGTCGACAATGCCAATCACCACCGCCGCGACGGGATGGAGATGCGCGAGGCGCTGATCGAGGCAGGCGCCACCCGATTCCGTCCCATCGTGATGACCACGCTTGCGATGATCTTCGGGATGATCCCGCTTGCGGTGAACCTGCATGGCGGCACCTCGCAAAACGCGCCGATGGCCCATGCGGTGATCGGGGGGCTGATCTCGTCTTCGATCCTCACGCTGGTCGTGGTGCCGGTGCTGCTGACCTATATCGATGGCTTCCAGCGTCTGATCCGCCCCTGGCTGCCGCGCGCGCCTGACAGTCATCTGGCCTGATCGCGGCCCGGGAGCGATCTGAATTGCCCGCCACATGATGCAACGGCCCCAAAAACCCATGACCCAGGTCAGATTGCAAAGAGAAGGGGCCCGGTTGAGCGACACGGACCCTATGTGAACGGCCGGCAAAAGAAAGCCTGAACGGTGAGCGATGAAGCGAGCCCTCCCCATCGCTCAGCCTGTCCAAAAGGCCGATAAGAGCAGCGGTCATTGACAAGCTTAAGTCGATGCGAAAGTATACGATGTATACTGCGAGGGAAATCTATGGTTACGGGACATGTCTTCATTGCTGCAAGCCTGGACGGCTTCATTGCTACCCGTGAGGGTGATGTAAGCTGGCTGACCCCGAATGGGGCTGAAAGTGAAGATCACGGCTACAATGCCTTCTATGACAGCATTGATGGTATCATCATGGGACGTGGTACATGGGCAGTGGTATCGCGCTTTGACCCTTGGCCGTTCGACAAGCCAGTCATTGTTCTGTCCGGATCTCTGACGCAGGACGATGTTCCGGATATGTTGCGCAGCGGCGTGCGTATCTGGAATATGCCCCCGCGCGATGCGATGAAAAAGCTTGCCGCCGAGGGGTGGAAAAAAGCCTATATCGATGGCGGGAAACTTATCCAGTCATGCCTCGCCGAGGATCTGATTCAGGATATCATTCTGACCCGCGTACCAGTTTTGCTTGGCGCCGGTTTGCCGCTTTTCGGGGATCTTCCAGGCATGAAACCACTGAAGCACTTGCACAGCAAAAGCTTCGCTTCCGGGCTGGTCCAGTCGCATTACCAGATTGGCTCGTGATTAATCAGGGTCCGAGTAAGAAGGGCCGGCTGTCCTCCGCAAAGATTGTTGAAGCCGCGCGGGCCAGTATCGAAACTCATGGCGCGAGTGGCTTCAGCATCCGAATGCTTGCAAGCGTGTTAGAGGTAAGCCCGATGGCGCTTTATCGGCACACAGGGGATCGCTCGCGCCTCCTGGGGCTTGTGGTCGATCTGGTGCTGAGTGATCTCGTCAACCGTCTGGAGGCAAACCGGGAAGAGATCTCATTTCAGACTCTTGCGCGCTCATACGGAGCCCTGGTGATGCGCAATCCACAGGTTTTCATCGCATATATAGGCGATCAGAATGCCAAAAGTGCCGAAGCGGAACGCCTGTCAGACCGAATGGTCGCAATTCTGATCGAAGAAGGGCAAAACGCCCGTGATGCCAGGATCATGCGTGATATCGTCGTCGACCACGCACACGGATACCTTCTGGCGACAACGGCACATAAAAACCAGGCGGCTGTTGATGACCTTTTTGAAGGCTATGATCTGGCAAGCGGCTTCCTGATCACACGGCTGACACAGGCGCCTTTGAATGACCGGTGAGGGCTTAGCCGTTCAGCCCTGGCCTCTGGTGGATCGGTTCGACCTGGCCGCCCCCCGGTAAAGCAGTCCCCCGGACGGTTTTCTGATCCTAGCGGTCCCAGGGATGGTTTGGTCGGGTCAGCCGGTGTTCGATACCGCCTCGCCACGGTTTCCTGAACCGGTGGCGTGACCATGGCTCGACCTCGCAGATCATGTCGAAACGCATTTGCCGGGAGGTGGCGGTGTTTTGATCGTGGGGCTGACCGGCACGCATCTGCCTGCTACCGGGGAAGGCTGTGGTCCGTTCCCGCATCCAGCGGCACAGCACGCTCCCCACAACATCGAGATCACGCATGGCGCCGGCCGCGCCGCGCCGTCACAAGAGCCATGCGCAGATTTCGACCGGCACCACCTCGCAGAAGCTACTGTCGGTGACCCCGGGTCTGTTCCAGGATCAATTGCTCAAGGCAGGCCTGGATTTCGCGGCGCTCCTCCGGGGCAACACGCAAGCCGAGTTTGCTGCGGCGCCAGATGACGTCATCAAGTGTCGTGGCAAATTCACGCTCAACCATCCAGCGCAGCTCGGCCTCGTGCAGGCCGCCACCGAGATCGGTGCCCGGCCCCATTTCCATTATCGCCCCGGCCTCTGTGCCATAGGCCCGGATCAGCCTGCGGGCAGTGGCGGGTGTGAGCTGGGAATGGCGCCGGGTCAGGGCCTCTGCGAGGGCATCCCTCTGCCGTGGGTCGAAATCTCCACCCGGCAGCGGCGCCCTGGCCGTCCATGCGGCTTTGCAGCTGGTGAAAAGCGGTGCGATCAGATCGACCGCCGCCTCGGAGAGCTTTCGATAAGTGGTGATCTTGCCACCCAGAACCGTAAGCAAAGGCGCCCGGTCATTCTGTTCCAGCTCCAGCGAATAGTCACGGGTCGCGGATCGTGCATCGCCCGCGCCATCATCCAGCAGCGGCCGCAGCCCGGCATATCGCCAGACCACATCCGAGGGCAGAACCGGCTTTTTGAAACAACGGCTGACAAAATCGCAGAGATAACGGACCTCCTCATCAGAGCAGTCCACCTGATCGGGCGAGCCTTTGTGATCGATATCCGTCGTGCCGATCAGCGTGAAATCCTCATGATAGGGAATGGCAAAGACGATGCGGCCGTCAGGGCCCTGCAGGATATAGGCGCGGTCATGGCCGAAAATTCGGGGCACTACGATATGACTGCCGCGCACCAGCCGCACCCCGCGCTCGGATCGTGGAGACAGCTTTGCACTGATCCCGGCGACCCAGGGCCCGGCGGCATTGACGACCAGCCGCGCGCGCAGTGTTTCCGGCCCTTTCGGCCCCAGAATATCGACCTCCCAGAAATTGGCCTGACGCCTTGCGGCGACGACCTCGCTGCGGGTCCGGATGTCCGCGCCCAGCCTTTGGGCATCGCGCGCGTTCAGCACGACCAGCCGGGCATCATCGACCGCCGCATCCGAATATTCCCATCCCTTCCGGAACGCGCCGTTCAGCGCCTGGCCCGCCTCATCCTTTCGCAGATTGAGCCGGCGGGTCGGTGGCAGGATCTTGCGCCCGCCCATATGGTCATAGAGGAAAAGGCCCAGTCGTATCACAAAGGCAGGGCGACGATCCCTGAGCCATGGCATGAACCGGCCCAGCAAACGTGACGCTGGCGTGCCGCCCTCGAACCGCATCGACGGGTGAAAGGGCAGGACGAAGCGCATCGGCCGCGCGATATGGGGCATGGCCGCCAGCAGGGTCTCCCTTTCGCGCAGGGCTTCACGCACGAGACGGAATTCGAAATATTCCAGATAGCGCAGTCCACCATGGAACAGCTTGGTCGAACGCGACGACGTGCCTTCGGCGAGATCGTTCTTCTCACAAAGGATAACCTTCAGGCCACGCCCCGCAGCGTCCCGCGCGATGCCACAGCCGTTCACGCCACCGCCCACAATCAAAATATCCGCTATCGGCTTCGTCATCTGTCATCCTGTTTTCTGCTTCGCCCGGCTGATATCGACGAGATTGGTTTGCGGGCGGTCTGTATTGGTCTCAGCCGGGGCAGATCGCGCCGCATCGGCTGCACTGCGCGCCATGGTCATGAAGGCATCGATCGACCCGATCGACCGGCGCTCTTTCAGACAGGCGGCATAGGAATGGGTTACCGGCTTTTCTCCGGCGAGCGGCAGGCTCACCAGCCGCGGATCGCTGTCGAATTCGGTGCGCGAGATAATCCCGATCCCCAGACCGGCGGCGGTGGCCTCGATCATGGAATCCCGTGCAAGTTCCATAACCACCGAAGGGCGGACATTGCGCTTTTCGAGGATCCCCTCAAAGGCACGCCGGGTCATAGAGCCGCTTTCGCGCCAGATCATGCGCACCCCGTCGAGCTCTTCGACCATGATCTTCTGCCGCTGTGCCCAGGGATGCCCGACCGGCAGCAGCAGCATGACCTCATGTTCGCCCAAAGCCACGTCATCAAGCCGGGGATCCGCGTAATCGCGCCCGAGGATCGCAACATCCACCTTGTAGTCGATCAGCTTGCGGTAAATCCGGTCCGAGCTGCCGCTTTCCAGCGTGACATGAACCAGCGGGAACCTGTCACTGTACCCTGCCAGCAGTTTCATCACGAAAAACGGCCCCACCGTCCCGATATGCAACCGCCCGGCGATCTCGGGCCGGCTGGTCAGCAGCGCATGGGCCCGTTGTTCCAGCGCAAAGATCTGGCGGGCGATCAGCATCAGTGCATCGCCCTCTGTCGTCAGCTCGACCCCTGACGGAGTGCGCAGGAAAAGTTGCCTGCCATAGGTTTCTTCGAGCGATTTCACCTGGGTGGTAACTGTCGGCTGCCCGATGCAAAGCAGATCCGCCGCTTTGGTGAAGCTCAGCTCGCGCCCCACTGCATAGAAAGAGCGCAGCTGGTTGAAGTTGATGTAATTCAGACGTTCCCTTGTAAGCATAGTCCTGATCCTCCCTGGCCTGCCGGTGTTCCGGTCAGCTCGATGAATGCAGCCATGATCGACGAGTAAGGGCGGCGAATCTCAAGGGGAATCGTGTAGTGATTGAGGCCGGGCAGCTCACGGCAGGAACAATCATGGCCAGTTTGCACCATGCGGGCGGTATGGCCGAAGGCCTGGCCCCGGAACGCTGCGGTTTCATCCGCCCCGACGATCATCTGCACCCTGGCTGACGGAAGCGGCAAGCGCGCAGGGCTCAGGCTCCGGACATCCTGGCGGGTCAGCTTCAGTGCGCCGTCGAGGCTGGTGCCACGCAGGGGATCAAGATCACAGATCGGGCTGACCGCGACCACACCACGCAAGGGAACAGATTGCGGTGAAAGCGCGGTCATCAGTGCCAGATGTGCCCCCGCAGAATGACCGGCGGCGATCCAGCCCGAGGCGGTCAGACCTGCCGCTGTTGCGGCCTCTGTTGCAGCTTTCACTGCGATACTGGCGGCGGCAACAATCGCGCTCAGCGAAGCCTCTGGCGCCAATGGATAGCCGGGCAGGGCGACACTGTATCCGGCGCGGACCAGGGGTTCCGCAACAAAGGCAAAGCGTTCGCGCGAGAGAGACTGCCAGTACCCGCCATGAAAAAATACCACCAGCGGCGCGCCAGGCTGGCCGGGAAAAAGGTCGAGCGCCTCACGCGGATGGTCGCCATAGCGCAGACCGCGCTGTACTTTCAGTGTCGCATAGGCCCGCTCGCTTTCGCTGTCCATCCGGGCATAGACCTCGCCGCGCTCGGGATGGCGGTCACGAAACACCCAGTCCGCTTCATCTTCGCGTGCCATGGTTCAGACCAGACTGACGACAGAACGCACCGATGCCCCGGCGCGCATCAGCTCAAAACCCTCATTGATCCGGGCGAGGGGCATCCGGTGGGTGATCTGTCCTTTCAGGTCGATCTCACCCGCCATATAACGGTCGATCAGTGCGCCCAGCCCGCTCCGGCCTTTGACGCCGCCGAAATAGCTGCCCAGCAGCGATTTGCCGTAGCGCACCTGGACCGGCGGTACGGAAAGGGTGGAGCCGGGCGGCTCTACCCCCAGAAGCACCGCCTTGCCCCAGGCGGGCACCGCCGCATCGAGGGCCTGGCGCATGACAGAAAGCACACCGGTACATTCAAACGCCACGTCGACGCCGCCCCCGGTCAGGTCGCGGATTTCGGCGACCGTGTCACGGCCACCCGGCTCCGGACGGATGAAATGGGTCATGCCATAGCTGCGGGCGAGGGGGGTCTTGCTGTCAGACAGGTCGATGCCGATGATCTGGCTGGCGCCGGCGATCCGTGCGCCCTGAATGATATTAATGCCGATACCGCCCAGCCCGAAAACCGCAACGCGGTCGCCCGGCCGTACCTCTGACAGCGCGGCGCCGACACCGGTGGTGACGCCGCAGCCGAACAGGCAGACCTCATTCAGGGGGGCATCCTTGCGGATCCGGCACAGAGCGATTTCCGGCACGACCGTATAGCGCGAGAAAGTCGAGGTGCCCATGAAATGGTGGATGACCTCGCCATCGCGGCTGAAGCGGGCGCTGCCCTCGGGCATCACGCCACGGTCGCGGGTGGGTTTGATCGTCCAGCACAGATTGGTGCGCTCTGACCGGCACATGGCGCAGTCACCGCATTCAGGCCCGTAAAGCGGGATGACGTGGTCGCCAGGCTTCAGCCCGGTTACACCCGGGCCGGTTTCCACCACCCGGCCCGCGCCTTCGTGGCCGGGGATCAGCGGATAGACCGCTGTGGCATTCGCGCCTTCAAGCGCAGTCAGATCAGTATGGCACAGGCCGGTATAGTCGATCTCGACCAGAACCTCGCCCGCGCGGGGCGGGGCGACCATGACTTCAGCAATCTCCAGCGGGCGGCCCGCCGCAGTGCAAATCGCTGCGGATGAACGGATCATCTTTGCGTCTCCGTAAAGAACTGGAAGGGATCAGATGCGCTGGAAACCAAGCGCAGAGAGGGTGTCGGCGGCAATTCTGCCATCTCGGCGAAAGGCCTCGCGGGCGGCCCGCATGACCTTGGGTGCGCTGACGAAAACCGCCTGATGCAGGCAGTCGTCGCGCATGAGAAAGGCTCCATAGCCCGGGCGGAAGGCCTCGCCCGATTGCCACAGATCGCCGTCGGCAACCGGCTGCCCGATGAACTGGATGCGCTGGCCGAGCTGCTCGGTCCAGAAAGACGGTGCGCCCGGGGGCGGGGGCGGGGGCGTATCAAGGATAGCAGCGGCGGCGGCAATGGCGCTGTCCTCGGCATTGCGCCAGGATTCCAGCCTGATGCCAGCCGTTTCTGCCGTGCCGGAGCGCTGGCGGGCAACATCGCCGATTGCGAAGATCTGCGGGTCTGAGCTGCGGCCAGCCGCATCGGTCAGGATCCCGTCGGCAAGATCAAGCCCCGCCTCCCGGGCCAGCGTGTCACGCGGTGTGCCGCCCATGCCCAGAACAACGGTTTTTGCCGCGACGTGGCTGCCATTCTCCAGGCTCAGCCTGACGCCGTCGCCCTCGGCTGCGACGGCAGCCACCCCGGTCCCGAGATGCAGGCGTGAACCCTCTGCCTCATGCAGTGCCGCGATCCGGCGGCCAAGAGCCTCTGGCAGGGCGCGCATCAGCGGCAGCGGCGTCTTTTCAATGATATCGACGGCGCAGCCCAGCTGACGGGCGGATGAGGCCACCTCAAGCCCGATAAAGCCTGCCCCGATCAGCGCGACACTGCTCCCGCCGGTTTCCTGGCCCAAACGGGCACGCAATGCGCGCGCCTCGTCCAGTTTATGCAGGCAGAGCACACGGTCTTCCATACCGTCACACAGGGCCAGCCGGCGTGGAACCAGACCGGTGGCAAGGACGAGAATGTCATAGGCCTCGTCGCTGCCATCCTCCAGCCGCACCCGCCCCGCACTGCGGTCAATCGCGACCGCCTGACACAAGGGGCGGAACTCCACGCCCTCAAGATCAGGCAGAATAGCGGGCAGCGCTGGTTCCGCCGGCTCGGTCAGCATCGATTTCGAGAGCCAGGGCCGCTCATAGGGCGGATGTGCCTCTTCGCCGATCAGCACGATCTGACCCCTGTGCCCCAGAGATTTCAGCTGCGCGATCAGCCGCCCGGCCGCATGGCCGGACCCGATGACGACAATTCTGGCAGTTCCGGCAATCCGGCCCGCATCCATGCTCATCGTGCTTGCCTTTTCTCGCGCTGAAGGCGCAGCACTTCGGCCAGGATCTCGCGATGGACCTGGATATAGCCACGGCTGACATGTTTCAGATGCGGCTGCACATGGTCATGCAACTGGCCGAGCGCATGGAACGGGACCGAGGATGCCAGGTGATGTTCGGCATGGAAGGGCATGTTCCAGTAGAGCTTGCGGAAGATCGGATTGGCCAGCGTGGTGCGGGTATTTGCCAGCAGGTCCGGGCTTTCCTCGGCGCCGGTATGTTCGGCCATGCGGATGGCGCGCAGAACGGGCTCACCCAGGAAACGCGGGATCAGCCAGTAGGTCAGCGCAATCATGCTGCCGTAATAGACCGAGGCCGCCGCAATCGTGATGTAAAGCAGAACATCAAGCCGGATTTCCAGCGAAACACGGCCGCGCACGCTCTCGGGCAGGAAGCTTTTCTCTTCCTCATTATAGCGCCCGGTCGCGCCGCGCCACAAAGTGCCCAGCAGTTTCGGCCAGAAGGAAGCGCCCAGCACCAGACGAAAATATTCGCGCAGCGATGTGGGGAAAGGCACGATATCGGGGTCGAGATCATCATGCTGCGTATAGGTGTGATGTGCGGCATGGCGGTACTTGAAGTAAAGGAAGGGCCTGAGCGTCGCCGTCGCAATGGCAATGCCAACCAGGTAGTTCAGCCAGCGCGATCTGAATGCCGTGCCATGCGAACATTCATGCAGTGGCGCGAAAGTCAGCACGATGATCGTGCCGTAAAGCACCATGGCCGGGATCTGCAGCCAGAGATTGCCCGAGGCAAGCCAGACCAGAAAGCCAGTGACCGCCAGCGCCGAGATATGCACCGCAAGGTTGACCAGTCCCGGCCCATTGCTGCGTGCCCGCAACTCTTTGAGTTTGCTGCGCGAAATCATTTCCGCGCCAGTGAGCGGCCAGACATTGCTGCCGATCCCGCCAATGCCAGCATAGCTGGCAGAGCCGTTTCCATCCATTCGAGAATCCTCCTCTCAGACTAAGCCTCTGTCAGGCTACAGGGCCGGCTTTCAGGCGTTAAATTCATGTTCTGCATGGGGTTATTGCTTTCACCCCGACCGGGCATCTGCCCGGCATGTTTCACGAAAAGAAGCAGGCCGTGATCCGTTCCACATCAAAGGCATCGCGGGTGAATTCGCCGGTGATGCGACCGCGGCTCATCACAACAATACGGTCACAGACCTGCATCATTTCCTGCAGCTCGGTTGTCATGACCAGCAGACCGCGCCCGTCTTCGGCCAGGCTGCGCAGGGCGCCCCAGATCTCGCTTTTCGCCCCGATATCGACACCACGCGTGGGATCTTCGGCGATCACCACCCGGCCGGGTTTCGTCATCCATTTCGCGATGACGATCTTTTGCTGATTGCCGCCCGAAAGCTGCCCGGCGCGCTGACCCGGTCCGCTGGCGCGGATGCCCAGCCGACGCATCAGATCAAGGCTCATCCGTCGCGCGGCGCTGCGCCGGATCAGGCCAAGACGCGAGAGGCGGTCAAGTTCGGTCATGGTGATATTCTCGCCGACCGACATGCCCAGAACGAGTCCCTGTTCCTTGCGGTCCGCCGGCATATAGGCCACGCCCGCCCGGATCGCGGCCATGGGCGAAGTAAGGCGGGGGCTGCGTCCGTCAATGCGGATCGCACCGCTTTGCAGCGGCACAGTACCAAAAATCGCCTGGGCCAGTTCCTCGCGGTGGCAGCCCAGAAGCCCCGCGACCCCGACGATCTCGCCCGCATGGACGCACAGTGAGACATCTTTCAGCCTGCCGCGTGTTGCGGCCCGCTCAACCTCCAGCACCGGGGCGCCAATCGGCCGGGCCGACCAGGCGAACCCGTCACCCGAACGGTTGGTGCCGACCATATAAGAGACGATCCCCTCTTCGGTCATACCGTTCAGGTCCCGGGTTACAACATGGCGCCCGTCGCGCAGCACTGTCATGCGGTCGGCAAGGTCGAGCACCTCATTCAGACGGTGCGAGACATAGATGATACCGAGGCCACGATCCCTGAGGCGGCGCACAACCCCAAGCAACCGCTGCACCTGGTCGTCATCAAGCGAGGCGGTCGGTTCATCCAGCACGATGATGCGCGGATCGCTGGCCAGCGCTTTGCAGATTTCGACGATCTGCTGTTCGGCCAGACCCAGAGTGCCGAGGATGCAGTCCGGGTCCAGATCCAGCCCGACCATGGCCAGCAGCTCACGGGTGCGATGCCGGGTGACGGCGCGGTCGATCCTGCCGCCGGCCCGCCGGATTTCACGGCCCAGCCAGATATTCTGGGCCACGCTCAGATTGCTGCACAGCACCAGCTCCTGGTGGACCATGGCCAGCCGTGCCGCAATCGCGGCCGCGGGGCGCGAGAACTGCACCTCGCGGCCCGAGATCAGGATCTTGCCCTCATCAGGGCGCAACAGCCCGTTCATGCAGGAGAGCAGAGTCGATTTGCCTGCGCCGTTCTCTCCAAGCAGCGCATGGACCTCGCCCGCCCGCAGATCAAGGCTGACATCGTGGAGCGCACGAACGCCGGGAAAGGACTTGCCGATCCCGCGCAGTTCCAGCAAGGGCGCAGACATATCCATGCTCAGCCCTCCAGCCGTTCCATGAGACCGCGATGGCGGTCCATGGTCGGGCGCAGGTTCTGGTACACCTCCTGCCAGATCGAGAAGAACTCCATATAGCGTTCATGGGCAGCGGGGTCGGGGTCGATGGTCTCGCGGATGCTGACGATATCGGCGAGCGGCGTGACCGGATCGGGATAGATCCCGGCAGCAACCGCCGCCAGAACCGCATCGCCTACGGGCGCGGCCTCGCCAATGTCCGGCACCTGAAGCGGGCGGTTTACCACATTGGCGGTGATCTGGTTCCAGAACCGGCTTTTGGTCGGGCCGCCATTCAGCACCAGCGTGTCGATCTCGGCCCCGGCCTCGGTGGCGATGCGGAAGTTCGACAGCAGATCGAAGGCCACGCCCTCGATCAGGGCACGGATCATATCGGCGCGGCCGGTGGTCGGACGCACCCCGAAGAAGACGCCGGTCGCATTGCTGTTCCAGTTCGGGGCAAGCGAATTGCCCAGATAGGGGAGATACAAAAGCCCGTTCGCACCGGGCGGCACATGGCGGGCCTGGGCGGTGAAGAGATCGAAGACATTCTCGCCCATCCGCTCGGCCAGCTGCCATTCGCTGTCGCCCCACTGATCGCGGAACCATTTCAGCGATGCGCCGGTAAAGGCCATCGGTGCATCGAACATCGTCAGTCCCGGCAGCACATGCGGCCATTTCAGGATGCGGAATTCATCAAGGCGCTGTTCGGTCGGGATGATGACGCCGAGGTTTGAGCCGGTCCCCATCGAATAGAAGGCCTGACCGGGCCGCGTCACCCCCACCCCAAGCGCCGCAGCGCTGATATCAGTGCCGCCCGCCGCGACCGGGGTGCCCGCCCGCAGCCCGGTTTCCTCGGCGGCGCGGCGCGTCACTTCGCCGACCACCTCATGGCTCTGGTAAAGACGGGGCAGCTTTTCGATCGGAATGCCGATCGCCTCGGCGGCTTTGGCGTTCCAGGCGGCTTTCTGATATTCATAGGCATAGCAGAGCCCCGCATCGCCCGTGTTCATCGTGAAAGCACCCGACATGCGGAAGGTGCAATAGCCCGAGGGCGAGAGGAATTTATGGGTGGCCGCAAAGATATGCGGCTCATGTTTCGCCATCCACAGCGCCTTGGGGTCGATGAACCAGGGCGCCACGCGGTTGCCGTTGATACGGTTGATCTCGCTTTCGCCCACCCGGCGGCGGATGTCGTCGCATTCGGCCTCTGACCGGCTGTCCATCCAGATCATCGCCGGGCGCAGCGGCTGGCCCTTGTCGTTTACGGGAAGGGTGACGCCGACCAGACCCGAGATCGCGACCCCTGCGATCCGGTCTGCGAAATTTCCCTGTTCCAGACATTGCCGGATCGCCGAGACCACAGCCGACCAGTAATTGTCGGCCTCCTGCTCGGCCCAGCCCGGACGCGGGTGAAAGAGCGGATGTTCCTGTGAGCCGAAAGCGACGATCTTGCCGCTCTGGGTGTCAAGGATGGATGCCTTGACATTGGTTGTGCCGATATCGACGCCAAGCGTCAGATGTCCGTTCATTACTGTCTCCTCCCGTTATCTCCGCCGCTCAGGACGGTTTTGCCTTGTTCAGCACCCGCGTCAGGATGACGGTTGCGATCAGGGCTATGCCAATGGCGAGGTTCTGATACCATGTCGCGATCCCCCAGATCGCGAGCAGATTGAGCCCCGCAGAAAATGTCACCGCCGAGAGCAGGACGTTCGGGATCGACCCGGTGCCGCCCGCGAGGCTGATCCCGCCGATGACGGCGATGGTGATGGCGATCAGCTCATAGCCCTGCGCCAGGGCCGGCTCGACCGACATCAGCCGGGCGGTGAACAGCACACCCGCCAGTGCCGCGCAGAAGCCGCTGATCACAAAGGCAGCAATCACGATCAGCCCGGTATTGATGCCGCTGTAACGCGCGGCTTTTTCATTGCCGCCTATGGCCATCAGCCTGCGGCCGAAAACCGTTCCGCTGAGGGTAAGATGCAGCAGGACCGCCATGGCAAGGAACAGAATGAAGCCCACCGGCAGGCCGAAGAACACGGCCTCGCCCAGCCAGCGCATCAGCCCTTCGGAGTAATAGACCGGCGCGCCATTGGTGATCAGATAGCTGACGCCGCGCAGGGCGGTCATGGTGATCAGGGTGAAGATGAAAGAGGTGATCTTCAGCCCGACGGAGCCAAGCCCGTTCAGCAGCCCGAGCAGCGCCCCGCTTGCCAGGCAAAGCCCGATGGCCAGCGTTTCCGGGCCGGCAAATGTATTGCCGCGCACCATCCAGCGAAATCCGAGATATCGCCCGGCTTCGGTTGTCAGCAGCACACCTGCAATCACCGAAAAGACCATGACCGAGGCAATCGACAGATCGATCCGCCCGGTCAGCAGCACCACCGAAAAACCGGTGGCCAGCAGCCCGACCACTGCGGCATTGCGCAGGACATTGGCGATGTTATTGCCACTGAGAAAGACCGGGCTGGTCATCAGGCCCAGGGCCAGGATCAGCACGAGCAACCACAAAAGCGGGTTGCCGATCAGCTGGGCTATGATCGCAGGCCCCCTGTGGCGGGGCGTCGTTGCAATGCTCATCGCACATCAATCCTTTTGCTGAAACCCGGGGCCACGACCGCAAGGATCACCAGCCCGGTCACCACCTGCTGCATGTAGAAACTGACCCCGGCCTGGTTCAGCAGATTGTTGATGCAGCCGATGATCAGCGTGGCAAGAACCGCCCCCCGGACCGAGCCGACACCGCCGGAAAGCGCCGCACCGCCAAGGACCGCGACCGCCAGAACCTTCAGTTCCAGCCCCACAAAACCGGCAGGGTTGATATAACCCAGACGCGCGCTTTCAATCAGGCCGACCAGCGCTGCGGCAAGGCCCGAAAGGGCGAAAACCGTCAGGCGGACTTTCCAGGTCTGAACACCGGACAGTTCCGCGGCCCGTGCATTGCCGCCGGTGGCATAAAGCCTGCGCCCGAAGCTGGCCGATCCGGTCAGCACCAGCGCGACAGCCGCCGCCAGCAGGAACAGGGCAACCGGCACCGGCAGACCGGCAATCGCGCCGCGCCCGAACCAGAGGAATTCCGGCATGGCATTCGGGTAGCTCGCCTGTCCGCGTGAGATGATATTCGCCAGCGCGCTGGCGATCCCCATAGTGGCAAGGGTCACGATCAGTGAAGACAGCCGCAGCGCGGCCACCAGGATCCCGTTGATCAGCCCGAGGACCAGCCCGGTCAGCAGAACCGCACCGATCACCATGACCGGAGAGCCCCCCGGCAGCAAGACGCCGCCGATCACGGTCGAAAGCACCGCAATCCCCGCGACAGAAAGGTCAATTTCGCCGGTGATGATCACCATGGTCATGCCGAGCGCCAGGATCCCGACCCCGGCAACCGAGGTCAGGATCACCATGGCGTTGCCGGGGCTGGCAAATCCGGGAAACAGCAGTGCGCCAGTCACCAGCAGCGCGATCAGCACTAAAAAGCGGCTCAGGTCACCGCCACCGCTCCCGAAGGCCCGGGCAAAGCGGGGCCCAGCCCGCATAAAAACTGCGGGGCTGTGAGTTTTCTGAATGTCAGACAAGGGAAGGCTCCGTTGGCAAGGGCTGCGGAGGAAACCGGCAGCTTCCGGATGGCAAAGCCAGCCGGAAGCACACCGTCGGATCCGTGGCCGCTCAGGCGACGGCGGGACCGTAAGCATAGGGCCATTCGGCCGGCGTCATGGTCTCGACCCCTTCGATGGTCATCTTCTCACGGGTGATCATCGGCAGGTTCGGAGTCAGCACCAGACGCGGCGGTGCGGCATTCAGCCCCTCTTTCGCACCGATATGCAGAAGGACGGTTCGGATCCCGATATCACCGATCAGCGGCGTATAGGGGGAGACCATGGCGATATTGCCCTGTTCCACCTCATGCAGCACCTCTTTCGCATCATCATTGGCGAGGATGGCGATACGCTTGCCATCAGGCGCGGAATCGAGCCGGTTCCCTTCGCGGATCGCATCGAGTGCGCCCATTGCCTCTTCGCCGCCGGTATTGAAGCTGACCGAGACATCGCGGATCGCCTGAAGCGCATCCACCGTGGACTGGAATGCAAGCGAGCGCTGGCTGTTGGTGTGGTAATTTCCTGCAATCTCAAAGCCTTCTTCCTGGCCGATCACCTGCAGGAACGCGCCGGTGCGGATGGAATCGGCAGTGCTGCCCAGATCCTTGCGGTTGAGGATGATCTTGCCGGTCTGGCCGGAATGTTTGAGATAAAGCCCCTGTTGCAGACCATTCGCGTAGAAATTCCCCAGAACTTCCGAACTGATCTTTTGCGACGAGGTGCGGCGGTCAACGCTGACCACCGGAATGCCGGCATCAATGGCACGATCCACCGGCGGCCCCATCGGTGCCTCGCGCGAAGGCCAGAGGACGATCCCGTCAAACTGGCGCGTCACCCAGGTATCAATGATCTGGCCCATCTTGTTGTCATCGAATTCTGCATCGACGACTTCGATCTCGATATTCGGGTGACGCGCTGCCTCCCAGGCTGCGGTATCTGCAAGCGCAATCAGCCAGGGATGATTGAAGCCGTGGAAGACGAAGCCGATCTTATAGGTCTTCGCCGGGTCCAGCACCGGCCCCTCGGGAAGAGGAATGTAATCGGTGAAAGGAGCCTTGATCTCGAGCTTGCTATAGGGTCCGGTAAAGGTTGCGCCCATGCCCGGCTTCCAGTCAAAGCCATCGACCAGATCAGCCACCGGATAGACTTCGAGGTAATCGGCGAAAGCGTCGCGGTCATAAAGTGCGGCGACAGAGGCGTTTTTCATCCCCTCGGCGGCGGACGCTGCATATTGCGCGATCAGGGCGTTCAGGACGCTGTGCACCCCCCCGCCTGTCTGAGCCTGCGCGAGATGCGGCAAAATTCCGGCTGGTATGGCTGCAAGAGCCGTCGATGCCAATGCGCTGCCAAGCACGCTGCGGCGTGTCAGTTTCATCTGTTCCTCCCTTGGTTTTTTTCTGCGCTGCGCGTCTCCTCCGACGCAGCGCCCTGTCTCATCAGCCCAGCAGAACCATCACCTGTCCGTTCTCAACCCGGGTAGGATAGGTCTGCAGGGATTTCGTCGCAGGAGGTGACAGGTTGGCGCCGGTACGGATATCAAACAGCGCCTGGTGCAGGGGGCATTCGATGATATGACCATCGAGATAGCCCTCTGACATGAAGGCATGTTCATGGCTGCAAATGCCGGCCGAAGCGTAAAAGGTGCCACCAGCATTATAGACCGCGACACAGCGGCCCTCATGATCGAAACGCATCGCGTCGCCGTCATCCAGCTCGGCAACAGAAACAGCAGTGACCCAGGTGCCAGTTGTAGTGCCTGTCATAATCTACTCCCTACTTACACCTTTCCGTAGCCGCAGGGATGCCAGGGCGCATAATTCATTTATCAAATGCCGCCATTGCAGAAAGCACAGGGTGGCTTTGGGCCAGCGCGAATGTCAGACTGCAAAGGCCGCCGGTGACAGCGGTCCGACCCCGGATTTTCACGATGCGATTTACCTGTCTGGCATGCACGCCGTTCCGCGAGGGAGGTTTGCCACGCGAGCGTACCTCCGCTGCCCGCACAGGCCATGTCGGGAAAGCTGAGCAGGTGTAGACGCCGTCACAGAACCCCGCCTCCCGGTGAAGATGTGGGCCATGCAGTTAGGTCAGCCAGATGGTCGGAGCGTTCGATGCTGCATTGACCGGTCCGGTCCGGTCCGATGCCGGCTGCTGCGCGATAAGTGTGTTATACGCTTCTCGGTCCGGACCCTGATCTCGCGGCCCGGACCTTTGCCATTCCGAAGCAGGCCCTTCAGGGGGTTTGCAGGTGTCGACGAAGAGCGCAGGACGGGCATGGGCAGTTTCGTTGCACCAGTTTTGAACGGGCAGGGCGATGCGGTTGACGGCCTGCCCGTTACCGGACAGGCCCGCAGGCTGACCGTCACGCGGATCGATGGTTCAGGGGGCAGCCTGCCTCGGTGCGCGTTTGAAGTGACGCACTCAACCTCCGCTGTGGCGGATATCAGTTCCTGCCGGATATCGGGCAAATAGGGCATCTGCGCCAATGGCTGGGGCGAACGGGGCGCACCATTCCCCTGAAACTGCCGGGCGGTTGCCCCTGACGCCGATGAGAGCTCTGACGCGGCCGCGTTCTTTACCGAACGGATCGTGACCTGCGTCAGGCCATATGTCGCGCAGGAATCGCGATATTCGGTGACGTTGGCTGCAGACCCTGGCACAAAGGCTGTGTTCTGTCCGTCAGGCCGCGCAATCGGATCGAAAAGCCCCTGGGCTGAGCCATTATCGTTGATGGCCTGGTACAGCCCAACGGACGCGGCATCGAATGGGGGAGGTTGCGCTTGTCCTGACGATGGCTGCCAGAACCATCCTTCGGCTGCCCCGGTGGCGCATCGCCTGACAGGAAAACACCTGCCAGACTGTAATCTTTCCGCCCTGTCAGAGACATTCTCCGCCATCGGCGACCAGCGCGAGGCCGGTGACGAAACGCGACTGATCGGAGCCGAGGTAAAGCACCGCTGCTGCGACCTCTTCGACCGTGCCGAAACGCCCGGCGGGGATCGCGGTGGAGATATAGGCCTCAAGCCCGGCCCGCCCGCCCATCTGGCGTTCAAACCCGGCGTTGAACGGGGTGTCGATAAAGCCGGGGCAAAGCGCATTGACCCGGATTCCATCTTTCGCGAAATCCTTCGCCATCTGTTTTACCATGGCGACGGCGGCGTGTTTCGTCACCGCATAGGCGATCATCCCGGCATCATATTGCACCCCGGAATTTGACGCGGTGATGATGATCGAGCCGCTTTTCTGCGCCTGCATCTGCGTGATCACCGCCTGTGCCGCCACGAAATGCGACCGCACATTCATCACCCATGAGGCATCCATCTGATCAGGGCTCACCTGATCGAGCCGGCCTTCGATCTGGATCCCGGCATGGGAATGCAGCACGTCGATCCGCCCGTGGCGGGTGATGACCTCATGGATCGCCGCGCGGATCGCAGCCGTGTCGGTCATGTCGAGCGCCATCGCCTCGGCGCGCTGGCCGGAGGCGGTGATCTCTGCGGCCACCAGACCGGCGGCGGCACCATCGCGGTCGGTCACCACCACCATCGCCCCCGCCCCGGCCAGTGCCTGGGCCGAACCGCGCCCGATCCCCGATCCGGCCCCGGTGACAAAGGCGATTTTTCCGTCAAGCCGCATCTTGGGCCTCCTTTCAGCCGGGCATCAGACCGCGGCGCTGGTAATGGATCGCGGCGGTTTCAAGAAATTCCGCCAGCTTTTCGGCACCGTGGTCACGGCGCAGCATCGCGGCCCGGGCGCGCAGCGTGGCGCTGTCTTTCACCCGCCCCGGCCGCAGCATCTCATAGGTTTCCATGATGAGATCCTGCGGCACATGGACCAGCTCGGCGGCGCGTTCGAGATTCGCGGCCAGCGCCGCGCGGCCGGCATCGCGGGCAATCTCGGCCTGGGCCAGCAGCGCCTGTGGCGTGATGCGCAGGTCTTCGATGGTGACCTCGCCCGTCATCACGGCGTCAAGCGTCAATGCGTCAAGCGGCTTGCCGCGCGCGCCACGCACCCGGTCGGGCGCAGTTTCGGCCAGGGGGAAATCGGCGCGTGTCAGGGCGCGGGGTGGTCTGGTGGTCATGGCTTTTCTCCTGTCTCCGGGCCCGCATCCAGAAAGGTCACGGTGATGTCTTCGGGCGCGCGGTTCGGATCGGTCAGGCCGGTTTCGATCGCATAGATCAGCGCAACCTGGGCGTGGAACCGCGCCCCGAGTGCCTGGCCATCGGTCGGCACCGAGACTGGCTCGGGGCGTTCGCCATGGGTCCAGCGCGCCGCGTTCCTGCCCATGTTTTCATAATGCGCGAGGGTGGTGATCGGCGCGTTCGAGAAGAGTTCGAGATTGTTATGCGGCATCCGGCCGCGCTGATGGATCACCGCGGTTCCCTTGGCCTGGATGCCGATGCCAAAGCCCGAGCCCGACATTTCTGCCGCTGTCAGCCCCAGGAAAGACGTATCCGCCGTGTGATGCATCCTGAGGATCCGTGCCACGCCGCCCCCGGCGGTGATACCCCGGATCAGGGCCGCCAGCACATCCGAGAGCGCCAGACCGGCAGTCGTCTGGTAGAGTTGCAGGCCAAAGGCGGGTGAAATGCCGATCACCACCTCATGCGGGGCCGCGCCCTTTGATGCCGCGCCCTGGGGCGCATAGGCGATGCGGCGGCTTTCGCCGCGCCGGTGGCGGGCCTGATCCGAGAGTACCTCGGACTGGCCGATCAGGTCGCGGATCTCGTTGATCTCATCGCGGCGCGCCTCGGTCATGCGATAACCGGTGCCGGGGCCCGCGTAATCATTGGGGTCATTGATTGCCGAAAGGATACGCCCCTGGCGGATGATCGACGAGGTCTGCAGGTAATCACCCGAGACCCGCAGCTTGACGATTTGCAAAAGGTTTTCGGCCTCGGGGTAAAAGCCGCGTTTTGCCAGCGCCTGGATCACATCGATCACATTGATCCCGCGCGCCTGGATTTCTTCGGAAATCCGCGCCGTCTCGCCGGTGGAAAAGGTCTGTGTCTCGCGCGACCCCGATGCCGCGATGACACTGGTTTTCATCGCCTGTGTCGGTGTCGCCAGCCTGAGTTCTTCCAGCACCGCCGAGATCGCCCCGACCGCACGGATGCGCAGTGACAGCGCCTCGGCCTCCGGGATCGGGGTCAGCCCGCCATCGGCCTCGAAATCTCGCTGGAGGGTGAGGTAATCCTCCATCTCCTCGCCGTTGAACAGCGATGGGTTAAAGGAATTGTCATATTTCAGGATCGAGCCAAAGCCCGAGCAGATCAGGTCCGAACCCGCGATCAGGTAGGGCAGGATCTTGGCACCGACGCGGATTTCCGATTCGGTTGCACGCGCGTCATTGCCCGATGCGCATTCCAGATCCAGCCAGACCGCGAGCAGGTTTTCCGCCATCATCTCGCGCATGCCGCCCGCGATCGATGCCGTGATCGGCGCGCCGTCGATGCCGCCATTCTGGGTGCCCTGCACCCCCATGCCACGCTGCAGACACAGGCAGCGGGCTTCGAGATACAAAAGCGATTTCGCCTCGTGATAACCCATCAGCAGTTCTGACCCGCCACCCGAAGTACAGCGCGCCTTGATCCCGCGCGAGGCATAGGCTGCCACGAGGAATGCCTTGGACCAGGGCGTATCATCGCCATCGGTAAAGCTGCGTTCCGTGCCATAGACCGACACCGTTTCGGCGTAAGAGGTAAAGCCCGCCATGCCGATCCGCAGTTCTTCGGCCTCTTCCGAGGAACACTGGAACAGGGTCCCCCATTCGCCGACCGACGATCCCACCAGGCAGGCCAGCGCATTCGACCAGGCGCAGCGGGCGACGCGCATCGTGGTCTCGACCTCGTCAAAGCCATGCCCCGCCGCCACCGCCGCATCGGCGGCAAGTTGCAGCGGATCGTCTTTCGCATTGGTCACATGGGCCTGGTTCCCGGGGGTCTTCCTCGGGCGCATTTTCGAATAGGCGAAGGCGATTTCCATCGCGTTCAGCTGCGACACAACATCGACCAGTTTTGCAGGCGTCATCCCATGCGCCAGCCGCACCAGCGTCTCGCGCGGGACATGCATATCGACCAGCATCCGCGCGACCTCGCCCGAGTCCATCGCCATCGCTTCGGGGGCAATGGCCGGGTCGAGGTGATATTCGGCGATAAAGGCGTCGATCATGTCGAAATCATGCGCCAGCACGCCATCCATCGAGGCGATCCGGCCGCCGCTGATCGTCATGCCCGGTTTGGGATCGGCCGGGCTTTTGAAGGTGGCAAAGCCATTGGCCGGGTCTTCCTTTGCGAAACGATCCAGCCGCAAGGGGCGCTCGTCCCAGTCGGAATAGCGGCGCCAGCGATTGACCTGAACGGTGTCTGACATCTGCGTCTGTTCCTATGCCATCGCGTCGAGCGATTCCGGCACCACCTGGCCACCATCGATCACGATGGTCTGCGCGGTGATGTAGCCGGCAAGATCCGAGGCCAGGAACAAAACCGCATTGGCGATGTCATCGACCGTTCCAAGCCGCCCAAGCGGCACCGAGGCCTCCATCGCGGCGAGATACTCCGGGCCGTTACCCACAAACCCTTCGGTGATGATATTGCCGGGCAGAACGGCGTTGATGGTGACCTTATCCTTGGCCAGCTCCATCGCGGCCGAGCGCATGAAGCCAAGCTGTGCCGCCTTGGAGGCGCCGTAATGGCTCCAGCCGCGATAGCCGGTGATCGGGCCGGTGATCGACGAGGTCAGAACGACGCGACCTCCGCCCGCTTTCCGGAAATGCGGCTGCGCGGCTTTCACGGCCAGAAAGGAAGACCGCGTATTCACCGCCATGACCTGATCCCATTCGGAAGGCTCCATCGCCTCCATCGTGGTCTGGGGATAGATGCCGCCATTGGCGCAGAGGATATTCAGGCCACCCTGCGCTGCCGCCGCCTCATCGACCATGGCTTTCACCGCGGCCCAGTCGGCAATGTCGCAGCTGGCAAGCCGCAGTTTCGCGCCTGGCAGATCCGCGAGGATGGCATCGCGCACCGCCTCAAGCGCCGGAATGCCGCGCGCAACCAGAGTCACTTGCGCACCGTTTGCGGCCAGCGCGCGGGCAATGCCGCGCCCGATGCCCTTTGACGCGCCGGTGACGATGGCGCTTTGCCCGTTCAGGCTGGTGAACATCGGGTTTCCCTCCTTATGAAATCGTCAGATCGCCACTCAGAGCGGCGAGATAGAGGCGGCGGAAATCATCCTGATCCATTTTGCGCGGGTTCGCCCCGGTCGAAGGATCGGCCAGCGCTTTCGCGGCGATCTCATCGGCGCGCTCTGCCGTCGCGCCAAGTTCCGCCAGGGTATGGGGGATGCCCAGATCGCGACGGAAGTCGAGGAGCCAGGCCATGAACCCATCAAAACCGCCTTCGATTTCAAGGGTATGCGCGACACGGGCGACCTTTGCCTCGATCGCCGGGCGGTTGAAGGCGACCACATAGGGCAGGATCACCGCATTGGCCAGGCCATGCT